>JBBSVZ010000102.1:0-1346 GCA_038046545.1 Nanobdellota archaeon | reverse complement strand
CGGTGAGCTTTACTCCCACTTCTTCAAACTGCACTGATGTGCTGGTGGCTACCTGACCCTGCACAACCTGAGACTGGCTTATAGGTATCGGCACTCTGTCGCCTCTTCCCAACTGCGCTTTCTGCTCATCCACTACCATTATCTTCGGCTTGGCAAGCACTTTTGTTCTTGAATTCTCGCCTCCAAATTCAACTGTTCCGGGGAACATATCTCCCAAGCTGTTTACTGTCAGAGTTTTACCGCTGGGAGGAAGAAGCGTTTTCAATGATACGTTGTAATTTGTTAATCCCCAGCCTACGTTTTTGGTATCCGTATAGCTTACTTCTGCTACACGTACGGATATTACAACTTGTTTGTAGGGAATGTCCTGCAAAGAAATAATCTTCTTTGCCTGATTTATCTTCTCGTCGGTATCGAATATGAGTATGCTTTTCCTTACTTCATCCGCGCTTGCTTTTATATCACCCATAACTTCCTTCAATACTTCAAGCATACGTTTGGGGGCTTGGTATTTCAAAGGAAGGACTACGGCGTTGCGGCCAGCCGTGCTAATTGCAGCGCTCGGAGTTGCTGGCGCGGCTTGGGCAAATATAGAATTGGATATAAAGATACTCATAATTACTGCTGAAAATAACGCTATCACCATCTTCATAGCTTTATTTCCCATTTGGTTGCCCCCATTGGTGCTTTTTGTGTTGTCCAGCAAAAGACTTTTTCCGAGCTTGTCAGCGTTGAACTGTCCTCTTTTATCTCCACCCAGTAATAATTCAATAGAATACTGTCCACAGTGCTGGCTTTGTATTTGGATGTGTATTCGGCATCGGAGTCTACTATTATCCGCTCGGTCTTCAGAATTTTCTCGTTCGCGCCGTAATAATCATTCCAGTGCCACTCCACCGTGACATTTTTGGAGTTAGAAAACAACAACAAGAATTTGCCGGGATTGGCGTTGAATTTCGCGTCCAATGCGGCCAAATCATTGCCGCCCTTCGGCTCTATATGCGCGTTGCTTGCTGTCAGATTCCCGCAGCCTGCGAAAATCAATGACAACGGAAATACAATAAAAGAAAATATCATATTTTTTCCTACCGGCATCTTGCGCCTCAATTCTTTTTTTTGCGCATTACGGTGAATCACGACCGACCAACAACCGTATTATATGAAATTTACAGGTTCGCTGCAATATCTATTTCCAAAAAGTCAAAACTATGGAAAAGTTTCCATGTGACGGAATTGTGTCACAAACGGGACCAAACGGTACGTCTCCAGACCACTCCAGACCAAAGCGTGCCGATTTAAAGATATTGTGATTGTTGAAAAACAAGGGAAATGAAGGGTTTTTGATT
>JBBSVZ010000101.1:0-1876 GCA_038046545.1 Nanobdellota archaeon | reverse complement strand
GCCAAGAGGGTCTCAGGGAGACAGAGTATTAGGAATTGTCTACCCTGATAATAGAGGCAAGCGAATACAGCCAGATGCGCACTATCCAAAAATAATAGAGTACATCAGAAATCAGGCAATAAGGCAAGAAGGAAGTAAGGTAGACAAACCTAATTTGTGATTGAGAAGAGAAACTGTTTTTGTTAACTCAGAAAGGAGATAGATTTGAAATGAAGAAGATGATTGCAGCTTGCTTGGCTGTTGTTTTTGGCTTGTTTGCTGGGGGATGTTTAAATGGCGCAGGAATAGAGTGGGGGCATGTTCCATCTGGAACTTTTGCAGACCCTGGGGGATTGCCTGCATTTGGCAGCCAGCTGCTTGATGGATGGGGTATTTTGTATACCCTGAAAGCAGGAAGTTTTGACCCAGATCACAGAAGCGGGTGCGCAAGAAAAACTTATGATACTTATCAGAAAGCTTATGCAGCCTTAATTAAAGGAGGCAAAGAATTTTCAATGAGCGCAGAAGGCAGCACTGATAAGGTTGAGTTTACTTATCCTGCAAACTGGGACCAGATTTTATGGCCAGAAAAAAAAGAAATTGCCCTTCAGGTTGCAGAATATGTTGCATATAATTCCATGGTCTGGCATGAAATGCTTACCTGGAAAGACGCCCGCCTTTTTTTAGGGCTTAGTGACTTTGAGTCAGCTTTTAGCTGGGAAGATATTTTTTGCGACCTTTATGGAGCAAAGGTTGCAATACAGTCAATTAAGATGGGAGGGAATTTCGAAAGAAATGTAACTGACTTGACTTGGAAACAACTTCAGGAGTGGCAGGTTGTTTCTATGCAAAGAGCAATTGAAATTGCTGATTCTGTCAAGGGGTCTTGGTGGAAAAGAGAGCTGATTTCTGTTCATAGCAATATCTTAATGAGGAACATGGATATTGGGTGCGATGATGGCTGGGTGACTGCTTCGTTAATCCCCGGGTACTACAATGGCGAGCCTGTTTCTCTTGAAGCTCCTAAGCTTGACTTGCTTGATAAGTATGGAGTTAAAATGAAGTATACTATCACTTCAATGTATTCCCAGGGAGGAGAGCTTAGGAGACTCGCAGGAGTAAACATGTCTGCTGTTGAGCCTCAGAGAGATTTCTGCAAAATCATTTATCAACTTCAGAAAGAAGCTGTTGAAAAATATAGGTTCAAAATAGCGAAATAACCATGAAACAAAAAGAAAAGGAGATTCTATGAACATTAAAATTTCTGTTTTGAAGGGGGGTGAGAGTTTGTGAGCTTATGACAAGAACAAACTTCAAGCAGACAATCAGTACTGCGCTGGAATGCAAAGAGTGCAATTCAGCACAGACAATTCGTCGTAGAAAGTGCAGGAAAAAGAAACAAGGGCATAGGAAAACCTTATACTGCGCTAACTGCAGAAAAAGAACATTGCATGTTGAGTTAGGTTTTGAATGAAAAGAAAGGAAGCGATTGATTATGAAGACTTGTTTATGGACAATTTTAATGGCTATGGCCCTTACTTTTAGTTTGCTGGCTGGTTGTGAAAAAAAGCCAGCAGAACAAGCTGCAGATGTAAATGCAACTGATGCAAATGCAACTGAAAAAATTGCTGAGCAAAACGAAGTTACAGCAGTTGCAACTGAGCCAGGTGGCGCAGGCAGAGCTGAGTTTCCGAGAGAAGCTGGACAAAGAGGCAGAAGAGGAGCTGGCGGAAGAACAGGTGGATTTGATCCAGCATCTTTATTAGGAAGGCTTGACCCAAATGACCCTAATCTTGAAAAGCTCAAAAAAGATTTTCCTAATTTGGATTTTAGTGATCTGAATGCTGTAAGGGAAAATCAAAATCTTATGAGCGCTTTAAGAAATCTTATGGCAGCA
>JBBSVZ010000100.1:0-1335 GCA_038046545.1 Nanobdellota archaeon | reverse complement strand
TTAGAAGAAACTGCCGATCCGGAGCTTGCCATAAACAGAGCCTTAAAAACTTATTTAAGAAAAGGCTATTCTCCAGAATGGGTTAACCAAAGACTGAAAAGCATTGAAATTAGAAAGGCGTTGACTGATGAATGGGAAAAGCGGGGTGTTCAGGAAGGACTTGAATACGCGATTTTAACTGATGAGATAACGCAAGCCTGGGCAGGGATGACCTCTAAGCAGTATAAAAATCTAAAAGGTTTGAAAAAAGAAAACCTGCGTGATAATATGACTAACATGGAATTGGTCCTAAATATGTTGGCGGAAACCGCAACTACAGAAATATCTGAGAAACGAGAACCTAAAACATTTGTGGAAAATAAAAAGGTAGCCAAAGAAGGCGGCACGATTGCAGGCAATGCGAGAAAACAAATCGAATCCAAGACAGGTAAAAAAATTATCAGCAAAAATAATTTTCAAACCATTCAAGAGCAAAAAAGACTACAGAAGAAATAACTGGTAAAGACCGGAGAAGATAAATATGTATAACTATGAATGGGATATAGAAACAGGTGGCTATATCCTGACGACAAAGGTGTCAGGTGTTACAAAGGAGCTGCGTCCGGTATTCTTTGAGGAACTGGATTTATTAGGCTTTACTCGATGTTCGAGTTTTTAGTACCATTAGTACAATTGCTGCATAGTAAGACAAAATTGCTTGATTTGATTCTGCTCCTGCAGTGTAGGACAATGTAATGCACGCATCCTGCTTGCGGATGCGATAGGATGCCGCCTGAGTGTAGTATCTTGTATCTATACTCATCACCGGCATAATTTGTGATTATATATACTCATCGCTGTCACAAACAGTGATTTTAGATAGAAAACTACGAAACACGCAAAAGGACGCGAAACTTAATAACCTTTTTAGAATTTTTCGCGTCTTTTCTCGCCTTTCGTAGTTATGTTTTAGTATCTGGAGTATTTGCGAAAATCGTAAGTCATACCAATGTTGAGTATATCAATCTGGAAGCTTGAGTTACTATTTACAATGTAACCGTAAGAGCGGTTTAATAAGACGGAAAAACTTGAACATCGAGTGAAAGGAATTTGTGATGAAAAAGGTTAAAACCCTCCCTAAATTTGACAGACCTCGTGAAAAGATAGAAAGGAAGGGGATTAAAGCCCTTTCTAATCTTGAGCTTTTGGCTGTTTTGCTTGGGAGTGGGATAAAGGACAAAGATGTTTTTGAGGTTGCAAGGGATATTCTAA
Organism: Nanobdellota archaeon; assembly: GCA_038046545.1. Classification (GTDB taxonomy): domain Archaea; phylum Nanobdellota; class Nanobdellia; order Woesearchaeales; family JBBSVZ01; genus JBBSVZ01. Next base: position 84 of record JBBSVZ010000100.1, on the reverse strand, counting down.
AACTTGCTCAGAATGATTTTGACCATATTAGTCTGGAAAAGCTAAAAGATATTGATGGTGTTGGACTGGCAAAGGCATCTCAGA
>JBBSVZ010000099.1:0-20188 GCA_038046545.1 Nanobdellota archaeon | reverse complement strand
ACCACAAAAAAGAGGCTTTCAGAACTGACTAGGCTGTGCTTATCTTCAGGCCTTTTGGCAAGCTAGAACCTTCAGTCTATCAGATTCCTATAACTGTTACTGCTGCAAAGAAAGGCACATCAAGAACAGTTTATGCTTTTATCCGGGTGAAATCAGACAATCCCGAGATTCGCGATTACTTCGCTGCGGTTGACAGATTCCTTAAAATACCCGCTCAGGTTGATCCAAGGCAGCCAATTCCAGTTGAGATTAACCTCAAGAATAGAAACCCTAAGAACATAACTAATTTTAAGCTTTTTCTGAAAAGCAACCTTGTCGAGAAGTACATTGAGACAACTTTGAAGCCTCTCGAAAGCAAAGTCGTCACTACCGAAATTGTGCTCGATCCTCTAACTCCCCCTCAGATTGATTCGCTTCAGCTGCTGCTTATTATCGATAATGTAACATTAAATCCCGCCATTAAAGAGCAATATTCGATTATGTCTTATTCCGATGTTATTGCTGAGCAAACAGGAAGCGAGGCAGGATTCCTTACAAAAAGCCAAGAGCATCAGATTACAAATAAAGGAAATATTCAGCGCACATATACTCTCGAGCTGAAAACATCTGTTATCGACTCATTATTCACAAGGTCAGATCCGGCATCATACACGATTAACAAAGATGATGCAACTTACCTCGCCTGGGATTTAACTTTAGGCCCAAATGAAAGCCAGACTGTGTCGACTTCAACAAGCTACCTCCCTGTTTTTGTAATACTGCTAATTATTCTATCAAGTGTCATTGCTTATTTCGTTTTCAGAAGCCCGATAGTTATTTCTAAGGAAGCATCAGTCCTTGCAACGAAAGAAGGCGGAATTTCAAAAATGAAAGTTCTGATTCATGTCAAGAACAGGACTGGTAAGGCATTTGACAAGGTAGTGATTGTTGACAAAATTTCAAATATTGTTGAACTGGAAAAAGATGAGGAAATAGGCACGATAAAGCCGACAAGAGTGTTCCAGAATCCGCGCGAAGGCACAACGGTTAAGTGGGAAATCGGCGGGCTTGAAAAGTTTGAGGAAAGGCTGATCACTTATAAAATAAGGTCGAAGCTAACGATTCTCGGCGGAATAAACCTGCCTCAAGGCATGGTGCATTATACTACAAAAGGCGGTAAGGAAAATATTGTGAAGTCGAACCGATTGGATTTAAGCCTTTAATGTTTGTTTGTTCTTGATTGGATAAACCAAATATTGGGTAAACTTTATATCAGATTTCTAAAATAATTTATTGGTTCATTAAATAAAGTGTAGGCGGTGAGCATAAAACCTCTTGGCATTGGTTTTGGCCTCATTTGCATGCCGATTTCTTGGGCAGCTGAATTAAGCCCCCTTCTTATTGCAACTTCATGATATTGCCGGTCTGCCGGATCGAGAACTTTTTCGGCTGATATCTGGCCAGTTCCGTAACCAGTTGCTATCATGCCTGATTCGCCCCTTCCGATGATTAAGGATATCCGCGCTGGATTTTTTTCCATGTGTTCTGATATGGTCTGCATATCAATTGGTGATGCATGAGGAAGACCTCTGGGGTGGGTATGCCAGTCTATTATTCTATATTCGTGATGTGTTTCTAAGAATTTATATGTAACTCTTACACAATCCATTTCAGCCTTCACCGAACTTTTATTTCCCACTCCTGTAATGTACATCCCTCTTACCAAATTATCGATTCTGCCTAATTTTTCATTCTCTTCATAAAATAAAAATCCTGAAGTTTCAAATGGTCGTTCGGCTATTCTTTCAAGCTTTGAGTCAATTGACTCCGGAATAAGAACTCGTCGGGGCAAACTATCCTTCCTGATTAATAATTTTTGAAGTCTTAACAACATTTTATGTGGTATTTGATAGATTATTATAAATTTTTTTGAAGAAAAGGATGTTGGGGTTATTTAATTGCCTTCTTAAGCGCAGCAATCGCAACTTCAATTTGCTTATCATCTGGCTCCTGTGTAGTTATCAACTGCAATCCAAGCCCGGGAAGTACAAACAACTTGACTATTGGGTTATGGTGGTGCTTGCCGCCGAACTTAAGCAATTCGTAGGCAATCCCAGCAATAAGAGGTATTAGAACAACTCTGTAGGAAAATTTAAGGAATAACGAAGGATTGTCAACAACCGAGAATACTATTATGCTTGTTATGAAAACTATGAGCAGAAAATTAGTGCCGCATCTTGGATGCAACCTGGAATATTTCCTTACATTTTTAGGTATGAGTTTCTTGTTTGCTTCGAAGGCAGCAACTGCCATGTGCTCTGCACCGTGGTACTGGAACAGCCTCCGCACGTCTTTGAACATAGAAATGGCTGCTAGGTAGCCCAGCAAGAATAATATTCTGATGATTCCATCAATTATGTTAAAAATAAAACCGTTTTTTGAGGTAATGAGCTTTGTTAGCAATAGCGGCGCCAGTACGAATATTCCTATGCCAAAGACGGCAGAGATAAGCACGAGGACTATCATCCCCATAGGTCCTATTTCTTCATCCTCGCCGGTTGTCACATTTGCTGAGAACTGGAGAGCTTTGAAACCTAAGGATAATGTTTCACCAAGCATTATCACTCCCCGTAAAATCGGTATCTTGACCAGCCTTGATTTTAATGGTCCGTAATTCAAAGGAATCTGCATGTACTTAATATGTCCTTTCGGATTCCTTACAGCTACTGCTATTTTAGTCTTTGAGCGCATCATTACGCCCTCAATAACTGCCTGGCCGCCTACAGAAATAATTTCGTCTTTGGGCATGGATTAAATAATCGGGGGAGGTTTAAAAATCTTATTGCAGTTAGATCGTCACTTTAGTCTTCATCTTGTCAACAGTTTTCTTGAAAGCTGCTATCTGCTTATCGCTGAGCTTGCCATACCTAAGGTAATTAATCTTTATCGATCGAAGAAAAGAGCTGGTCTGGTAGAGACCATCTGGAATATTGAACATTGATTTCATCTGTGGGTCCTTTATTTCACCCGAAAGTTCGCTTTTCTGGCAGTCAAAGCAAACAGCATAGTGAGTGTTCCCAGTTACTAGCACCATGTTCTTCTTGCACCGTGCACATCTTTGCTTATAAGAAACAACCATTTGGAATGTAGAGAGATGCTCTTGTTTATATTTCTATTTGTTTAGGAGATTGAGAAATTCTTCACGGTTTAATCCGGATTGCCTTATGTTTGCTCTCAATGTTCCTCTGGCTAATTCGGAGTGATTCGGAATTGTCAGTATATTAAAAGGATAATTCCCCTTCCTTAGAATCATGTGGCTTCCTTTTTGATGGTCAAAATCGTAGCGCCAAGAAAAATTTTACTAAATTTTTTCCAGATATTATCGGTAGCTTAGACACTGACTTCCACTACAATTTCTTCATCTTGCGGCGGAATTTTTTCATTGTGCTTTCTTAAAGTTTCAAGGTACCCTTCTATGGCCTCCTTGATATTTTCTACTGCTTGGCTTTTGGTCTTGCCCTGTGAAATACATCCTGGAAGGGCAGGCACTTCAGCTACATACACCCCATCTTCATCCTTTGTCAAAACTACTCTGTATTTTCTTGAAAGCATATGCGCTAATAGGCTACGCTTGTTTATATGCTTTTTGTAAGAAAAATCGGAGGATTTGCGGGAGAAAATCAAGCAAGGTAAACTTCAAGTCCTGCGAGAGTTCTTCGGGTTTGAATCAGAGATGAAACGTTCGAAGATTGATCAAACGGAAATGCAATGCTACTTGAACTATCAAAAACTTCGGCCGCGCTTTGCACTAATGCCTCCAATGCATTTGTGATTTTATCGTGAGTATAAAGTCTTTTTGATGATATTCGCGCGGTAACCCGAGTTGGCGAATATATATTGGGGCTCATGGGACAGATTATAAGGTTTTCTGCATCGAAAATTCCAGGTGATCGGTAACCTTTATCCTTCATATTTGCATGTACTAAATATTCTCGGTGAAATCCTTGGGCAATAAAGGATCCCAATTGTAAAGTCAAAGCAACTATTTGTGAGGCAGAAAAACCTTTTGCCTGTATTCCATCTGCGAAGGGCGAAATATCAATTGTTACTGCGTAAACATGGCCCCCATAAACTCTTTGATGAAATGCTACTGGGGGTTTAATGCTCATTTTGTTGCTATCTCTGGCTGGTTTTTTAAATTTAACCATAACTTTTTTAATATGTTAATCTGTGCTGAGAGTTATGACAAAACAGCTCTATTTACAGGATCACTACCAAAAAGAGTTCGAGGCAACTGTAACAAAAGCAGAGGGCAAGTTTATTGAGCTAGACCAGTCCTTTTTCTGCCCTGAAGGGGGCGGCCAGCCATCCGACCAGGGTGTAATCCATAGAAACGGAGATGAATTCAAGCTTTTACATTGCAAAAAGCAAGCCGGAGCAATAGTTTGCGAAGTTGATAGGGAAGGTTTGATAGAAGGAGACAGGATTGTTGGCATCATTGACTGGGCAAGAAGGTATAATCTAATGAGGAGCCATACTGCAGCTCATGTCATTTCCGGTTACTTTGCAAAAAATTTAGGGGCTTTGATAACTGGAAACCAATTGAGCTTGGATGGCGGAAGGATTGACTTCAATCTTGAACAATTCGACAAAGAAAAGATAATCGCTGCGCTTGAAGAATGCAACAAAATAATCGCTCAGGATTTGCCTGTCAAAATATACTGGATGAGCAGGGAGGAGGTCGAAAAGAACCCTCATCTGCTAAAGCTAGCTGCAGGCTTGCCTTCTGGAATCAAAGAGCTCAGGATTGTTGACATCGTTGGTTTTGACGCGCAGCCGGATGGCGGTACACATATCTCTCATCTTAATGAAATCGGCAGAATTATATTTGAAAGGGCTGATAACAAGGGAAAAAACAACAGGAGGCTTTATTTCAAAATAATATGATAAACGTCCAACATTTGACTGCAGAAGACTTCAGGCAAGGCAATCTTAAGACCGTTTTTCCCGAAGTTTATGCTTTGCAGAAAGTAAATGAGAACACTGAGTCTGGCTCACACAAGGACCTGACAGCTTTAGAGCACACTTTGCTTGTTTTCGAGCATTTGAAAACTGCGCTGAAATCGATGAGACTCCCGAAACATAGAGAGAAAAAAGTTCTGAACATCCTAGCAGAGCAAGTCCAGAACTATGACAGCTGGCAGCTGCTTCTTTACGCCGCCCTGCTGCATGACATCGGCAAAAAATATACTTTGAGAGCACAGGGAAAATTCACTTTCGCAACTGGCCATGAAGACAAGTCTGCAGAAATGCTGCCGAAACTAAAATTCAGGTTCGGCTTTGGCGCGCAGGACTTAAAGTATCTGCAAAGAATCGTAAAGTATCATGGTGCGACATGGGGTTTGGTAAAAAATATTTGCGCCGATGAAAAAAACTGGCAGAAATACTGGAAGCCTTTCAAGAAGCAATTCAGACGGCACACTTATGGTCTATTGCTTTTGAGCTATGCAGACCTTCAGGGTTCTTCTCTGCAAAAAACCAGAAAAGCAGAGTATGTGAAAAGGAACTTGTGGTATAAGAAATTGCTGGGAATGGAAAGTTAAAGTAAAGGCATCAAATTAATATTTTTGTAAATTTTTTCGTATTGCCTGAATTCATCAAGGCATCCATTTTCCATTGCAGCTAAATACATTCCTTGCATGTGGCAATAGCCGTGGAATTTCTTGGAAAGTCCAAAATATTCTTCAGCGAGATATTCCTCAAGATGGCCCTCCTCTCTAATATGAGTTCTTGTATCATAATAAGCCACAATCGTTGAAAATCCAGCTGAGGTTTCAACAATTCCAAAAGCTCCTGCTGCACCCAAACCACCTGCTAAAGCGGCATTTTGGTATTGAAATAACTCATTGCCACCTAAAATTGGTGCGTCCCCTGTAATGGCAGAATAAACAGAGACTGCGACTGCGCTAGCACTTACAAATGTTCCTCGATTGCCAACTAACGCCACAATTGTTGCTTTTGGCGCTTCTTTTATTCCACTTAAAATTGCTGTTAATTTTTCTTTGCTGGATTTTCCTTTCAATTGTCCGAAATATGCGGCTACATAATCTCTAATCACCCCATAATCTCTAATTGCTGGCATTGTCCACCCCTTATTTGAAATTTATTTATGTTTTTATTCTTTTCCACCACAACGTTTTTCTATCCTGATCGTTCCTTTTTGTTATGAAGCTGCCTTTAACTACATCACAGCTCAACCCCTCCTATTGGATTCCTGATTACCGCGTTAAATCTTTTTCAGATCTTCCTCCCGAAGAATTGAGTTCAAGGGGAATAGAGGCGGTAGTTTTTGATGTTGATCAAACTCTTTGTGCACACCATGCATCATCATTGCATCCCTCAATCAAGGAAGCTCTTGAAGCTTACGTTGGCGTTTTTAGCGCTTCGAGAATCGGAATAATGTCAAATATTGAGTCAAATCAGCGTCGAAAAGAACTTGAACGCATGTTTCCTGATTTTTACATCACAAGAAGCAAACATAAAAAACCCGGACCTGAGCCATATCGAGAAATCGAAGCAGCGTTTGGGCTTCCGCCTTCAAAACTTGCAATGTTCGGCGATTTAATAATGACAGATATCGTTGGCGCAAATAATGCTGGTTGGTATTCTGTTAAAGTTGAGCCTCTTGCTCCTGAGACAGATCCATTCGGGCATAAGTTACAGCGGATTGTTGAAAGACTGGCATATTCTTTTTGTAACCGAAAACAGTGATTTCCACTGGACATTTCCGCTGAAAGTATTTATCCTGAGCGTATGTTAATTTCCGTGTGATCCGCAAATCTTTCGCTTTCATTGATGGCATAGGTATACGTAAAGAAAGGAATCTGTGGAAATCAGGAATAGAAGACTGGGATGCCTTCATTTCTGCAAAAAGAATTTTAGGATTTTCGGATTCAAGAAAAGCTTACGCTGACCGTCAGATTCATGCAGCAAAAAAAGCACTTTTTGAAAATGATTCTTCTTTTTTCGCAAGAAAATTGCCTTCTTCAGAAGTTTGGCGGCTTTACGAGCATTTCAAAGATGAAACACTGTTTCTCGACATAGAAACCACTGGTGTTTGGAAAAATTCGGCGATAACTGTGGTTGGTCTTTCTGATGGTTACGATTTCAGGCCGATGATTAAAGGCGTTAATCTTGATTTTGGGAGATTGCAGCAGCAACTTTCAGCATGCAAGCTTCTGGTAACGTTCAACGGTTCCTCATTCGACCTTCCTTTCCTATCGAAATATGTGAAAATGCCCGAAGTTGCGCACCTTGACCTCAAACACGCGTGCGCGAGAATCAGCCTAAAAGGCGGATTGAAGGAAATAGAGCGAACTCTGGGCTTATCAAGAACTCCGCTAGTCGACGGCCTTCATGGTGGCGACGCTTTGACTTTGTGGAGGATGTTCAGGGTGACTGGCGACGATTATTACCTTAAGCTTTTGTTGCAATATAATGAAGAAGACACAATCAATCTTCGATTAATTGCCGATTTCGCTGTCAAAGAGCTCTGCAATAGAACTTTGCCACTCGAAGTAAAACCTTTTATATCGCCGGGAATTCTGCAATAGTATGCGCTGGTCGATGTTTTACATTTCGATTTTGATCTTTATTCTACTTTTTTCTGTGCACTCGAGCATAGCTGCATCAGGTCCAACAAGAACTTACTGTGGTGATGGAACCTGCCAGACAAATGAGAACTGTCAAGGATGTGTTCAAGATTGCGGAACTTGCCCAGTCGATACAAGCAACATCACCCCATTTGGCCAACAGCAAAAAGAGGAAGCGAAGAAGGAGCAATGTGGTGGCTTTGAAGCTATGCGTGACAGGATTTCTTGCAGGCTTCAGCTGCCTGAATCTGCCGGTCCTCTTCCATACACTCCTGAGGAATGCAGGGCTGTTTTTGGTGTGGTCAGAGCAAATTGTATCAAACGTTATGACTTAGTCCAGACTTGCTGGCAGTATTCTGCTGATTCGGAAAGAGTTGGCTGTGCTCGAGGTTTGCTTCAGGCAGTAAATATTACAAGCCAGCTTTCATCTTGCACTAATAAAGAATGCAAGGACTCTGTTGCAGAGCGCGTTTTTACGCTTACAAAATTCCGGCTTTACAATCTTGAAGAGAAAGCAGAGGATTGGCTTGAAAAAGGTGCTGAAAAAAATACAGTAATTGACTTTGTCATGTTCATTGAATCAAAAAAGATTGTGTTCAACAACGAAAAAAACCTTTCTGAGAAAAAGCAGATATTGAGGGAAGTGCAGGAAGAATGGCAGAATTTCATCAGAACTGTCAGCAAGCAGGTGGCTAAATGAAACTATTGGCTGTAATTGCTGTCCTTTCACTGCTGCTTGTTTCATGCCAGAATAATGTCGAACCGCCGAAAGTGACTGAAATCAATTCAGGGTTGCAGCCTCAAGTGCCTTCAAATACTGTCCCTGCTCAAATTCAGGGAATTAGTACAGATGATGGGCTTAACGAATCAATATCTGAGCTAAATCTTCTAGAGAACCCTTAAAGGTTATGGACGTTTTTTAATGCACTTCTGCTCTTGGCTTCTTTCACATTGCAGTCAGGGCAAACCATGCCTTTCTTTACTGCTGAAAGCCGCATAATGCCGCTAGTGAAACTCTTTCCACAGCCAGCACACTTTATCTGCATGTCCTTGTTTGTATCAACCATGATCAATCTTTTTTTTCAGGATATAAATAATTTTTCATGTCGCAGCAGCTTGATGCTATTTTGCTGGTCTTATAGATGTGTGGCCTGTATGCCTTGAATCGCTTAATTATTGGAGTAATCCCGCGTTTCTTAAGATTTTCAGCTAATTTGTCAGTGAAGAATTTTTGGTCATAACCCAGACAAATAACGTCTGGTTTCTCTTTGATAATAATTGCGTATTTGTCCTTTAAGCTACCCAGTATGACTTTGTCTGCTAATCCTGAATTCTTTATGTCTTTGACACGCTGTTTTTCTGAGCGCAAGGGTGTTCTTCCTTTTAGCTTCTTAACAGTTGCATCCCTCGCTACAAGAACGACGAGATAATCTCCCTGCTTCCTTGCCTGCCCAAGCAGATATTTGTGCCCTTTGTGAAAAAGGTCGAAAGTGCCCATCACCATGACTTTTTTCATGTTGCTGAGTAGTCTTGGTTAATTAAAAGGGTTGTGTTTAACGCTTCAAGGATGATGAAACTTAAAAAATAATTCAATAATCAGTTTTTAATTGCAAAGTTTACCCTCAATAAGGGTGCTGCCTTAATTCTTCATAACTAAAAAAAATGACTATGCCCGGTTCCAAGAGCTGGATTAGCCTATGGTCGCGCAAAGCGTATTTCAAACTTACTGCAACATCGAGGTACTCCCGAAGACGAGATGCTGCTTCCATTACCGATCTGGGTGTTGAATTCATTCCCGCATAATCGTGTGCAAAAGTTTCTATGTATTTATCCAATGAAACCGCTTTTTGTTCATAATTGGCCCTTCTGAAGAAACTGGCTTGTTCATCTGGTTCAACTGGCGCACACTCATGCAACTTGCCTGCTCGGGTCAACTTTCCAAGATAGTCGCAGGTCTGGTGGACTGCCCACATTTCCATGAACTCATCTTTTTCATTTGGAGACAACCAATCATCTAGGTTATTCAATTGGTGCATATCCCTCTGATAAGTAGAAATTGCTAATTCCACAAATCCTCTAAGCACATTTCCCTTGAACATTTCTGGATGGAAAATTTTATTCTTTAAATTTCTTTAGACATAACCTTTAAAAGCAGGTTTTTAACCCTTCAGGATGCGGGCTCATAGCGCAGTCTGGTAGCGCGAGTGGCTCTTAATGGACTCCTTCGGGGTTCTAAAAGTAACCACTAGGTCCAGGGTTCGAATCCCTGTGGGCCCATTTAAAGAAATGGTTTAATTTGTGTAAGGTAAATTTGTTCAATTTTTTCGGCGTAAGGTCTGTCGTCTGCAAGTCTTACTATTGCATAGACTCTATCATGATTAGTTTCTTCATCAGATAGCAACATAAAAGTTGCCCTTAAATCTTGATTTGATAATAAACTGCCCGATAAGTCATTATCTTCAGTTATTCTACTCAGAAATTCCTGCGGTGTTGAGCTTTGAACTCCTCGCTCGTAATCTGTATGGAGCTGGTGAATACTTTGTATTTCATAAACATCTTCTCCCAAGCCAATAGATTGGGCTAATGCAGTAACTTTTTTATAATCTCCCTCTTCAAGGGCTTTAGCCATTCTGACTACATCTTCTAGGTCAACCATGATGAATGGAACTGGGCGTAGTATAAAAGTTTTCCTTGCATTGCCTCTGATTAGGCGTGAAAATAAATTTTTCTGGCAATTTATCAGCTATTAAAATAGTTGTCAATTTCCATCCACCAACCTAGCTAATTTTATCTCGTTTTAATATTCTTTCCCCTCCCATGACCTTTTTAACCCAACTTCTAATCCTAAATCCTCTGCCTAATGTCTCTTAAGTATGAGTCCTGCATTCGTGTTGCATATCCCTGATCACTTAGAAGATGTTCAATTGCTTCGGCGATTTCAGGCTTATGAGCTGCTATTGCGCCCCTCAGCACGGGACTTTGGCTCACCGCAGCCAAGTATGCAACAGGAGAATAAGTTGTAAGCCCCATTCGACGCTGCTCAAATAAATAATGTATATTCACTAATGCGCTTCTGTCTTCCGGGCAATAACCTTGTTCTTCAGCTACCCTGTCTATAATTCTGGCATCTTTTTTTACCTTTTCTTCCAATTTGCTCAGTGTACCAATTGCTCTTCCAATTAATTCTCTCCGTTTTTGTTTGCCGGAGCGTCTTTTATTCATTCCTGCCATTTCATTTGTCCATTTATGATTCAGAGATATTAAGATAGGCTGGTTGATATTTAAAAACTTAATTTTTTTTTCATAACCTTTTTAACCCATTCTTTAGTTCTTCACATCAATGACAGAAGAAACCAAGGAACTGTTCTGGGCTGACCAGCTTGCTAAGGAAATACTATCTAGAAAGACTTTCCATTATATAGACCGAGAAGTTCCAAAGCAAGATGAATACACTGTCAAAACATCTGCATCCATTTCTGGCGTTCTTCACATCGGTAGATTAAGCGACACTATCAGGGGTTCATCAGTCGTCAAGGCCCTGCGCGATGCGAAAGCAAATGTCAGGTTTATCTGGGTTGCAGAGGACATGGATCCGCTAAGAAAAGTTCCGCAGGGTGTTCCTGATTCTTTCGCAGAATATATTGGCATGCCTGTAACTGATATTCCTGATCCTGACGGCTGCCATTCGTCTTATGCTGCGCATCACGTCGCAGAATACTTTAAAGTTATTGATGATTTCGTGCATGGAGAGCTTGAAAAATTTTCCATGAGAGAAGAGTACAAGAAAGGAAGCTTCAACCCGTTCATTAAGAAAATACTTGAGAACGTTGGAACTGTTATTGAAATTCAGAACAGGTACCGCTCAAATCCTTTGGCAGCAGGCTGGTCTCCTTGGACTCCAATTTGCAAGGAATGCCGCAAAATCTCAACGCCTCGAATTATTTCGATAAAAAATGGAAAGGTCGAATACGAGTGCAAGGACTATAATTTTGAAACAACGATTGCGAAGGGTTGCGGTTACAACGGAGAAAACGACCCGATGAAAGACGAGGGCAAGCTTATGTGGAAGAGCGAGTGGGCCGCACAATGGTCGCGATGGAAAGTGTCCTCTGAGGGTGCAGGCAAGGAATACCAAGTTCCAAACAGTGCATTCTGGATTAATGGTGAAATAGTCGAGAAAGTTCTCGATTGGCCGATGCCAAAACCAATTTTTTACGAGCATTTATTTGTTGATGATGTTAAGATGTCAGCGTCTTTGGGCAATGTAGTTTATCCAAAGGATTGGTTGCAGGTCGCAAGTCCACAGTTATTGCGGTTCCTTTACAACAAGCGGCTGATGAAAACAAGGAGTTTGTCTTGGAAGGAATTATCCCAGCTTTATGACGAGTACGACCATGCTGGAAAAGTTGCGTTTGAAATGGCTACAGAAGAAAATGAAAAAGAAAAAGCCCAGCTCAAGCGGCTTCATGAAATGTCAAATTTCGAGCGTTCTGAAGAGCCACTGGAGATGAGTTTCTCTTACGCATGCGTTTTGGTGCAAACATATGAAGATGACTCTGAAGCCATACGCGCAGCCCTGAAAAAAACAGGGCATTACCAGCCAATGCTTGATGAAAAAATATTTGAGCGCATAGAAAAAGCTAAAGCATGGCTTTCACTCTATGCACCCCAGGACGTAAAATTTTCTGTTCAAAAATCAGTTAGTGCTTCCTTAAAACTGACGGAAAAAGAAATAAAAGCTCTGAAGCTACTCGCAGAGAAACTGAGGGAAAAGCAATTTACTGAAAAAGAACTCTCTATGGAATTTTATGAGACAGCTAAGGCAGTTGGAATAACTGCGAAGGAATTGTACAAGGCAGGATATCTTGTGTTGTTAAACCAGGAAAAAGGGCCAAGGCTTGCGAACTTCCTGCTTGTTCTCGGAGACAGGGCAATAAAGCTTTTTGAAAGCCTATGAGGATTGGTGCGCTTTTTTCAGGGGGGAAAGATTCTATGCTGGCTCTCCACTGGCTGGAGCAGCGCGGACATGAAATAGTTTGTTTGTTGACAGTGAATTCTGAATCAGACGAATCGTATATGTTTCATACTCCGAACATCGAATGGACTGGCAAGCAGGCAGAAGCGCTAAAGATTCCGCAATTAATCAGAAAAACAAAAGGCGTGAAAGAAGAAGAGCTTGAAGACTTAAAGCAATTAATTGAAGAGGCCAAAAAAAAATATTCAATTGAAGCAGTGAGCGCAGGCGCTCTTGCATCTGCATACCAGCGCGACAGAGTTGTTAAGATTTGCAACGACCTTGGTCTCGTTTCATTCACTCCTTATTGGCAGCATAATGAGGAGAGCTACATGAAAATCGTTATTGATTCTGGATACGAAATAATTATTGTCGGAGTTTTCGCTGACGGGTTGACATCCGAATTATTGGGGAAAAAATTTGATTCAGATTTATTGCAAAAACTAAAAGATATTAAGAAAAAAACGGGAATCCACCTTGCAGGCGAGGGTGGCGAGTACGAGACTTTTGTTCTTGATGGTCCGATGTTCAAGAAAAGGCTGGAAATAATCGATTCGGAAATTATAAATGAAAAAAATTCTGCTGCTTTGAAAATAAAACAAATTATTTTAGTGGAAAAGCTTTAATTACAATTCTGATTTCACAAGGTCATGGCAAAGTTGAATATCCTCCCAGTTGATTATCCATCCGGTCGTCTTAATGAGCTAGGTGATCGGCTCACCGATGTTTTTTATCCTTTAATTGATGATTATGCTGTCTTGGACGAGCGTCAGATTGAGCCCTATTTATTGCATATTGTTGGCAATTCGCCTTATCTTATGGCAGATTATTTCCTAAATTATCTTTGTTCTCCAAAAGCATTGACGCTTGGCGTGACATCGTTTCCAATCGATGACAAAGAGCATTGGGTGTATGGCAAAGGCCGCAAAACCGGCCAGGCTTGCATTTCAACGGGATATAACGGAATACGCGATTTGGAATTTAACTCAAATATCCACTTTGAGGCTGTATTAAATATTGGTATCCATGAAATCGGCCACGTTTTTGATCTCGGGCATCATGATTTTATCCCAAAATCAACATCCTCCGGGCTTTATTGTCCAATGACGACCGCCCATGGGAGAAGGGTCAATCAGGGTCAATTGTTGTGGGATGATTATTTCGCCGCAAGGGATTCATCAGAGTTTTGTGTTGATTGCAATACCTGGCTTGAAAAACTCGAACTTATTAGAGCCTGATTTGATAAATTATCACTGCATGAGCCGCAAGATAACTTTATAAATTTGAATAGAAAACTTGGAAAAATGCAAATACAAAAGTCGAATATCACTAAAGATTCCCGAGGATATTATCGGATGCCGTTCGTTGTTGAACAGCATTTATCGGAAAATGGATCCGTACGATTGCCCACATTTATGGATGCTTTAAGAATTCAGGAAAAAATATTCTCTGCAGAGGAAATTCTTGCACAGGCTCTTCGGGAAAAAGAATTACCTGATGGAATAGACGCGTTAGCCACATTTTCATACTCATCCTACCCGTTGGTGGAAAGCCATAAATCGTTTTTTTTCCGCCATAAACGATTGGGATATATGATTTTCCCTGACATTACTATTGCTACAAATTACGGCTCATCGAACATCGAGTTTGAGCCGCATAGGCGGCGTTTAGACATCAACGTTTATGATGGAGGAATTGCGGAAGAAATTGTTCTTGCAAAACTTTCCGATATTGAGCGGGTTCTTGAAGCACCAGTTTCGTCATTAATAACGTATATGGCACGGGCTTTGGAAAGGCCAGAAGGATTTGCAAATCCTTCTTGTTATATTCAGATAAGAATGCCTGACCTTGAGACTACAGCGTTATTATCCTAACTGCTGCCGAAGTCTTATTTTTAACCTCTTTTCAAGCATATTTCAGTAAACTATTTAAAGCGCCAAAATGTCTGTTTTATAGTCGAGAAAGCACATTTTCTCAAGCTAAAAAATGACACCTCCAACTGCAGAAAAAAAAGGAAGCTATGACGCCTCTTCTATTCAGGTTCTTGGAGGTATAGAAGCAGTAAGGAAAAGGCCCGGAATGTACATAGGGGGTACTGGACTACCTGGCTTGCACCATCTGGTTTACGAGGTTGTTGATAACTCTGTTGACGAAGCTATGGCTGGATTCTGTACTGAAGTCAAAATCACAATCCACCCTGACAATTCATGTACTGTTTCAGATAATGGGAGAGGGATTCCAACAGAAGAGATGCCTGAATTCAAGAAGTCCGCGATGGAAATTGTCCTTACGAGGCTGCATGCCGGCGGAAAATTTGACAAGAAGAGCTACAAGGTCAGCGGAGGACTTCACGGGGTTGGAATATCCGTTGTCAATGCGCTTTCCGAGTATCTTAGAGTTAAAGTCGAGCGTGACGGCAAAGTTCACGAAATCGGTTTCACGAGAGGGGAAGTTACTGAGCCCTTCAAGGTTGCAGGCGAAACGAACAGGTCGGGAACGACAGTCAAATTCAAGCCTGACTTTCAGATTTTCCCAGTAATAGAGTTCCACTTTGACACTCTCTCAGCAAGATTAAGAGAGCTTGCTTTCCTGAATAAAGGCCTCTCAATAACTATAGTTGATGAGCGAAGTGGCAAGGAAAACAACTTCAAGTATGAAGGTGGAATTGTTTCTTTCGTTGAGTACATGAACCAAAACAAAAATCCTTTGCATCCTGTTGTTTACGTATTTGGAGAGAAAAATGATATTCAGGCCGAGCTTGCAATGCAGTACAATGAAGGCTATCTTGAGAGCGTTTACTCATTCGTAAATTCGATTAACACAATAGAAGGGGGAACACATCTTATTGGATTCAAGTCAGCTTTGACAAGAGCTCTTAACGCATACGGTGAGCAAAAAGGCATGATCAAAGACGTTAAGATGTCTAGCGATGATGTCAGGGAAGGGCTGACAGCAGTTCTTGCGATCAAAATTCCTGAACCGCAGTTCGAAGGCCAAACAAAAACAAAGCTTGGCAACTCTTACGTAAAAGGGCTAGTTGATTCTTTTGTTTTTGAAAAGCTAAAGTCTTTCCTTGAGGAGCACCCAAGGGAAGCGAGGATAATTGTTGAAAAGTCTGTTCTGGCTTCAAAGGCGAGGGAAGCAGCAGCAAAAGCACGTGATTTAACCAGAAGGAAAGGTGCGCTTACAAACAGCTCTCTTCCCGGCAAGCTTGCAGATTGCTCAAATAATGACCCTGCACTTTGCGAGCTTTACATTGTGGAAGGCGATTCTGCTGGAGGCTGTTTTTCTGGCAATACGAAAATTGCCCTTGCCGATGGAAGAAATATCTCTTTTATTGAGCTAATAAAAGAGCACAATGAAGGCAAAGACCATTATTGCTATACTGTTCAAGATGATGGGAGGATTGGAATCCAAAAGATAATGTATCCTCGCCTAACAAAAACAAATACTTCAGTTATTAAACTGATTTTAGATACTGATGAAGAAATAATTTGCACCCCTGATCATCTATTTATGTTAAGGGATTGTTCGTATAAGCCTGCTTCAGACCTAAGCATAGACGATTCGCTAATGCCATTAAGAAGGCAAATTTCTAGAAAAGCTAAAAGAATAACAATCGACGGTTATGAGCTGGTATATGGTCCTATGGAAAACAGATGGATTTTTACTCACATGCTTGCCGATGCCCATAATATCAGAAATGGGATTTACAATGAACTTGAAGGAGCTCATCGGCATCATAAGGATTTCAACAAGCTAAATAACAACCCGACGAACATTATCCGGCTAACTAAAGAAGAGCATTTGGCGTTACATGCATCGTTAGTTGAAAATCTAAGAAAACCAGAAATTCTAGCGAAATTAAATGAAATCAGAAAAACTCCAGAATTTAGAGAGAAGATCAGGCAAAAGAATTTATCAATGAGAGATGAGCTTAGCAGGCGTGCAAAACTGCAATGGGAGAACGAAGAATACAAGAAATATATGGTTAAGAAGTTTTTGGAATTTTATAGTTCAAATTCACGTTATCGCGAAAAAACTTTGAAATTGTTGAACGATGCTCAAAGGCAGTATTGGTCATCAGACGAAAACAAGAAAAACCAATCGCAAAAAGTTAAGAAATTCTTTGAAAATAATCCTGATGCTAAACAAAAACTCTCGGGGCTCGCAAAAAGACAATGGTCAGATAAAGGATTAGTCGCTTGGAGAAAAGATAAAACAAGAGGGCAGTGGACTCCGGAGTTCAGAAATAATAGGAAAATTGCATATGACAAGACATATTATGAAAATACGATCAGGGTTTTAAGGAAAGTTTATGATGATAAGAAAATAATCGATAGACTAGAGTTCGAAAAATTAAGAGGGAGATTACGAAGCAGAAATGTGTTGAAGTTTGAAACTTTCTCAAGCCGATTCTTCGGAAATGATATGGCAAAACTTGAGGAAGCTGTAGTCAATTATAACCATAAAATCAAAAAAATCATCTGGCTTGACGAAAAGATGGATGTTTATGATATCGAAGTGCCAGGTACTCATAATTTCGCTCTTGCTTCAGGAATTTTTGTTCATAATAGCGCAAAAATGGGCAGGAACAGAGAGTTCCAGGCAATCCTTCCTTTGAGAGGCAAAATCCTTAATGTTGAGAAGGCAAGAATGGAAAAGATATTCAGGAGTGAGCAGATTCTGATTATGGCAACAGCCATCGGAACTAGCCTGTGGCAAGACTTTGACATAACAAAGCTTCGTTATCATAAAATTGTTATCATGACAGATGCTGATGTTGATGGCGCTCACATAAGGACTTTGTTGCTGACGTTCTTTTTTAGGTACTTGCGTCCCCTTGTTGACAACGGGAACATCTACATTGCTCAGCCTCCGCTTTATAGAATCCAGAAAGGGAAAGCTTTCAAGTACGCTTATAATGAGGAGAGTCTGAAGGAAATCCAGAAAGAATGGGGTGCGGAAGTTGGCATCCAGCGATACAAAGGACTCGGCGAGATGAATCCTTCACAGCTCTGGGAAACAACAATGGACCCTGAAAAAAGAACTTTCTTACAAGTAACTGTTGAGGATGCTGTCGAGGCAGACAAAACATTTTCGATATTAATGGGAGAAGATGTCGGCCCAAGAAGGGAGTTCATCGAGAAGAATGCGGTTTATGTAAAGAATTTGGATGTTTAACTTTTTACTTGACAAACTCAACGTTTTCCAGCTCTTTGAAATCATTGTCGCCCGTTAGGAGCTTAACTTTCAGGTTTTTGGCGACCATATAATTAACACAATCAGCATATGACAGCTGTTTTCTTTTCTTTAGCATTTCGCTCCTGAAGACCGCGGCCTGTTTTATGAGTTCGAGATTCAAGTCTATTATTTTGTTGCTTCCAATTACTATGTCTAATGAGTCATCAGCTTTTTCCTTGCCTGCAATGTGATACACTCTATGGTAGAATTCAAGTATTGTTAGTTCTGTAATGAAACCTCCTTTTCGGTCGATTTCCTCGAAGAATTTTCGATAATTCTCGTTTCCTTGAACAAACCATTCAATTAATGCATATGTATCAATGACAAACACTAATCCCAGCCTTTCTTAACTTCTTTGATGATCGCGCTAGTGCTTTCTTTCTCAATTCCACGAAGAAAGCCTTTGGCTTTGGATATGGGGAGGATTGGTTTAAACACAATTTCTATGCCTCTTCTTTCTTCCACGAATTTCTGGTTCGGGAACAAGCCCATTTCTGTTCTTATGTGTTTCGATATGACTACTTGCCCTTTCGATGACATTGTTGTTTCGAATTTTGTCTTCATTGATCTCACCTGATAGTATATTTGTTTTACTCATATTTAAAGTTTTACATTTTAATAAAGTAAAACTGGGTGTCAATTCAACTTATTTGCAGCAGGCGTTTCATTCTGGTGAAAATAGAATTGCCTGGTGCCATCTGGAATTTGCATCTCATAAAATGGCACTGGCTTATCATCAATTGGCTGGAGACAAACGTAGCAGGAATAAGGCCTCTGGGGACTCGGTATTTCTTTCCACTCGCCAGGCAAAATTCCGTCCATTATGCCCATCAAGGTTTCCAGATATTTACTTCCTATTACCATAAACCTAGAAATCTATCCTCACTAATAAATCATTCCTTAAATTTCATTTGGTGGGGTCGGAGACTTTGCCCATGAATAAAATGTTTCCAGTTGCTTTTTGCTGGATTATGAAGATGAACGGGTGGTCTGCTCTGAATATTTTTCTATTGGGATTAATGGATGTTGGTTGCATAATCACTGCTGTTGCCGCTGCAGCTTCAGTTCCTTCCTCATCAACTTTGACAAAAGCTTGATGGATTATTGAGCCTATCTTCAAGTCTTTGTCACCAGTCATGCCTGAGAAGTCTGCTGAATCGGTAAAAGCGGTATTCAGTCCTAGTGCGATTAGCTTATCTTTCATAAAATACTTCGAATCAAATTCGAATTTTGGGAGGAAAATCGCTTCTAATTTTGTTTCTTTCATTTGAGCTTTAAATTCGCTAAGTTTTTCCACTGTTAAAGAAGGTTCTAAGGAATCAAGATTATCAGAAGGTAATAATATTAACATTGAAATTTTATCGCCCTTATATGGTAACTCAATAATTTGTAATTCTTCAGTTTCAGCATAATTAAACCTTGCCTTATCCGGCTCCATAAACATCATCGGAGTTTTGACAAAATTAGTGGGAATTATCTTAAAATCTTCATCGCGAGTATCTGATTTGTCAAATTCCCAGGTCCATGTTCCCTTGAAATAGACTGCGTTAGTCAAAACCAATCTCGTGTTTGCATCAAGAACACCTGCAGGAATCAAATCTTTGATTTTATTATTTGTTTGTTCTTCAATGAAACTGTTTATTGTTTGCCTGGAATTTTCAGTATCTCCAACAAAATCCAGATTTGCAGCCTTGCCGCCATAATACTTTTCAACAGCCAAGGTGTAATCTCCCAACAATTGATAATCCTTTTGAACCCATAATGCATTTCCTGTGCTCAACTTGTACGCTTTATCTCCCTTATTGATCTCGTTATAGACTGCGGCGAAGTTCGGCCTCAAAATGCTGTTTTCCGGAAAGTGAAACACTTTTTTCATTTCATCTCCAGTCTGACCTTTTGCTCCTTCATAAGTCATGGCCAAGGCAGAAGAAACGCTGAAGGGAGAAAAGAAGATATTCCCATCTCCGACTTTGTTTAATTCAGAGTAAAGCTCGAAAGCAAATTTGTTGTTTGCGTTAACGACATCCTGAACTCCTTGCGGTGTCGAGCCTGCATCATCTGCGCGGGGTGGTTGACTCGGCAGGTAAGGATAAAGATACAGGCCTATAGCTGCAACTCCACCAATTAGTAATAATACTGCTGCAATTACTATCAGTTTTTTGTTCATACTTCCATTAAAGACACATTCTGTATTTAAACGTTGTTTAAGCTTCGGTTTAATTGATAGTTAGATTTCAATTTATAAATACTCGAACATGATATTTTTTACTCTAAGGCTTGTGCCTATTAAGTTCCCTCT
>JBBSVZ010000098.1:3633-14478 GCA_038046545.1 Nanobdellota archaeon | reverse complement strand
CTTAGTCTTTCCTTTTAGGGCTTCTCCATATGCTCTCAGGCCGATTTCCTTTGCATAAACTAAAAACTCGGTTGCTAAGTTTTGCAGCAAGTCTTCAGTGGCTGAAAGTGAATCTCTGTCAAGAGCTCCGCTGATTGTTTGGATTTGCTTTTCAAATTCATCTCTTATTGGAGTTAGGGCTGAAAAATCAAGGTTTTTTTCTTTAGAAACAGCTATGGCGCCATCCATCCCAATGAGATGTTTTGATGCCGAAAGTGATAAAGCCGCTTTTTTTGCTTCAAGGACTGTTCCCGAGCCAGTATACTGTGTCACTTGAGGAGTTTCTGGCTGAGTTTCTTCTATAGGGGGAGTTGAACTTTCGTTTGTTTGGTTTGAATCTTGAGCGAATACAGTAGATAATGAAAGGAGAACAATTGCCAAAATCACCACCGAACGCATATTTCTTTTTCAGAGGCTTGTGTATTTAAACTTTACTTCTTTATTAGTTTCTTCAGTTCTTCTTCGAATGATTCGAGGTCAGTAAACGACCGGTATACAGAAGCAAACCGTATATATGCAACTTTGTCAATTTTCTTAAGTTTCTTCATAACAAGCTCGCCTATTAGCCTGCTGTCAATTTCTGTTGAGCTCATTGTCTTAAGTTTTTGCTCTATATCATTCAAGGCCGAGTCAATAACTGCTCTGCTTATGGGTCTTTTTTCGCATGCTTTGAGCATACCTAAGAACAATTTTTCTCTGTCAAATCTCTCTCTTCTTCCATCTTTTTTAACGACCATGAGGTTTACTGTTTCGACCCTTTCAAAAGTTGTGAATCGCTTATTGCATTTCAAGCATTCGCGCCTTCTTCTGGTTATGTCTCCTCCTTCAGAATCTCGTTTATCTGTTACTTTTGTATCTCCATTAGAGCAATAAGGGCATTTCATAAGGAAAGGCTTGTGTATTGCTATTTATTTCTTTGTGCGCAGATAGCTTTATATGATTAGCTGACAATTAGTTCATTAATGAAACTTGAGTCTTTTGCCGAGTTCCTATTAACTTATAGTTGGGGTTTGTTGATAATTGGCATGGTCATAAGCACAATGGCTTTTCTTGGTTATTTCGATATCAAGAACCTAATCCCTCCAAGATGCGAAGCTGAGCCTCCGTTTAAATGTATAGGGCTTGAAGTTAAGAACAGCTCAACTATAGAGGTAATGCTCAGAAGTCAGTCAAATGACACTATTTTAATCAGCACGTTGACTGTATTAAATGCAAATCCGCCTTGTGGTGGTCTTGTTAATGCATCAGTTAATGGGCAGGTTCTCCCTTTTATTATAAGCCCGAGGGATATAATTAAGTTAGATGTGTTGTGTAAAACCCCTTGGTTTAGCGGGGATTTTCTTGATGCCGATATCCAATTAACTTATAGCATAAACTTTTCTTTGTTGAATACATCAATTAGGGTGAATGGTATTGTTGAATGAAAGTTTTTTTAACTTGGAAAATTTATTAGGCTTGGGTGATGGAAATTATTGATGTGCTTCTGATATTGACTGCCTCGGTCGCTGGGATTTATCTTATTGCCAAAGGCTCAGACTGGTCTACTGACTCTCTTGTTCCAGTTGCAAAGAAACTCGGCACGTCTCATATTGCCATAGCTTTGATAATCGTTTCTATAATGGTGAGCCTTCCGGAGATAGTTGTAGCTCTGTATGCATCTTTCTTAGGACACATCGAGATAAGTATAGGTGTTATTATTGGTTCTGTAATAGTCAATATAGGGCTAATGACTGGGCTTAGTGCCTTGATTACACCATTAAAAATAAGCAGAAAGCTTATCCTTAGGGATGGAATTTTTGCTGTCTGTATTGCAATAATGGTTCTTGTCTTAAGCTCGGACCTGAAAATAACTAGGGCTGAAGGTGCAGCTTTCATTCTGATTTTCATACCCTACCTAATCAATGTTTGGGAACAGGAGAAAGCCGAACATGAATCCCAAAAAAAGAAGGAGCTTATTGATGTTGAGAAAGAGCTAAGCCTTGATTTATTTGGAAAAGTCAAGGCTGGATTTTTGACATTTGTGATAGGCATGGTTTCTCTTCTTATAGGCTCTTACTTGTTTTCTTGGTCGCTTATTCGTATAAGTCAAGTTTCAGGAATTTCAGACCTTCTTATTGGACTGACAATTGGAGCCATTGGCCCTTCAATTCCGAATATTGTTTCTGCAGTTCAAGGAACACTCAAAGGCATAGAGTATGTTGCAGTTTCTGAGACACTTGGCTCGGATATTTTTACTTTGCTCGTAACTCTTGGGATTCTTTCAATGATTCAGCCTATCACTTTGTCGACACAATGGCTAAGGTTTGATATTCCAATTATGGTTGGGATGAGCACACTTCTGCTTTTTTTCATGATTAGGAAACCATTTATTTCCAGGTTTGAGGGATTCATTCTATTATTTTCCTACATTGGAATACTTATCGCAAACATCTTCATCCATCTATAATTGCTTTTATGCAATGCTGAAGGTTTGCTGGCTCGCTTAGGAAAGCTTCTCTTCTTAGATCTTCAACTATGTAAAAAATCTGTTTTTCTATTATGGGATGATTTTCTTCCATTTGCTCAATGAACTCCTGAAAATCTTTCATGTGTCTGAACACACCATCTATTAAGTAATCGTAGCCGTTGTTTATTTTATATAATGAATTTATGCTTGGGTGGCTTGAAAGAAACTGCTCAAGTTCTGTTCTTGATTCTCTTTTCACTTTCAAGGCCAATGACACTCTTGTATTAAATCCAAGTTTCGCAAAATCAAGAAGTGTTGTGTGTTTTACGATGAGATTATTTTCTTGATGTTTTAGTCTGTCATAGATTGTGCTTATTGGAATCCTTATCCTTCTGCTCATCTGAGTGAGTGTCTCTCTCGCATTCTGTCTTAGACAGGATATAACCATCAGATCTTTTTTTATTACCATTTTATCCACCTCGGAATTATTTTGGAAATAATGTAGATATTCCGATTTGTTACTTGTTATTAAGAAGTATAAGAACACTGTAGACCAGTAGTAAATTTATTAAAATACTATATAAATTGATAAAATATGCTAAGAAGCGTAATACAAATTTCAGGTAAGACACACGTAGTTTCTCTCCCAACTAGTTGGCTTAGGAAATATGGCATTAAGAAAGGTGATTCTCTTGAAGTGCAGGAAAAAGAGTCTTATCTAATTGTTTCTCCTGAAAAAGAGCTTGGAGGTAACTCAATCACAATCGATGTGTCAGGAGTTCAGTCATCGATAAAAAGGCTCCTTGGAGCAGCCTACAAAGCTGGTTACGATGAAGTTCAGTTAATTTATGAGTCGAGGACTGAGAGAGAGGCAATAGATAAGGCACTTGCTATAAGTATGAAGACATTCCAGGTTATTGAAGAAAAAGAAGGGAAAGTCAGAATTAAGAACCTCTCAGAACTTCGACATGAGGAATTCGAACAGATGCTTAGAAGGATGTTTTTGTTGCTGCTGAGCAGCATTGACGACATAGTGAAATCCTCTGATAAAAATGACATAGAGATATTAAACAAGGTAATTGAGCGAGACTTCGAGGTTAATAACTGCGCAGATTTTTGTCGCAGGAGCTTAAATAGAAAAGGTTATGCTATGTTCATAAAAACTCCTCCGCTCTATTTCATCGTTGAGCAGCTTGAAAAAATAGGTGATATAATTAGGGATATAGCTGTAAACGCAAAAGAAGAAGACATACATCATGATCTTTGTGCTGAAGCAGCAAAATTCTTTAGAGAGTTCTATGAACTGTACTATAGTTTTGATGTGAAAAAATTTGATGCATGGCTCAAGATGAATGATGAAATTAAGAATGAAATGGCAAGCTCAAAGAAAACAACCTCAAGGGCATTTAATCTTCTTGGTACGATGGTTGAGGAGTTGTTCGCAATGAATGGCGCTTTGCTTGTGTGCAAGTTAAGTTAATCTATCTGCTTACCTCGAGAAAAGCTTTTTCTTCTTTAGAATCGGACTTGGTGAGCCTCCTCCGTGCCACGTTATACGGGGCCGCACCTGCATCGTATACATTCTTTCATTAGAGTCATCAAAAACAAGTGCTGCACCTTTAATTCTTGGAAGGTCGTTTATTGCGACATCAAGATTATCACGCATGTAGCTTTGCATTAACATTCCCAAAGCATCAATATCAATTTTGGCAGTCAACCTATGCACGATAACCGTATCTGATTGTGTCATCACATCAGTATGAATTTTTCCGGGTTGCTGGGAAGCAAGAATAAGCGATACGCCTGGTTGCCTACCCTCTCTTAGAATAGTTATTAACGGTCCGGATGCAAGCGTCATACCTTCTCGGGGGAGGAATTCGTGAGCTTCGTCAATCATTATCCAAACGAGTGGAAGCTCTTTCTTCCCATATGAGCCCTCGCCCATCATATGGACTGTCTGTTGTATTTCCTCGAACTCCTCATTTCTCCTTGCTATCATCCTGCTTTCAAAAATGTGCTGGGAGAGAAGACCTACAACAAGAGATTTGATGTTCCATCCATTTGATATTGTCGCGTATGCACTAACATCAACAACGCTAATTTGGCCTCCTATAGCAAGGTCGCTAAGGTTCATTCCATTTTCATCAAAGAGCCCCCAGTCGATTACATTAGTGAATCTATTTTCTGCTGCGTCTCTTGTTTGCTGGTCAACTTTTTTGTCATTTCTTATATCAACTATTACGTCATGAATCGAGAAGGAAATTTTTGTTTTTAGGAGCCTGTTGATGACCCTTTCGATGAGAACGCCCAGAGGTTCAGTCAACTTTATTTCCATTACTGTTGCCCAGTCGGATGGCTTAAGGTCTGCCGGTCTTATTGCGAAGGCGTGGTCAGCGGGCATGCCTTTTTCTTTGAAAGAATCGAAGAATCCTATAGGGGTGTAAATTTGTACATTCATTCCTTTTGGTTCCATGTCCCACTTATCGAGTATTTCCCTGTCTTTCCTATTCTCGTATTTCATAGTCCAGTAAATTCCCATTGTGTCCAGTATCAATATTGATAGATTGCCCATTATTTCAGGGCTCAGTGTCATCATGCCTTCGGCCATATTCCCAAGAGTGTAGGACTTTCCAGATCCTCTTTTTCCGCATAAGAAAACAACGTGAGACTTTCCTACATCCATATATACATTATTCGAGAGCGAAGTCACCTGACCCATCCTCACGTATTGCTTGCCGAGAAGGTATGTTCCCTGCATTCCGAACTTGGCCTTCTCCTCATCATCTCTACCGATTATGATGTCATATGGCATTTGCTTAATTCTGGGTTCAGGGTATTTAAAGCATTTCATGCAATAATTTTTATAACAATATATAATCCAATAGCACATGAGAGATTCATCATGGAAATTGTTGTTGCGCGATTTCGAAAAGTCTGAGGCGCAACGGGAAAAAATCGTACAGTTATCAAGGGAAGTAATCCAGTGCTCAAAAAAATCAATTTACGCTGCTCACAGGCATGATTTGCAAGAATCAAAAACATGGATTGATAATAGCAGAACTCTGATAAAAAAGATACTTTTGCTGAAAAAAAAAGCGAGCGCAGATTCCCAAGGTTCTGTGAGAGTTGCACTTCAGGAGTATGTTGAAGCGATTTGCCTATACAATGTTATTCAGGGAAAGGATATTCCAAGCCATAAAGCTCTCGGAGTCGATTCAGAGTCTTACCTTCTTGGATTATGCGACCTCGTTGGCGAGCTCGGCCGTTTTGGCGTTCACAGGATAATAAATAATGATTACCAGACAACGGTCAGAATGCAGAAGATTGTGCATAACCTTTATGGTAAGTTCATGCACCTTAATCTCAGGAATAATGAGCTGAGAAAAAAGGTAGATGGTGTTAAATGGGAGTTGAAGAAGATTGAGGACGTAATATTACAACTGAAGATTGCTGGGAGGCTTTAGGTGAAAAAAAGCCAGGCAGAGATAGAGCAGGAAGCAAAGAAAATAATTGATGAGTTTGCTAAAGCACTTGAAGCAGTAAAAGAAGAAGTAAATATCGATACAGAGCTTTTTGATTCGATGAGGACTCCTGACAGGGATCCTGAAAAAGGGCTTAAAATCAACATGCTTAGAAATTTTCCTAAGACTAAAGACGGCGAACCCCAGATGGAAAAAAAAGGCTGGTAGCATGCTTCCTGAAGTTATTGGGCGAATTAGAAGCGGTTCCATTTCAGCAGAAGAAAGAATCAGAATGTTTCTGGAAAGAATAGAACTCGACAACCCCCATATAAACTCAGTTCTACACGTTAACTCTAATGCTATTGAAGAAGCAAAGCGGATTGATGAAAGGATAAAAACAAGACAAGCCGGCAAGCTCGCTGGTTTGGGTATTATTGTGAAACCGAATATTTCTGTGAAAGGACTTCCTATTTCCTGCGGTTCGAAAGTTCTTGAAAATTATATTGGGAGTTTTGATGCCGATGTAATCTCAGCTATCAGGCGAGAGGATGGAATTATTCTTGGAATGGCTAACTGTGATGAATTCGCTTCAGGCTCAAGTGGTGAAAACTCTGCTTTTGGCCCAACTCAAAATCCAACATCTCCAGGGAGAATTCCTGGTGGTTCCAGTTCAGGAAGTGCTGCATCAGTCGCTGCAGGATTTTGCGACATAGCACTTGGAAGCGACACTGGAGGCTCTATAAGGAACCCTGCCTCTCATTGTGGAGTTTTTGGCTTCAAACCAACTTATGGGCTTGTTTCCAGGCATGGCTTAGTTGATTTGAGCATGAGCCTTGACGTAATAGGTCCTATTTGCAAAGACGCTTATGGAATTGCATTAATGATGGATGTCATTTCCGGCTCCTCTGAGAATGACGCAAAAACAATTCCGCATGAAAGGATTGATTTCTTGCGCGGAATTGATGATGGAATCAAAGGAAAAACTGTTGGGCTTTGCTCTATTGCGAAGGAGATGTGTAGCGAAAAAAGAATCTACGATGTTGTAGAATCGACTGCTGAAAATATGAAAAAAAATCTTGGAGTCAAGCTTATTGATATTGATATTCCCCACATAGACCTTTCAGTACAAGCTTATTACCCGCTTGTTTATGTAGAATTTTTCTCTGGGACAAGAAAGTTTGACGGCAAAAAGTATGGAAAACCTATTGAGGAATTTTGCGGAGAGGAAGTTCTTAGGAGAATTCTTGGCGGTAAAGAAATTTCAAGAGCTGAATATGAAGGCAAGTACTACAGGCTTGCGCTAAAGGCAAAGATGGCGATAAAAATTGCCGTAGAAAAGGCTTTTGAGAAAGTTGATTTCATAGTGCTTCCAGTTACTCCAAAACTTCCTCACAGAATTGGTGACAAAATAACTGATCCAAGGGTCATTTATGCATATGACGCATTTACAATTCCAGCGAACTTTGCCGGAATTTGTGCCATCAGCGTTCCAGCAGGAGAAATTGATGGTTGCCCCGTAGGTATGCAGATTTTGGCAAAAAGTTTTAATGATGCAACTCTTTTAAGGGCTGCAAGAGTGATTGAGAGATTGGGGATAAAAAATGCTTAACCATAACAACGTAATGATTGAAAGATTAAGTCACTCTGCAATCAGACTGACAAAAAACAAGACAATTTACATCGACCCATTTAAGATTTCTGAAAGCAAGAAAGGGGATGTTGTTTTAATAAGTCACGATCATTTCGACCACTGCTCGATCGAGGACTTGCAAAAAATCTGCGATTCAAACACAATAATTGTATGCCCTCCAGATTGCCAGAGTAAAATAATGGCTGGAAAGGTTCATTGCAAACAGATTCTTCTTGTCAAGCCAGGAGTAAAACTGAATATCGATGGAATTAGGGTAGAGG
Source organism: Nanobdellota archaeon (assembly GCA_038046545.1). Classification (GTDB taxonomy): domain Archaea; phylum Nanobdellota; class Nanobdellia; order Woesearchaeales; family JBBSVZ01; genus JBBSVZ01. The sequence goes on along the minus strand of JBBSVZ010000098.1, from coordinate 6,621 downwards.
CTGTTCATGCTTATAATACCAACAAGAATTTTCACCCAAAGGAAAATGACTGGGTAGGATACTTAATAGATCTCGACGGAACTATAATTTATCATGCCGGGGACACCGATGTAATCCCCGAAATGAGTTCTTTCAAGAACATTGATGTCGCATGTCTTCCTGTTTCTGGAACTTATGTCATGACAGCAAAAGAAGCTATTCAGGCTGCTGGGATAATAAAGCCCAAAATTTCTGTTCCGATGCATTATGGGACTATTATTGGGACTAAAGCTGATGCGGATGAATTCAAGCGACTTTGGAATGGGAGAACTGAGATTCTAGGCTGATTCTCCAAATCTTTATAAAAAGCTGTTAGTTCCGGATTAGGTTATGCTTAGAACTCATAATTGCGGTGAATTGACTGATAAAGACTTGCACAAAAAAGTCGAGTTGTGTGGTTGGGTTCAGACAAGAAGAGATCATGGAGGCGTTATTTTCATTGATCTTAGGGACCGTTACGGCTTGAGCCAAGTTATTTTTGACCCATCGCACAACAAGGAAACTCACAAGGAAGCCGAACGAATTGGAAGAGAATGGGTGTTGAGGGTTGTTGGAACCGTCAGGCCACGAAAGGAAGGTATGGAAAACCCTAGAATGCACACAGGAAAGATAGAGATTATTTCTGATAGTCTTGAAATTCTTTCGAAATCAAAAACGCCGCCATTTGAGATTGATGAAGATGCAGTAATAAGTGAGGAACTTCGTCTGAAGTACAGATATCTTGACCTCAGAAGGACTAATATCCAAAAGTATTTCTTGATTAGGCACAAAGCCTATCAGGCCGTAAGAGAATACCTTTCATCAAATGGGTTTTTAGAAGTTGAGACCCCAATGCTTGTTAAAAGCACGCCGGAAGGAGCGAGAGACTATATTGTTCCAAGCAGGGTAAATCTCGGTAAAGTGTATGCATTGCCCCAAAGCCCGCAGCTTTACAAGCAGATTCTAATGGTCGCGGGGTTTGACAGGTATTTCCAGATCGCCCGTTGCCTCAGGGATGAAGATTTGAGATCTGATAGGCAACCTGAGTTTACGCAAATAGATCTTGAGATGAGTTTCGTTGAAGAAGAGGATATCTATGCCATTACTGAGGGAATGGTAAAGAATATTTTTAAACATTGTCTCGGAGTTGACCTGAAGATTCCTTTTAAAAGAATCACTCACAAGGAGGCTAATGATAGGTTTGGCTCTGACAAGCCTGACCTTAGATACGGTCTTGAATTGAGAGAAATTACAAAGGAAGTAAACGAGTCGGATTTCACAATATTCAAGAACGCAATTTCTTCAGGAGCGGTTGTTAAATGCCTCATAGTTGATTCTGCAGAGTTCACCCGCAATGAAATTGATTCGCTAATAGATTTTGCAAAGATGAATGGCGCAAAAGGACTCGCATGGATGAAAGTTGAGAGTGGAAAATTGGAATCGAATATAGCGAAATATTTTTCTGATAATGTACAGCAATCAATAATCCAAAAAACATCTGCGAAGGAAGGCACGACCTTATTATTTGCAGCTGATTCTCCCGATAAAACTAATTCAATTCTTTCTGTTTTGAGAAAGCACATCGCAGAAAAGAAAAATCTTATTCCACCCGGCAGCCATGATTTTCTTTGGGTAACTGATTTTCCGTTGTTTATTTGGAATAACGATGATGACAGAATAGAGGCAGCACATCATTTGTTCACAATGCCTGCTAAAGGAGACCTTCATTTGCTAGATAGCGAACCTTTGAAAGTTAAGGCGCGATCGTATGACTTGACACTAAATGGAGTGGAGGTTGCTTCAGGTTCAATTAGAAATAACGATCCTGAACTTCAGAAGAAAGTATTCAAGGTTGTCAACATTTCTGATGCTGAAGCGGAAGAGAAGTTCGGCTTCCTTCTCGAGGCATTCAAGTATGGCGCACCGCCTCACGGCGGCATAGCTCCTGGCTTTGACAGGCTTGTTGCCTTAATGTGCGGCTTCAATGATATCCGTGAAGTAATTGCTTTCCCGAAAAACAAGAAAGCAGAGAATCCTATGGACGGCTGCCCAAGCGACATGTCGCCCCAGCAGTTGAAGGAATTGGGACTTAAGTTGGATTTTGTTAAGGATTAGCCACCAGAAATAACAGAAAGCAACTTTATTTCATCATTATCACTCACATCACGATCTAGTGTAAGCAGTTCGCTGTCTCTCACAACAAGAACTGCTTCTGGGTTTACAGATATCTTTTCGAGAAGATCTTTAACTGACCCTGAGAATTTGACTTCAATGTTTTTGTTTTGCCGCTCTATATGAACTTTCATTCAGTCATTTTTCCTAGTTCTGCCATCGCCCGTTCAAGGAGATCTTTATGGCTTGGAGAAATTGTTTCCATAGTTCTTTTCTTGTTGCACCACAAGTAAGTATTGAGTTTGTTAGGGTCGTAGTCCAGCTTGACTGGGATGTTCATGCTAGTATCTACTAAATAAACGTCGTTAACTATTGTATCCTGCCCATCCGAGACATGAAAATTGAAATCCAATTTCTTTTTTATCGTGTATTTTTTAAGGCCGACTGTTTCCTTAATTTCCTGCCTCATCGCTTCTTCAGTGTTCATTTCCCCTATGACATGGCCTTTAACAAATTCCCAGGCCTTGCTGTCAGGAAGGTTCTTGTGAACCAGAAGGAAGTATAGCTGCCCGCCGTTGTTGTCGTAAATTATCCCGATTATGCCTTTCTTCTCCACCATGTGTTTATGCGGCTTGGGTTTGTTTAAAATATTTTCTATTCTATCTCTCTAAAAATCCCTGTCTTCAGATTTTTATTTACATTCGTAGGTTTGAATACCTTTCCATTCATTACAATGTATGTTCCAATTGGGAGTTCTTGAACAGCAATAAAAGCTGCTCCTAAGTTAAACAATGCATCAGAATCTGGCTTTTCTGCAGGTATCGCTGAGCCCGTCAGGACTATCGTCTTTTTTATATT
>JBBSVZ010000098.1:0-3623 GCA_038046545.1 Nanobdellota archaeon | reverse complement strand
CTGTTTCAACCATCGTAAAGGTGCCGTGAGTTATTATTATTTTGTTTTCAGAAACTTTACGGCATTTTTCTGCTATGAATTCTCTGTCTTTTCCATTTACAAACCTGCTGTCTTTAGAAATTAGCGATTCGACTTCGAACTCCATATTAACTCTTGACTGTTTTAAAAGTAGAGGAATTATTGTTTTTTTATTTTTAGGCGATTTTTCTTCAGAGTCATATTCAAGCCCGTCAATTGTGCCGCCAGTCGTGAATATCCTGATTTTCATTTTAGTGCAACCCGCTTGACCCAAACCCACCTGTTGCCCTCGAACTGTCTGAAAGCTCTTCTGCTTCAACTATTTCAGCAGAACTCACTGGCTGAATCAGCATCTGCGCTATTTTTGTGTGCTTTTTAATATGATATGGTTGCTTTCCGAGGTTTGTTATTACCACTTTTGTTTCTCCGCGGTAGCCGGAATCGATAACTCCACCCATTGTTTTGAGACCTTGTTTTAAAGACAGCCCGCTTTTGTCCCAGATTAAGCCAACGAATCCTTCTGGAATTTCGAAGGCAAGGCCTGTTGGCACAGAAACAACTTCGCCAGGATTCATTATGACATCATCGCTTGCATACAAGTCCATGCCTGCATCTCCTTGATGAGCGTAAGTTGGGAGCTTTGCGTTCTCATTGAGCTTTTTTATTTTGATTTTCATCGTTTTTTGTGAAATGGGGTTATTCATAAATCTATTTAAAACAAAAATAACGAAAAATAAGCTTTTTTAAGCCTTTATTTGAAGAATAGAAGCCATTTTTGCCATCTTTCCACAGGAAAACAAGGGGGCTTTGATGATTGGGAATAACCATCCTAAACGCAAAGTATTTATAAACAAGTGCTTTAAAAAGCTTAAAAATAGTGTTGGGGTAAAAACAAACATGGCTGAGAAGAGAGATATAAAAGTTGTCAACATAGTTATAAGCACTTCTCTCAAGCATGACATACCACTTGAGAAGATGGCAGCAACTCTTAGCAACACTGAATACAATCCTGAGCAGTTCCCTGGATTGGTCATAAGGATAAAGGAGCCAAAGACTTCTGCCCTTATTTTCAGCTCAGGAAAAGTTGTTTGCACGGGCGCAAGATCACTTGACAAGGTTGAAGAATCCATTAAAAAAATAATTAAGAGCCTTGAAAAAATAAATGTTAAGATAACTATCAAGCCAGAGATTGTCGTTCAGAATATTGTTGCTTCCGGTAGTGTTGGTATGGACCTTAATCTTAATACGCTTGCGATGAAGCTGCGCAACACCGAGTACGAGCCAGAGCAGTTTCCTGGTTTAGTTTACAAGCTAATAGATCCAGAAGTCAAGGCAACTTTTTTGCTGTTTAGCAATGGAAAAGTTGTTTGCACAGGCACCAAAAGTGAAGAGCAAGTAAATTTAGCTCTTGACAAGCTCATAGAGAATCTTAAAAAAGTTAGATAATTTTTGGGGATGTATTAAGCAAAACACGCAACGTAGATGTAACTATGGAAGGAACAGAGCAGATAACGAGGTTTCAGGAATTCATAGAGGACAGGTACAAAAAAGAGCTTCTTGAGAATGTCAGCAATAGCAAGAATTTTGTAGTTATTGATTTCATGGAGCTTAGCAAGTTCGACCCAGACCTCGCAGAAGAGCTTCTGAATGATCCTGAAGAAACGATAAAGGCTTGCGAATTAGCAGCAGAACAGATTGACCTTCCAGTTGATGTAAAGAAGATTCGCACGCGTTTCGTGAACCTTCCACCAACACATTATGCGATGATTAGGGACATAAGAAGCAATCACATTGGAAGGTTCTTGCAGATTGATGGGCTTGTTAGGCAGAAATCTGATGTTCGGCCCCAAGTTGTTTCTTCGAGGTTCGAGTGCCCAAGCTGCGGTGCAATCCAGTCTATTCTTCAACTGGACACTGCGTTAAGAGAGCCCAATAAGTGTGCATGTGGCAGAAGAGGCAAGTTTCGAGTGTTGAGCCAGGAATTAGTCGACGCCCAGAGAATGGTTCTTGAAGAAATCCCTGAGAGCCTTGAAGGGGGAGAACAGCCGAAAAGGTTCAACATTCTCCTAAAAGAGGACCTTGTTAGCCCGATAACCGAGAAAAGAACGAATCCCGGCAGCAAAGTGATGATAATAGGAATAATTAAGGAAGTTCCAGTCCAACTAAAAAGTGGCGCCAAGTCAACGAGCTTCGACCTGGTGATTGAGGCGAACTCTGTTCAAGCAGTAGAAGAAGATTTTTACGAGATAATTGTTAGCGAAGATGAAGAAAAGCAAATAAAACAGCTTGCCTCGGCCCCAAAAGTATATGACAAACTTACTAGGTCTCTTATTCACTCCATCCATGGCCATGATGAAGTGAAGGAAGCATTGCTGCTTCAACTTTTTGGGGGAGTCCATAAGAAAAGGACCGATGGAGTGCAGTCCAGAGGAGATATTCACGTGCTTCTTGTTGGAGATCCTGGCTCTGGAAAAAGTCAGATGCTCAAAAGGATTTCTTCCATTGCCCCAAAAGGAAGATACGTTTCTGGAAAAGGGGTTTCTGGAGCCGGTATGACTGCGGCTGTTGTCAAGGACGAGTTTCTTGGCGGCTGGAGCCTTGAAGCAGGAGCTTTAGTGCTTGCCAATAACGGGGTGTGCTGCATCGACGAAATGGACAAAATGGGTAATGACGACCGCTCTGCGATGCACGAGGCTTTGGAGCAGCAAAGCGTCAGCATTTCTAAAGCTAACATTCATGCAACGCTTCTCGCGCGCACAACTGTACTGGCTGCCGCAAACCCGAAGTTCGGAAGGTTCGACCCATACGGAATAATTGCTGAGCAGATTGACTTGCCTCCAACTCTTATCAACAGGTTCGACCTTATTTTCCCGATAAAAGATTTGCCTGAGCCGAAAAAAGATGAGCAGATTGCGACTCACATTCTTACTTTACACCAGAATCCTGATATTGGTGAAGCTGAGATTCCGACTCTGATTCTTAAAAAATATATTGCTTATGCGAGACAACACTCGCATCCAGTCCTTAGCGATGAAGCAATAGAGGAAATAAGAGAATATTACGTGCAGATGAGAGGACAGGGCCAGGAAGAAAAAGGGCTAAGGGCAATTCCGATATCAGCAAGGCAGCTCGAAGCATTAGTCAGGCTTTCTGAAGCATCAGCAAAAATAAGATTATCTGAAAAGGTCACTAGAAAGGATGCAGAGAGGGCAATAAGGTTACTCACTTACTGCCTTATGCAAGTTGGATTTGACAAGGAAACCGGAAGAATAGATATCGATAGAATATCTACAGGAATTGGCGCATCTCAACGCTCGAAGATTTTCGCGATTAGGGAAATAGTACAGGATCTCGAGGCGGTTCATGGCAAAATGATACCTTCAGAAGATGTAATTAAGGCAGCATCTGAAAAAGGCATAACTGAGAATGAAGCATATGAAATAATAGAAAAACTCAAGAGGCAGGGCGATATTTACGAACCGAGAAGAGGATTCATAAGTCGCATATAGATTCGCAGAGGATTGTGTTATGGACGGAAAGACTGCTCTGAAAACAAGGATTTCTTTTTTGTCAGATGAACGCTACTGGGGAGAGTATTCTCCTAA
>JBBSVZ010000097.1:0-11828 GCA_038046545.1 Nanobdellota archaeon | reverse complement strand
AAGGGTCATTGACATGAAGGAAGCTGTTGCTTATACAAGATACAACAAAGGTGGCGCAGGCCACAAGTCAGGAATGGCAGTTGGACGTTATCCTATGAAGACCGCATTTCATTTGATGAAGCTTTTAGATTCAGTTGAGGCTAATGCAGAAAGTAAGGGCCTAAACTCGATGTCGCTTGCAATAATTCACATCGTAGCTCAACAGGGTGGCAAGACCTGGCATTATGGAAGGGAAAGAGGAAGAAGAATGAAAAGAACTTCCGTAGAAATTGTTGTTGCAGAAAAGCCAACCGAAAATAAAAAGGAGAAAAAATGATTGAAAGAGAATTCGTAAAGGCAAAAATAAAGGAATACCAAATTCAAGAATTCATATCAGATACTTTGAAAAATGTCGGTCACAGTCACACAAAAGTTCAGAAGACTCCTCTCGGAGAAAAAATAATAGTCTATACTTCAAGGCCTGGACTTATAGTTGGCAGAAAAGGACAGAACATAACAAAGCTGACAAAAACTCTGAAGAAAAAATTCAACCTGGAAAATCCTCAAATAGAAATAAGCGAAGTACAATACCCAAGTCTTGACGCAAGAATAGTTGCGGAAAGAATTGCTTCTTCTCTTGAGAAGTTCGGTTCTAAAAGGTTTAAGGGTATTCTTCACAAATCGATGGAGGATACTTTGGCATCAGGGGCTTTGGGAATTGAAATCATATTATCTGGAAAAGTTCCAAGTGCGAGAGCAAAGTCATGGAGAATTTTCGGCGGGTACATGAAAAAATGCGGAAATGTTGCTCAAACACAAGTACTTAAGGCTCAGGCTCGGGCTCTAATAAAGTCAGGTGTCATAGGCATTAAAGTGATGATTATGCCAAAGGATGTCATTCTTCCTGATCACATCGAAGTATTGGAAGAGGGTGTGTCGAAGATTGAAGGTCCTGCTGAGCAGGTTCCATCTGTGATAGCAGACACGCCAAAGCAAGAGCCTAAAAAAGCAAAGAAACGCTCAAGAAAAAAGAAGGAGGAGTCTGATGGCGCTAAAGAATAAGGAAATAAAAGCCATGACTCCAAAGGATGTCAAGACAAGGCTTGACGATATTTACAAGGAAGTCATGAAATTAAGCGGCCAGCGCGCTACGGGCTCATCACAAAAGAATAACCAAAAAATTCGAATATTGAGAAGGACAAAAGCAAGGCTATTGACGCACCTGCGTAAGGGAGGCAACAAAAAGCAATGAGCCCTGGAACAATCTGTCCTCGCTGCGGTCTGCCTCAGGAGCTTTGCGTTTGCGAGACAATTGCTAAGGAGAGCCAAAGGATAACAGTTTACCTTGAGAAAAAAAAATTCAACAAGATGAGCACAATGATAAGCGGTATCGACTCGAAACAAATAGACATCAAGGAAGTCGCCAGAAAGCTGAAATCAAAATTTGCTTGCGGCGGAACAGTAAAAGATGATGTAATAGAGTTGCAGGGAGATCACAAGAAAGAAATCAGGTCGGAGCTTTCAAAGCTCGGATTTTCAGCAGAAACAATAGATATCGAATAACATGAAAACAAAAATATCTACAAAACAGCTGATAGGCAGGCAGACTAGGATAGTCACTACATCAGCTACTCACAACGGTGAAGTAGTTAGAGAAACTAAAAACACAATCAGCGTCCAAACGGAAAATGGAATCAAGGTGCTTGTAAAAAAACACCTAACAATTTTTGCTCCAGAAAAAATAACGGGAGAAAGCCTCTCTTTGAGGCCTGAAGACAGGATGAAGGGTGCATGATCATGGATGAAAAAAATAATACTGGTGTTGTTCCAAAGACACGAGGCAGGACTTTTGTGGGAACAATTGTTTCAGCTAAGATGAGGAAAACTGCCACCCTTGAGTTTGATAGGGTGCTTTTAATCCCGAAATACCAAAGATATGAAAAGAGAAGAACGAGGCTTAAAGTTCATAATCCTGATGAGATAAGTGCGAAAGAAGGCGACAAGGTCAGAGTCATGGAATGCAGGCCGCTTTCAAAGACAAAGCACTTCGTGATAATTGAGAAGATCGAGGAAAAAAATGCAACCAATTAAGGCAAACGTAACCAAGGGCCTCAATGTCGGCAGCCTTGTTGAAACTTGCGATAATTCAGGAGCCAAAATAATTCATCTTATCTCAGTCAAGGGATCCAAAACAGTAAAGGGAAGAAAACCTCGCTGCGGCGTAGGAGATCTTGTGCTTGCATCTGTAAGAAAAGGCAATCCAGACATGAGAAAGACAGTTGTTTTTGCCATAATAGTCAGGCAGAAGAAGGAATACAAGAGGCCAGGTGGCGAGCGGATAAAGTTCGAGGACAATGCAGCTGTCGTGCTTAAGGACGACAAAGGCAACCCTAAGGGGACAATTTTCAAGGGAGCAATAGCTAAGGAAGCATGTGAGCGATGGCCAGGCATTGCAAAAATAGCGAGCATAGTGGTGTAAAATGGTAACAACTGATCTTTCACAAATAATCGGGGAAATAAAAGTTGCAACAGATCATACAACGCTAATCCAAATTATTAACTCAGAAGGAATATCGAACCTAATGTGGTCGGCAGTTGAGAGGGCTGGGGTATTGTACACTTCTCAAAATCCAGACGAAAGAACGGCTGGAAAATCTTTTTTTGACTACGCTGTAAATGCAAGGGATAGAGACTTTGTCACTTATGCATGTGAGGAACTTGTGAAAGCTGGAAAGACAGCTTCTGAAATAAAATCAGAATTTTACACAGGACAAGAACTTCCAGGCACTCATTTCCTTGGCGCATTTTTCGCACGCGGTTCATTCTCTCACGGACTTAGCGAAGGGGGCTACTTATGAAACTAAAATTTTCCTCATCTTGGAATTCAAGCATACATCCTAGAAAGCAGCGCAAGTACAGGGTAAATGCCCCGTTGCACATTCAAATTGCATTTGTCGGAGTTCACCTTTCAAAGGATCTTAAACAGAAATTCAAAAGACGGACAGTACCAGTAAGAGAAGGTGACACTGTAAAAGTTATCCGGGGGCAATTCAAAGGAAAAACAGGTAAAATCAGAGTGGTTAACAGGAAGCTCGAAAGAATAGTTATCGAAGGTGTTGAGCAATCAAAGCGTGACGGTTCCAAGTCACCGGTTCCAATTCATCCTTCAAACCTATTGCTAATAGACTTGGTGCAGGACAAGAAGCGCCAGAAAAAACTCGAGGGGAAATGAAATGGTCAAAATGCACTTAAAAAGATTAGCAGCTCCAAAATCATGGCAAATTAGCCGCAAGTCAACAAAGTTCATAGTTCGACCTTTCCCTGGGTCGCATGGCTTTGAGTATGGAACATCATTAGCAACTCTTCTTACAGATATTACAAAAATAGTTAGCAACTCTTCAGACCTCAGGTCAATTCTAAGAAACAAAAGTGTTTTGGTTGATGGAGTGGCAAGAACGCATCCAAGATTTTTTGTTGGTTTGTTTGACACGATAGATCTTCCCTTAATAAAAAAATCATTCAGGCTTTCAATTAGCAAGAGAGGGTTTCTTGAGGCCCTTCCAATAAGCGCTGACGAATCAAAGTTGAAAGTCAGCAAGATAATTAGCAAGACATACCAAAAGGGAGGGTCAGTCCAGCTAAATCTTCATGACGGCACAAACCTTGTTTTAAAGGATTCAACTCATAATAAAGGTGATAGTTTGGTTCTTCAGCTCCCGGGAAGAGTCCCTCATGAGCATCTTAAGATGGAGAAGGATGCCCTGGTATTTTTAACAGGCGGAATCCATCAGGGAGTCATTGGAAAGATCATTGAAATAAAAGGAAAACTTCTGAAACTCTCATTAAAAGAAAAAGTCGTTGAAACGCCAAAGGAATATGCAATCGTAGTTGGGAAAAACAAGCCAAGTATTACTGTCGTGAACTAAAATGAAAGAAAACACAATGCGAGCCATTAGAGTTGAAAAAATAACTCTGAACATTGGCTCTGGAAAGAATCCTGCCAAGCTAGACAAAGGCATAAAACTTCTAAAGACTCTAACTGGAGTTGATCCCGTAAAAACTTTTGCGCACAAGCGACTTCCTGCTTGGGGCCTTAGACCAGGCCTACCAATAGGCTGCAAGCTTACATTAAGAAAGGGAGCAGCATACGAGTTGCTTCCGCGCCTGCTCAAGGCAAGAGACAATAAACTAATGGCAGCACAGTTCGACAATAATGGAAACATGGCTTTTGGAATTCACGAATACGTGGATGTTCCTGGAATAAAATATGATCCTGATATAGGCATAATTGGTTTCGAAGTGTGCGTGACTCTCGAAAGAAATGGATATAGGATAAAGAGAAGAAGAATCAGGCCGTCACCAATCCCTAAAGCTCACACAATCTCAAAGGAAAATGCAGTGGAGTTCATGAAGAAAGAGTTCAAGACAATTATAAGCGAGGGTGAAGAATGACAACTAGTTCATACACTAAAATGCTCAAGCAACTTAAGGGGAAACCTGTGAAGCTTGCAAAATTCATGAAGCATAATGTCCCGAAAGAAAGGAAATTTGGGAAGGCGACTAAAACATGCAGAAGGTGTGGCACCCACAGGGCACACATAGACAAATACGGCCTCGACCTCTGCAGAAAGTGCTTCAGAGAAGTTGGACCATCAATTGGTTGGAAGAAATATAGCTGATTACCATGCAAAACGACCCATTATCAAGTGCATTGTCGACGATCATGAACGCTGAAAGGCTTGGAAAGAAGTCTTGTATGATCAAGCCAATATCCTCACAAATCCGGAGCGTAATTGAGCTGCTAGGTACAGAGGGTTACTTGGGAGAGGCTTCTATTGTAGAAGATGGAAGGGGCAATCTCCTGCAAATAAGCCTGACTGGAAAAATAAACAAGATTGGTTCAATAAAGCCAAGATTTTCTGTTAAGAATGACAGCTATGAACGGTTTGAAAAGAATTTTCTGCCTGCAAAGGATTTTGGTGTTTTGATAGTGAGCACTTCAAAAGGAATGATGACACACTTATCAGCCAAGGAAAAAAGATTAGGAGGAAAGCTGATTGCTTACTGCTACTAAAATGGAACAAGCACAATCGAAGCTTGAAAAAAGCCTAAACTTGGCTCCTGGAGTTACAGCACGTAAAGAAGGAAGCGACTTAGTGTTGAAAGGGCCAAAAGGCGAGGCACAAAAGTCTTTTGCAAGTGCGCAAGTGGAAATGAGTATTGGCAGCGATGCAGTAAAATTCACAATCAAAAAAAATAACAGGAATCAAAGGAGGCAAATGAATACTTTTCTCGCTCATATAAAAAACATGCAAAAGGGTGTGGTTGAGGGTCATCATTACCTTCTTAGAATTTGTTCTGGCCATTTCCCAATGAACGTTGCTGTTACTAAAGACGAGTTGGTTGTTAAGAATTATGTTGGAGAGAGAGTTCCAAGGTCTATCAAGATTCCATCAGGTGTGCAGGTCAAAGTGAACGGGAGAGACATAACTGTTGACTCATCAAATAAAGACATTGCAGGCATGACAGCCTCTAGGATTGAAGGAATGACAAAGAGGGCAAATTTTGACAAGAGAAGGTTCCAAGATGGCATTTACATTGTTCTAAAAGATGGGAAAGGGGTTAGATAATGACAAATCAAACCAAGCCCAGTTTTAGGCGAGAGGACCGCACAAAGAAAGTCCGCCTGAAAGGCAGATGGAGAAGGCCTAAGGGAATACACTCAAAAATGAGGCACGGTTTCAGGGGAAGAGCTCCTGTAGTTAATTCAGGATACAAGCTCGCTGATAGCCTGAGAGGGCTTGACATCGCAGGAAAAACGATTGTCAGAATATCCTCGCTTTCCAATATTGAAGAGTTGTCTGCTGAAAAACATTCCCTTATAATTGCTTCTGATGTTGGCACAAAACTGAGGCTTGTAATAATTGAAACAGCATCAAAATCCGGCTTCAAAATAATAAACATAAAAAAACCTTCAGAATATGTTGAAACAATTAGAAAGCGCATGGCAGATAACAAGGAATCAAAGGAAAAGCATCGAAAAGAAAAAGAATCAAAGTTAAAGAAAAAAGAAGTCAAGAAAGAAACTGCTGAAAAATCAGAGGAAGCAAAGAAAGAGGAGGAAAAGCTGGCACAGGAAAAAGTCCTGACTCAGCGCACTTAATATGAACGTTTCTGTACAAAAAAGGCTTGCAGCAACAGTGCTTGGATGCTCAGAAAAAAGGGTAGTGTTTGATACTGCCAGTCTCACAAAAATAAAGGAAGCTATAACTAAAGCAGACATTAGGTCATTGATAAATCAAGGAATAATATCTGAGGTTCCAGCAAGAGGAATAAGTAGAGGAAGGCATAGGCACAGGCTCGGGCAACAAAGAAAAGGCAGACTTAAAGGAAAAGGTTCCAGAAAAGGAAAGGCAACATCAAGACTTTCACGAAAGAAAAAGTGGATGGCGCACATACGACTGCAGCGAAAAGTACTGCAACAGCTAAAGTCCGAAGGAATGCTCTCAAAAGAAAATTTCAGAAATCTTTACATGAAAGCAAAGGGTGGAAATTTCAGAAGCAAGGCACACATGATGCTCTATATTAACGAGCACAATCTGACTGGAGGGTCCAAATGAAAGTCCTGAAATTCAAAAGAAGCCGACTCCAAAGGACAAACTACAAAACGAGACTAAAGATTTTGCTTTCTCACGAGCCAAGGCTTATAGTAAGACCAACCCTTAAAGACATGGTTGTTCAAGTTGCCGAGTATAATCCAAAAGGAGATGTTATAAAATTTACTGTAAGAGCAAGTGATCTGCGAAAGCGTGGCTGGGAATATGGAACAGGAAACTTGCCAGCTTCATACTTGTGCGGCTATCTCGCAGGGCTCAAAGCTAAAAGGGCAGGAATTACAAAAGCGATTTTAGACATAGGAAGCACGTTTTCTGTGAAAGGCTCACGTTCTTTTGCTGTTGTTAAAGGCTGCATTGAGGCAGGAATTGATATTCCATGCAGTCAGGAAGTCCTTCCATCTGACGACAGAGTGGCTGGAAAGCATATAGGATCCTATGCTTCTTCAGAATCAGGAAAATCAAAGCATCAGTTCTCGACTTACAAATCGGATCCAAAAAAAATCCCAGAAGCGGTTATTACAATCAAAGAAAAAATCTCGAAGGAGATGTCAAATGGTTGAAGAAGCACCTTTAGTTATAGAACCAATCGTGGAAGAAGCGCTGCCTGTAGTCAAATCGACTTTTGACAAGGATTCTTGGAAGCCAAAAACTTTAATTGGCAAGAAAGTGAAGTCAGGAGAAATAACTGATATCAACCAAGTTCTTGACCAAGGTGCAAGGATAATGGAAGCCGAGATAGTTGAAGCATTACTTCCAGGGATGGCAAGCGATCTTTTGTTAATTGGGCAAGCAAAAGGAAAGTTCGGCGGCGGACAGAGAAGAGTTTTCAAGCAGACCCAAAAGAAAACCGCTGAAGGGAACAAGCCTAAATTTGCAACGCTAATAGTTGTTGGTAACAAGGACGGGTTTGTCGGACTTGGCTATGGAAAGGCAAAAGAAACCGTTCCTGCACGTGAAAAGGCCTTGAGAAATGCCAAGATAAACGTTTTCAAGATTAGAAGAGGCTGCGGCTCCTGGCAGTGTGGATGCGGAGAACCTCACTCAATACCTTTTGCTGTCCAAGGCAAGTGCGGTTCAATCAATGTGAAGTTTCTGCCAGCCCCAAAAGGTACTGGTCTTAGGGTACAGGGGGAATTGCAAAAAATATTTTTAGCAGCAGGTGTTAAGGATGTGTGGTCAAAGACAATTGGCCAGACGAGAACTACATTGAATCTTGTAAATGCTTGCGAAGCTGCACTTAAAAAACTCACAAAAACAAAAGTTACTCAAAAGCAGGCAACTTCTGTTGGGATGATTGATGGCAGAGTGTCCGGAGGCTCGCATGAGTAAGCTTGCAGTTATAAGAATAAGAGGCAAGCCTGGTAAGAAGCCACAACTAGAATTAACACTCTCAATGCTTAGGCTTCATAGGAACCATTATTGTGCTGTCGTAGAAGACAACCCATCTATGCGCGGAATGGTGGACAATGTAAAGGACTACACTACTTATGGAGAACTTGATGATCAGACTTTCAAGGAACTCGTCGCAAAACGAGGCGAGTTACTCACTTCAAGAACTCAAGACAGCAAAGGAAAAATCAATTACCCATTCATCGAAGTCGACGGAAAAAAGTACAAGCCAGTTTTCAGGCTCGCCCCTCCAATCAAAGGATTCGAGAGGAAAGGGATAAAAATGCCATTCGCTCAAGGTGGGGCCCTTGGCAATCGCGGTCAGAAGATAAATGACCTGATAAAGAGGATGCTATAAATGTCAATCAAAAAGAGAACAAAACAATCTCGAAAGCGAGGCTCTCATACTCATGGATGTGGCTCAAAAAAGAAGCATCGCGGTTCCGGTAACAAGGGTGGCGTTGGAATGGCGGGTACAGGAAAGAGATCCCACTCAAAAAAGCCAAGAATATGGAGCACAAAGTATTTCGGAAAGTTCGACAGGGTTTCCTTGCAAGCAAGGAAATACGCAATTAATGTTGGAGATTTAGACTCTTTTATGAAAAAAAATAATATTGCTGCTGCAAGCGGGAAAATCTTGCTTGATCTGAAGATCTACGGTGTCTCTAGACTGTTAGGAAAAGGGAAGGTAAGCCAGGCTTTCGCAATAAAAGTAGATCATACCTCTCCACAGGCGCAAGAAAAAATTATTAAAGCAGGCGGGTCCGTGGATTCCAACAAGGAATCACAGTGAGCGCATGAAAGGAATAAAGAACATATTCTTGAATCTTCCTGAAGTAACTAAACCTACGCAAAAAAAGCTTGCGTTCAATGAAAAGTTCAAGTGGACTTTAATTATTCTGATTATTTTTTTCGTTCTTGGCCTTGTGCCTTTATACGGGCTGGGCTCGAATGCCCTTAACCGTTTCGAGATACTTTCAATCATTTTGGGCGCAGAATTTGGCTCAATAATTTCATTGGGTATAGGGCCACTTGTAACAGCATCAATTGTCCTTCAGCTTCTTGTTGGTTCAAAGATTATCAACATAGACACAAAAACTGATGATGGTAAGAGATTCTTCACAGGAATTCAGAAGATTACTGCAGTCTTTTTTGTCATTTTCGAAGCGTTTATATTCGTAATGATGGGTGGTTTATCACCAGAACTTGGTATTTCTCCTTTCATCCTTATTTTTCAGCTTTTCCTTGGCGGAATACTGATTATGATGATGGATGAAGTAGTGAGCAAGTGGGGGTTCAGTTCAGGAATTAGCTTGTTTATCGCTGCAGGTGTTTCTAAAAGCATTTTCGTGAGACTTCTCAGTCCATTCACAACCGGTGGCTCTCTGGGATTTCCTTTTAGGAATGATGCTCCTTCAGTTGGCAGATTATGGGAGTTCATTTACGGACTAAGCACAGGAGACTTTCAGCTTGTGCTTCTTGCTTTTTTTGCTGTTTTCTTTACAGTGATGATATTCGTGATGGCAGTTTACATCCAGTCGATGAGAGTTGAGATTCCTTTATCTTTCGGAATGGTTAGAGGGCATGGAATAAGATGGCCTCTGGCCTTCATGTACACAAGCAACATTCCAGTGATTCTTGTAGCTGCGCTTCTAGCAAATATCACATTATGGGGTCAGCTCCTGCAGAACTGGGGCTTTCCTATCCTAGGAACATTCTCTCAAGGGCAGCCTGTCTCAGGTTTTGTTGCGTGGATAACCCCCAGAAACCTTATTTCTGATTTTATACAGGGAACTTTCCAGCCAATACACATTGCACAGTCATTGTTTTTCGTCCTTGTAATGGTTGGAGGTGCAATTCTTTTCTCTTTTTTCTGGGTGCAGACTTCTGGAATGGACTCAAAAAGCCAGGCAAAACAAATAATGTCTTCAGGCTTACAAATTCCGGGTTTCAGAAAGGATGAGCGGATTCTTGAAAGCCTGCTTGATAGATATATCACTCCACTAACAATAATGGGAGGAGCAACTGTAGGGCTTCTCGCGTCATTAGCAGATCTTTCTGGAGCTCTTACTAACGGGACTGGCCTTCTGCTCACGGTCATGATAATTTACAAGCTTTATGAAGAAATCGCGCAGCAGCATATGATGGATATGAACCCATTAATGAGGAAGTTCGTGAAACAATGACTTTTTTCACAGATCCTTCTTACGGCCCATTATTGACATTCGTATTACTTAGTTTTTTGGTATCTCTTGGAATCACTATAGTCGCTAAATACGCCACTAATCAGCGTATCATGAAGCAGTTGAGGGAAGACATAAAGAAATTTCAGGAGCAGATGAAGAGCACAAAGGACACAAAAAAACAGCTTGAGCTCCAGAAGAAAGCAATGGACGTAAACATGAAGTACATGATGCAGTCCATGCGGCCAACACTCTTCACAATAATCCCGATTCTCATGGTGTTCGGCTGGGTAGCTGCAAACCTTTCCGTACAGCAAATAATGCCAGGTGAGCAATTCGTTGTTCATGTGGCGCTGGAAAAAGGCGAAGCTTCCTCAGTAATACCTGAATTCAGTGATGGTGTTGAATTAATCAGCGCATCATTCGCAGGGCAGGTTGCAAATTATACTCTGAAAGCTTCAGAAGGAAAGCACACATTATCTTTTTCGTTCGAAGATACACTTGTTCAAAAGTCACTTCTCGTTACTAAAAAATGGGATTTCGAAAAGCCAAAAATAATAAAATCAAATTTCCTGGATGGTATTTTTTCAGGAGAAATAGTCTCTTCATCCAAAATACCTTCGGACTCGCCTTTTAAGTCAGTCATTGTCAGCCATAAGCCTGTGCAGCCTTTTGGGAGTTTTTCCATATTCGGATATATGCCTGGCTGGGTCATGACGTATATTCTCTTTTCGCTTGTTTTCAGCATAGCAATCAGGAAAATACTTGACGTCCATTAAGCCACAACCCTTTTAAAACAAGGCGATTACCCAACAACATGACATTCGGAAAAAACAAGTCGAGGAAACGAGGAAGGACTTATGTAAAGACAGCAACTCGAACTAAAATCGTTTACTCAAAGAATAAAAAAAGATTATTTTTTTGTACAAACTGCAATGCAATTCTACAAGCAATGATGCCCTACAGGGGAATTTCTTTAAGCCAAAAAAGGCCTTCAAGGCCTTTTGGCGGATCTCTTTGCACGGCATGCGTCCGAGACACTTTCAAGCAGAGGGCACGAATATGATTGAAAAAGGAATAGTCGCTCTCAGGATTGCTGGAAGAAAAGCTGGAACAGGATGTGTTATAATCGATGTTCTAGATAAAAATTACGTTCTTGTCGATGATGGGCTGAAGAGAAAGAAGTGTAACATCTCCCATATTGAATTAACCGGGAAAAAAGCAAGCCACGGCTCAACAGAAGAAGTTGCAGAATCTTTGCGCTCACTTGGGTTCAAGATATCAGAAAAGAGAGAAAAAAAGGCTGCGATAGAAAAGCAGCCTTCCAGAAAGATCCCGGCAAAGAAAGCCAAAAAATAATTTTTCTGTCACCATTTTTAAATACTCCCAAATCTTTTAATATTGACGCCTCGTCGACTTTGCAGGAGGTGGTATGATCTCGTGGGGTTTTTGAATTTCTTAAAGAAAAGCAAGCCAGCATCGGCCTCTTCCCCAGATGATGCTGGGCTGTCGATTCCTCCACCACCACCCTTTCAACAGACAGCCCTCCAGCGAGACATGCCTCCTTCATCATTTTCAGAGCTGCCGGATTTCAGGCCATTCGGACAGGAAATTGATGCGCCTCCATTAGGCCTGCCTGACGTTCCAGATCCTCAGCAGC
>JBBSVZ010000096.1:0-20399 GCA_038046545.1 Nanobdellota archaeon | reverse complement strand
AGATAATGAGGTATTGCAACAAAACACAACCCAAATTTTTAGGAACTTCCTCAAACTTGCCCTCAAAGACGGCGAAAAAACACACAAGCAACTCTCAGCCATTACAGGTTTGCCTGAAGAGGACATTGACAAATTCCTGGCACAGTTTGTTGGGGAAGGATTAGCTGAAAAAACTGAAAAGGGATACAAGCTTACAACATGAAAGAACAGGAAGATATAAAGAAAAAGATTGAAGCAATATTATTTTCTACAGGAAAAAGAATATCCATTGATGAAATGTGCAAGCTGATGAGAACAAGAGACCAAGAAAATGTCAAGTCTGCCCTTCGGGAATTGCAGCATGATTACGATGAAAGGCAATCACCAATGATGGTAGTTGAAGAAGGGCAATTCTGGAAGCTTTCTGTTCGGGAAAAGCATCTTTCCTTGGTAAAGCAGATTACTCCTGAGGCTGAAATGCCAAAAACAGTTATGGAGACGCTCTCAGTAATTGCATGGAAATCTCCGGCCCTCCAATCTGAAATAATAGAGCTTCGAACTAACAAGGCTTATGACCATATAAACGAACTTGAAAGCCTAGGATTCATTGCCAAGGAAAAACACGGACGGTCATACTTGCTTAAGCTCACCCAGAAATTCTTCGACTATTTTGACCTAAAGGATGAGGAAGAAGTCAGGAAAAAATTTGAGAAGTTCAAGGAAAGAGCCCTAAAGCGGGTGGAGGAAAGACACAATGCTCCAGCTAAGGTGCCCCAAGTGCAGCAACAAGATGCTTTACAACAGCCAGAAGGGCAGCAGCAATAAGCGCAAAAGCTGTGTTTATTGCGGCAGAAGCTTCCTTGTAGAAAAAAATATAGTTAAAAAAATTGTTTAATTAATTTATCTTACCGCAACCCTTTTAAAGCTCCAAAGCTTCTCTTTTATCGACGATAAATGGCGGATTCTGTACCAAAAAAACAGCAGATAATACTCCCAAAAAATCTTGTGGAGGAAATGAGGACATCCTACCTTGACTATTCCATGTCTGTGCTTGTTGGAAGAGCCCTTCCAGATGTAAGGGACGGGCTTAAGCCAGTTCATAGAAGAGTGCTTTATACAATGTACCAGACTGGGCTTCTTCACAACAAACCGTACAGAAAATCAGCAAATGTTGTAGGAAATTGCATGGCGCGATACCATCCACATGGAGACGCCTCAATTTACGACACATTAGTAAGGATGGCCCAAGATTTTTCCATGCGCTATCCGCTTGTTGACGGGCAGGGAAATTTCGGCAGCGTTGATGGCGATAACGCAGCTGCAATGAGGTATACAGAGGCAAGGCTTTCAAAAATTGCAGAAGAACTGCTAGCAGACATTGAAAAAGAGACTGTGGAATTTGTTCCTAATTTCGACGGAAGCACGCAGGAGCCATCTGTCCTTCCATCAAAAATTCCAAACCTTTTGATAAATGGAAGCTCAGGAATTGCCGTTGGAATGGCAACGAACATTCCACCCCACAATTTAGGTGAAGTAATAGATGCAATAACCCTTAAGCTTCGCAAGCCTGCCGCCTCATTTGAAGAAGTAACAGAGAGGATAAAAGGGCCTGATTTCCCAACTGGTGGAATAATCATTGGAACCAATGGCATTAAAGACAGCTACCTGACTGGTAGGGGGAATATAAAGGTCAGGTCAAGGACAAGTATTGAGAATGTTAAGGACAGAAACAGAATAATTGTTACTGAATTGCCCTTCCAGGTAAACAAAGCCCAACTCATTGAAGAGATGGCAAATCTCGTGCGGGAAAAAAGGATAACAGGCATTTCAGACATAAGAGATGAGAGCGATAGAGATGGGATGCGCATAGTCATAGAACTGAAAAGAGATGCTTCTGCTGAAGTTGTTGAAAACCAGCTTTTCATGCATACTAAACTGGAATGGAGCTTCGGTAGTATTTTTGTTGGCCTAATCAATAACCAACCAAAAACCCTTGGCCTAATCCAGCTTCTTGACAGTTTTATAGACCATAGAAAAGATATTGTCAAGAAAAGAACTGCTTATGACTTAAAGAAGGCATTGGAAAAGATGCATATACTTGAGGGCCTTCTTATTGCACTAAACAGGCTTGATTTTGTTATCGAAAGGATAAGGAAATCAAAGGACGCACAAGCAGCTAAAGAAATGCTGATTACTCAGCTTAAACTAACAGAAATCCAGGCACAGGCAATTCTCGATCTTAGGTTGCAAAAACTTGCATCATTAGAGCAGGAAAAAATAAGGGAAGACCACAAGGAAACTGGCAAACAAATCGACGAGCTAAAGTCCATACTCTCATCTGAAGACAAGATTTCATCAATAATAATCAAAGAGCTTGAAGAAATAAAACAAAAATACGGGAATAAGAGAAGAACTGAGATAATCAACAGCTCAGAAGAGGAGGAAATAATATCAGAAGAAGACCTTGTAAAAGACGAGCAAGTGATAGTGACCATGACACTAGCAGGATATGTAAAAAGACTCCCAATTGATTCATACAGAACGCAGCATAGAGGTGGCAAAGGTGTAATTGCAGCGGAAACAAGAGAGGCTGATGCAGTCAGTTCCGCATTCATTGCCAGAACTCATGATTACATCTTGTTTTTTACAAATCAGGGAATCGTTCATTGGCTTAAAGCTTTCCAGATGCCAGAAGCAGGCAGGCAGGCGATGGGAAAGGCAATTGTAAACATGCTTCACCTCTCTGATGATGAAAAAGTTGCAGCTTTGCTACCTGTGAATAAATTTGACGAGAAAAGCTTCCTTATCTTTACAACAAAAAAAGGCATAGTAAAAAAAACAAATCTGGCTTCGTTTTCTAGGCCAAGGAAAGGCGGGATAATTGCAATAACATTAGATGAAGATGACAAATTAATCTCAGTAGAAATCACAAATGGGGAAAAGCAAGTAGTTTTAGCTACAAAGCAAGGAAGGGCAGCAAGATTTCTTGAAACTGAAATACGTCCTTCAGGCAGAGGAGCCAGAGGAGTTAGGGGAATTAAGCTTAGGCAAGGAGATGAGGTAATTGGAATGGTTTCTGTCCAAGAGCAAGACAGCCTATTAACAATCACTACTAATGGAATTGGAAAGAGGAGTCTTGTAAATGATTACCGCCTGGCAAGTAGGGCAGGAAAAGGGGTTATTAATATCAGAGTCACAGAAAAAAGTGGGAAAGTTGTTTCCATATGCCCTGTAAAACCCGAGGATGAATTCATAATAATAAGCAAAGAAGGACAGGGAATAAGAGTGTCATCTGATGACATTTCTGTCATCGGCCGCAACACACAAGGAGTCAGAATAATGAAAATGTCACAAAATGACCATGTCGTATCAGTTGCGAGAATACCAAGTGAAACACCGACTAAAATCTAATTAAACTTTCAGCCAGCATCACTTAAAGACCATATCCCCACATTATCTTTCAGATAAATAAGCCGAAAATGCTCTTTGTCTCTCAATGCGAAAAGGAGGCCTTGCTCATTCCTCTGCCATACCAGCCCAGAACGCATAAAGTTGTCAATAACAATATACTTGCCTCCCACAGATTGTATCCTATCAAATGCTTTTTTTGGGTTCCTTTCGAAAAAAATTGATAAATTTTTATTTTTTGGTATCAATAGTGGCTGCTTTTCAGAGTAAGACTGCACCAAATACCCATAATCAGGTGCTGTCAGTACCGCTCCTTGCGGGGCCGTCCTCAACCATCTTAATGAATCAACTAGTTCACTATCATATGTTCTGCCTGAAACTGAGCTCACATATGAAATAAAAGAAAAAATAAAACCGCAAAAAACAACTAGAAGAAGAATATTTTTTAGTGAACTTATTTCCCATTCTCCCTCTATAAACCTGAATATTGCAGCTGAGGAGAAAATGGAAATCGAAAAAATCAAGTAATAAATAGCGTCTTTAGACACAAAAAAAACCAAGATGAGTAATAAGAATGATGATGCATAAACAAACCAATATTCTTTTTTTCTTTTCCAAAGAACATAGATTCCAACAATTGCTGTAAGCGCGAAAAATATGCCGATACCGGAACTAAAACCAAGATCTGAAAAAAGGCCAAAAGGAAAGCTTGCAGGGTCAGAACTCCAATAAGAAAAGGTGCCAAAACTAATAATCAGTGCCACTAAAAAAGAGTATAACCCAAGCAGGGCAATCCCGATGCTCTTTCTTTCGACTAAAGTCGCTATTCCTAAGAGAACTAACGCTCCAAATGCATGTATTGGACCGTTTAGAGCAGATAATAAAAAAAATATAAATGCAAAAAAGCGACCCAAAAAATCTTTCCTGAATTGATATACCATAAATCCGAGCAAAGAAGACATCACACCGAAACCGGCCGGATTTGTAGTTCCGAACATCTCGATAAAAGCAGGAGAAAATAATATGATTATGCATGCAAAAAAAGATCTATCGATGGATATGCCAAGACCCCTTAATGCGAAATAAAAAAGCAATATAGTAGCCATACCTGTCACAAGACCGAAAAGGACAATTGAGAGCACATCTGGTAAGAGTTTAGATAAATAATGAATTATTGCGTGATAGACGCCGTAAGCCATTCTGCTATTGTCGATAGAAAGATTGTCTGTATTGACAAAACCTTCAAAAGGATTTAACTTCGATAATCTCAGGTTGTACTGCGATTCACCATAAAAAAAATCAGAGCCAGAATAAACACTATGCAGTATAGGGACCAAAGATACACATGCAGCGAACAGACAAAGAAGCAAAGGTGCCAAATATTTGTGCAGCATCATGATTCAACCCACCTACATTTAGACCTGTAAATTTGAGATTTTGAGTTATACAAAAGCTCAAAGCATTCTTTGTTTGAGAAATAATCCGGCTCAGGGTTAGATACTTGAGCTCTTTCAGAAAAAAATAATATTGAGGCATTATATGTATTCATTATCCTGACGGATTCAGTCTCATAAGTCTTGAAAATAATTGAAGCATCATTAAAGACTTCCTGTGGATCTTTCACAAGCAAAAAAGAAGAATCAATAACTACAGGATGTTTTGACAAAGCAGTAATTGCATTACCTTCATCATATAATGCCATCACTTTCTCATTTGGAAGTAGATTTGCCAGCATCCAGTTCATTGCAATAATGTCCGACTTAGTCGAAAGAGATGAATAGAATATTTTTGTCTCTGCAGAGAACACTATAATTCCAGAAACCGCAATAAGAAGAATAAATGTTAGTTGAATTTGTGTTTTAAAACTGCTTGCCTTTGTTTTTTCGACCCAAAAGAAAAAATCCCTCCAAACAAAGGAAGATAAAATACAAAAAAGAAAAGATGCCAGAATTATTCCTTCCTTAACTGGCAGCATAGATAATGATGCTAAAAAAAATGAAACGAGAAGCAAAGAAACACACAAATAAATAGGTTTATTTCTTTTTATGAAAACATAATTAAAAGTTGCATATATCCCAGTAATAAAAGGAATCAGGCCGATTGAAAAAGCAAGCGATACTGGTGTTGGCAGCTGAGTTCTAATTTGTTGGGGAACGTTGCCAAAAAGGGCGGCCGAACCATTGAGAAAAATGGCATCTCGGAACAATATCATTGATCCCCATGCACCAATAAACACCGCGCAAAGCACCAGCTCGAGCTCTCCTATTGTGTGTTTTATTCCTTCTATTTTAATAAAAAAAATATAAAGCAGAATACTGAGGATAAAAACGAAATATAATGAACTGGAGAGTATTAGTGCCAATAAAAGCGCTCCTAGAAGTACAATGTTTGTTTTAGTTACTGATTCTGAAATCAAGAATATCAGCGCTAAAGATAAGACTACGCCCAATAACGAAGAAGAACTAAAGTTGTAGATTATTGATGGGGCCATTCCAGAAAGAGCAGTAGAAAATAGAGCGGAAGTTGTGTTACCAGTAATTATATTTGATACTAAAAAAACAAGTATCATAATAGAGATAATAAGAAAAAAACTCGCAATTTTAACAGCCTGGATCATTTCGACAAACAAAGAGAAAAAAGCAATAAAATAGTCAAACAAAGGAAGTACGATAAAATCCCTTCCACCATAACTTAGATTGTCATGAAGTAATGGAAAACCAGTCTCCCTGATATGAGTCGCCTGCCTCATGTGAAAATAACCTTCATCCGGAAGAACAGAGGTCGAAAAACAAAAGAAAGCCCACCAGATTATTTCGGCAGCCAACAAAGCTCCAAACACGGACCTAACTTTAGACATACTCAACGAAATGTGCTGAATAATATAAATATCATTGCTTTGAGAGCAAATAAACTTCTATCGGCTTCCTACCGATACTTTTCAAAGAGTTTATAGTAAAGCCGTTATTATTGCAAGATTCTCGCAATTTTTCGTTACCTGCCACTACAACAATGGCGTTATCCTTGCAAATGTAAGAAAGCTGGTTGAAAAGCCTATTCAGCTGCTTCTGGTCGCATCTTAATGTATTTGTGGCAACAGCATTAACCTCTCCTTTCTTGAACTTTACATCCAGCCAATCCAATGCGCATCTGCCGAATTTTATACCCTTATGAACGCCAGCAATCTTTGCATTCTTTTTTGCTGCGGTAACATTTGGCATATGAGGGTCATAAGCATAAATTGTTTCATTAATATCTTTTTCCTTCTCTAAATATACCTTCATTGCAAAGTCTGAAAAAACCGGTATTTTTGATATTAACAGCTTTTCTCGTTCATAGAACCTGACAGGCCTCGCAGAATCCCTTAGAAGTCCCTCGATGATTATTTCTCCTGAGCCACATAAAGGATCCAAGAGAAGCTTCCCATTGCCTGCAAAATGCCTTATTGCAAAGGCTAGTGGCCCCCTTATGGAGGAAGGGCTTGGAAAGACTTTGTAATATCTTTTGGAAAGATCAAAACCACAAATATCGATTCCAAAAACAGCTTTATTAGAATCAACGAGCAGATAAAAAATAATTTCTGGCTTATCCATGACAGCTTCCATACCGCTTTCACTACCTAAAATCGTGCCTAGACAAGCAGAAGCTTCAACACTTTTGTATCCGTGTATGCCATATCTCTCACACTCAACTTTGAAAGTAAAATTTTTTCCTATGAAATTTTTGAAAGCACCAAAATCGATTGTTTTTTTGAACGATAACTCCAATTCTGTAAGAGACGACGGATCAAGCTCAGAAGGAATAGCCAAAACTCTGATTGCCGACTGAGATCTATAAGCAACTCTGCAAACACCACTAGCGGATGTATTGAAAAAAACACAGCTTCCTTTTATCACACTTGCCGCACCAGCCAGATTCTTGACTTCTTCCTGCGCTAATTCCTCAAGGCCTGGAAGGGTGACTAAGCAAGCAGAAATCATCTTTTTCGAACCCTTACACTGTCACCTATTGTTAAGGAAAATGGTTTGTCAGAGGCTAAATTCACCTTACTGGCCTGAACTATCTCAACAAGCTTAATTCCAAGAAATCTTTCAAGTTTTTTTGCAAGAGCTATAGAAGGAAGTGCTTTTTCTGATTCAATTCTTTGTATTAGAGACTCCCTTTCATTAATCTTTTCAGATATCTCTGATTGTGAGAGTCCACACTTTTCTCTAGCAGTTTTAATATAATGACCATAATCTTCTATGACTTCCTCAGCTGGTTCTTCTTTAGTTATTGATTTTTTAAGCACTATATTTTTTTGCTGAATATTTGAAACTTGTTTCCCAAGCTTTGAACATTTTTGACAGCAGGTAAGCACAGTACCCTCTATATTTGCTTTAAAAATAGCTTCCTTCGCTCCACAAACTTCGCATTGCATATAGCGAATGAAATCTGTCAGTATATTAATTTTCTGAATAGACTTCCATCGAAACTGAAGTCTGCTCAATGTTTTTAAACTACACAAGCATCCTCAATATAATGAAGAAAAAAGAATCTGCTTTCCTGCTTGTTTCACTCGATGATGACAAGGCGAAAAAACTAGCTAATGTGATAAGCAGCGATACGGCAAGAAAAATATTGGATACTTTAACTGCCGGAAGCCTTACAGAAACTGAGCTGTCTAAAAGGATGGGACTTCCTCTTTCAACGATACATTATAATTTGCGTCAGCTAGTCGACAGCGGTCTTATTGAGTCAGGTGAGTACCATTATTCGACAAGGGGGAGGGAAGTAGCGCATTACTCTCTTGCGAGAAAATACATAATTATTGCCCCAAAGAGTGATGATAAGCTTTTTTCGAGATTCAAGAGCATGCTTCCAGCCGTTGTAATTACTACAGGTATCGGACTGGCGTTATTTGTTTGGGAAAAAATAAGAACAGCGATCCAGGGAGCAACTGCCCTGGCGCCTGAATCTCAGACACTGAAGACATTTGCCCAAGCAGCTCCAATGGACACAATTCCACCCCAACCTTCGGAACCATCTGTTGTTATTTGGTTCTTCGCAGGCATGGCTGCGATCTTAGCATGCTATTCTTTATTTGAAATCATATTTTATATTAAAACCCACAGGTAAAAGCCTAGAATCATAAACATAGCATTAAACAATTTTAACATCTGCGCAAACCCTGAAAACCCTTGGTGCCTGCTGGCCACACCGTACAACTTTGGCGATGACCACTTTTTTGCCGGATGAACCGATAGATTTGAGTATTTTCTTTTTTGTTGATGAGGGAATTGAGTCCATTTTTGCAAAATCGTAAAAATGAATCCAACCGCCCGCCTTAATTTTGCTAAAGGCTAGCTTCAGGTAAGATTCTCCTTGTTTTGGAAGAGGCATAATTATCCTGTCAAAGCTGCCTTTAAGCCTTGGAACAACCACGCGAACATCTCCACAATAAACTCTCACATTAGTTAATTTGTTCAGCTTTATGTTTGAAACGGCAAACTTATGTGCTTGCTTGTTGACTTCGACTCCCATCACTTCTTTTGCTTTAGAATTCTTAGATATCACCAATGGATATGGCGCTGATCCTGAAAACATGACAAGAATTTTCTCGCCAGGCTTAACTAGATTCGCTATCCTAAGCCTCTCTCCGGAACTTCTTGGGCTAAAATATGTCTTGCGGATGTCAAGACCAATCTTGATTCCATTTTCTTTGTGAATCGTACTGAAATTTTTCTCCCCCGCTAAATAAACATATTTTTGCAGACGCATCTTGCCTTTATGGGCCCCTTCTTTCCTGACAATGGTTTTTACATGGGGATTAGTCTTCAACAAATATTCTGCAATATTATTAATGTTCCTTTCAAGAGTTCTATCCAATTCAAGAATAATTATTTGTCCTACAATCTCATGGCTCTTTCTTAGTTTTTTAAGGGTTTTTTTTGAAACTCGGTTATTTAAGTATGATGAGATAGAATCAGGTTCAGTATGATCTGAACCTTGTTCTTCAATTTTTGCAGAATAATCGTCGAGGAACAATGGTTTTTTTCTCACCGGAAAATAAACCTTTTTTTTGTCCCTCTGGACTCTTCTTTTGCTATCAAGAAGACCTGCTGTAAGAATTCTGTTGAAAAGCTTGCTTGCTTGTTTTTCGGATACAGAAATTATTAAGCCCATCTTTCCAGACCTTGCTGTCCTCCATTATTTATTTTTTGGAGTGCTGTGATTATTCGCTCTTGTGAGAAATCGTGCTCAACACATAAAATCTTGATTATTTCTTGCTGATCATGATTTTTCCATTTAAGAGAATATTCATTTGTTATTGGAATATTTTTTATTGTGTCAAACACTTCTTTCCACGAGAAATCGAAATGTTTTTCCCAAGAAACTGAAGTGAATAGGTTAGCTAAGCTAATGTGTTCTTTAACTAGCTTTAAAGCCTTTTTTGCGCCTATTCCCTTAATACCCCCTGGATTATAGTCTGTCCCAACAAGCATTCCCATTGCAATAAGCTGATCTTGAGTTACTTCAAGGGAGGCCAATACTTCTGCAAGAACTATCTTAGTTGGCTTTATAGAAATGAAACTCAATTTATTAGGGGTTTTCTTTTTTTCAGAAATCGTCAAATTTTTTATGAGACAAGGGGCTCCAAATAAAAGAGCATCGGCATCTTGAGTACCGACAGCATATGCATCTCCATTTGAAACAATAGCTGCTGCCTGAGCCTCACCCTCTGAAGGCGCTTGAACCCAAGGAATACCAAGGGCTGCCAGAAGATTTTTTGACTCTTCAACCATCTCCGGAGTCAACCTTGCAGTTCTTCCAGCATACTTCTTCATAAGTTCAATATTCTGCTCCTGTTCTGCCTCCTCAAAATTTTTCATTGCTTCCTTCTTTATTTTTGAACGCGCTTCCTGAATTTTTTTCTTGAGAATTGGAGCTTGCCCATCAAAAACAAAAGCGAGTTTGATGCCTTTCTGCATCATATTGGTCGTCCTTGCGAACAACCCTTGAAGATGGCTAGTCACTCTTCCTTTTGAGTCTAAAAGTGGTGTACCGTCCTGTTGCCTAATCGAAGTTAAAAATTGGTAAAGGACAAGAAATCCATCAATAACAATTATTTTACCTTTCAAATCATCGAATTCCAGCTCGTGGGATGGCAGGATCTCTGTAAGCTTTACTCCCATTTTATCCTGAAAGCCTCTCGATGGAAAGACCCTGAAATGAACCTAAAGCAGCCTGAGCTTTCTTAGTTAATGTTCCAGTTATTAATAGCATGGGTGGAAGCTTCCGCGCTGAAGCTCTGCCAAAAGCGGCAGCGATATCAACATCAGAAATTGTTTTTTTGTCCTTAACCTTGCAAAAAACTTGAACGCTTAGCTTCTCAGCAACAATTTCAACATCCTTCTTCTTAGTTATAATGCTAAATTCTTTTACTATAAACCCCTTAATAAGCAAAAAGGCCTTTGCCTTTTGTAAAAGAGGATCATCCTCAGGTTTTGCTCTTTCTTTTTTTTGTTTTTTAGGCAGCTCAATAACAAGAACAGGCGGGTCGACTGATGGCTGTATTGGAGCGGGAGCAGCAATTTCTGACTTAGGTTTTGGATGAATAAGATCCACAGCTTGCTCATCAGAAATGTTGTAAAGTCTCCAGAATAACTCAGCTTCCCCCCCTTTTGAAATGTGGAAAGGCTTCGCAAAATCCTTCAGTTGCCTTAATGAGAACCTTGTCAGCAAATCAAGCTCGGAATCCCTTAAAACCTTATTTTGCTTCAAAATATCAAAAACCGTTCTATCCTTATCATTTAATTTTCCAATGAACAACTCTAACTTTTCCTGCTGGTCCGGCAGATAATACAGAGGCGAGCCACCAACTTTAATTGTTGAAATCAGAAGTATTTTGTTTTCAGTCATCTCGGAAAGCATTGCTCCAGCTTTCCAAGTTTCTGTCTTCATCAATTTTGCAACTTCTAATGGCAAAACAGGACCTTTTTGCCTGCAAAGTGCAATTATCTTGTCTCTATACTCAATGCCCATCAAGGCCTCACCCACCTTACTTCATAATAAGTAACATCTCCTTCCTCATCAACTATTGCCATCAAAAGTCTTTTCTTTGTTGAATGGGCAACTCTGTTCTTTGCAGCGAACTCATACCACGTAAGGTGCTCTGTTTCCCTGACAGGATAAACTATCCACTTTGCATGGTCTTCACCAGGCTTTACTCCTCGGTCATAAACCCTGAAGTCAGCTCCAAACTTCAAGGCAGTTTTTATTATGTACCCCCTATCCCTTATGTCCTTAAAAGTGTAATATCTCGGCCAAAAGTTCTTTTCCTTTCTTGCTGCCTTGCTAAACAACTTTTCATGCTTGACAAATTTGCCCTTTGAGTCGGCGACTTCAAGCCTTTCCTTCTCAACTAAATAAATAGCCTCTATATATGATAGTTCAAGCCTGCCATCCTTAAGCTGGCTGCCGAACCTGCTTTGCTCAAAAAGCTCAGTTGCCTCGGTTGATTTTTCCGTAACAACCCTTCCATCCGATACTATGGCTCTGATAACTTGCTTTGTCATATACTGTTGAGTTTTAAAAGAAGTTAAAAAGTTTCTCAACAAATACACGATACTAATAAAAACCCGTTCGGTTACCAGCATATATGAAAATCACTTTTTTAGGCACAAGCTCAATGGTTCCAACAAAAAAAAGGAACCACAACTCCATCTTTATTACTCATAAAGACAAAGGAATAATGATTGATTGTGGAGAAGGAACCCAGAGGCAGTTGAAATATGCAGGAATAAAACCATCAAAAATCACCATGATACTTCTAACTCACTGGCATGGTGACCACGTTCTTGGGATTCCAGGACTTATACAGACTCTAGGTGCGAGCGAGTACAACGGAAAACTAAGGATTTACGGCCCCCCAGGCTCAAAAGCGCATTTTGAACACCTTAAAAAAGCGTTCGTTTTCGAGGAAAAAATAGACCTTGAGATCCATGAAGTTGAAAATGGAGTTTTTTTCAAGGATGACGATATAAGCATAACAGCTGCCATGCTCGAACACACAACACCCTGCCTTGGATTCGCAATAAAGGAGAATGACAGCAGGGCTTTTGACACGGCATTGCTTGAAAAGCACGGAATAAAATCAGGGCCGCACTTCAAAGACCTTCAATCAGGAAAAAGCATAATCTGGAAAGGCAGTACTGTAAGCCCCGAAGAAGTGTCAAACAAAAAAAATGGAAAGAAAGTCACAATAATCATGGACACTCGACTCTGCAAGCAAGCGATTGAGCTGGCTTCTGAATCAGACCTTGTTATAAGCGAGGCTACATTCACTAAAGACCTCCAGGAAAAAGCAAGGAAGTACAAGCACATGACAGCTTATGATGCCGCCTGCCTTGCAAAAGAAGCGAAAGCAAAAAAACTTGCGATAACACACTTCTCACAAAGGTACAAGGAAGCAGAGGCTGCAAAAAAAGAGGCAGAAGAAGTATTCCCTGATGTTATTTGTGCTGAGGACCTGATGTCAATAAATGTTTAGTGTTTTGCTGCCAGCAGCACATCCTTACCTCTCACAGTCTTTCGTCTGGCATGCTTTGCTAGCTCAATTGCGTCCTTTGTTATCTCAAAACCCTTTTGTTCAAGCACATCTTTTAGTGCTTTTTTCGCATCTTGTGAAACCCGCGAAGCTCCAGCTTTCTTCATTAAAGCTTCAAGAGATGCCAACGGGATTAACCTTGAAGACGCCATTGAACGAGATATTTAGTGATTTCTTAAAATGCTTTCGAAGAAAGCGTTATTAACAACCACTCAAAGATTCCTAAATATGAGTGCTAAGTCTAAAGGAACGGATGCAGAGAGGGAGCTAATACACCTTTTCTGGGCTGCTGGATGGGGGTCAATTAGGGTTGCTGGTTCAGGTTCGATAAAATACCCAGCACCAGATGTAATAGCCGGCAATGGCATTAGAAGGCTTGTTATTGAGTGCAAGTACATTGGTGAGCAACAAGTTTATCTGACAAAAAAAGAAGTAGGGGAACTTAAGATTTTTTCTCAAAAACTAGCAGCTGAGCCATGGATAGGTGTCAGGTTCAAGAATAATAAATGGATATTTATAGGCCTTGAAGAACTTGAGGAAACACCTAAAAGTTTTGTGGTCAGCAAAAAAACTTCAAACCTCAGGGGTCTTTCTTTCGACGAGCTAACACAAAGATAGATTTATATACCACGTTCACCAGTATAAAGATGTTGGGGACATATGAAAAGAACTTCTATAATATCCGCAGAACAAGCAATAACCGCTGTTGCAGGAGAAGGCCTCCTTCCTTTGTTTAAAGTTCTTAATTCAAACAGAACAATTGCAGAACACAAACTTGCTGAGAAAGTAAACCAGGAAGTCAACCAGACAAGGACCATGCTTTACAAACTTCACCAAGTTAACCTGGTATCATTTACAAAGAAAAAAGACAGAAAGAAAGGATGGTATGTTTATTACTGGAGCTTAAAGAAGGACAGGCTCAAAAAGCTCACAGTCGATATAGGCATAAGAAAGGAGCTACAACTCGAACAAAAAGAAGCTCATGAACGAGGAAAAACAACATTCAGATGCACTATGGGCTGCACTTCTGTTTCTTTAGAAGATGCGATGGATCTCGAATTCCGCTGCCAAGAATGCGGAGAGCTAATGGGATGCGACGATAGTGGCCGCACAATAATATCAATTGAAGAAGAGCAAAGCTCCAAAAAAGAGCTGGCAAGACACAAATAAATTACTTCTTTTTTCTTGACCTTTTCAAAGAATCCCTAATGTCCCGTTCTGTCTTCTCAATACTTTCCTGTTCGTGCTCAATTCTTATCTCTTCCTCAGCTATTTTCTTGGTGATAATTAGGAGGTTTTCATCCATTCGGGCGATTCTTCGTTCAAGAAGCACCAATATCCTAAGCGAATAAACTATTGCCGCAAGTGTACCTATAATAATTGCAAGGACGACAACAAGCAAGTCTTCAGCTACCATTCATACACCTCTTTTTAAAAAACTGTGATTATGTAATATAAAAAGGTTGCGAATTACTTTGCCTGACGCAGAGTTTTCCAAGACTCATCGAAAAAACCCTTAAGCATGCGGGAAAACAGTTCAGATCGAACCCAGACACCAAAATCGTAGTTGGGATGAGTTTTTTCATCATCCATAACCATGAAAGTAACTTCTTTTCCGTCAATTATACAGAAGCGACCATTAACCATAGAGTCTTTAATTTCAGCGAACTTGCTAATATTTTCTGCTTCTTGCTTCGCCTCACTTGTCATAGGGGCAGCGATCCTTATCTTAACTTTCCTTTCACTTGCCTTTCTGATTGCATTCTTGAGAGATTGTGACTTTCTTATAAATCCTGAACTTGTGGTGAGAATTATTACTTCATGCTTTGCCTCGTTAATTCTATCTTGTAAATGATGATAAAGGTTTTTCCTACCCTTTACAACACCAGAGAGGTCTGAAGGATCAACTATTTCAATTCCAGTCTTAAATAGCTGGTCGAGTTCTGAAAGAAGGGGAGAACCAACAAGCTCATCAAGGAGCTGGGTCTGTGAAACTGCAGATTCCTGTATGTTTTTCTTTACATGCTCTAATGCATGTTCTGGTGGCACCGCAACATATCTTATAGGCTTGCCAAGCTGAACAATAATAAATCCTTTTTTTTCAAGGCTTTCTAGAACATCATATGATCTTGAGCGAGGAACTGCAGCAATATCTGAGAGCTCTCCAGCTGTGGAAACTCCTCTTGAGAGTAATGCTGTCCATAATTTTGACTCGTAGCTGTTAAGGCCTAAATCTTTAAGCCGTGTGTTCATTTCCCGTTGAATTATCAATTTACCATTCACCCCAACAATTCTTCATGGAATGAAAGGATAATATATAAATCTTTTTGTTTTTATCATTCAAGAGTAATAAAAACACCTTCTTTTAATTTGAATAATAATAGAGTTAGCTCATAATTCAAAATATACAATAAACAACCATATAAGAAAAATTAAAAAATATTTTCATTAATTATGCCAAATATCAACTATATTATCAAAGGAAAACAAAATCTCACTCTCATACCTACCCTTCTGCTTCTATTGGAAATGGAAGAGAAATGGAGGTGTAGTTGTTTTTTGATAAACAACAAAACACATAAAAGTAACTAATATAAAATACATTATTGAAAATATAGTTTATATATTGTTTGTTTATTTATTAATAATATAATAATATATATATTCAATATAGAAAATAAATAATAAATAATAAAAAAATGAAAAATAAAACTTGTTGTTTTGAAATATATATTATAATATCTATTTTTTATTATGGTAGTGTTTATATTGTAGCCCTTTTGTTGTCAACTAACAAAATTTTCCAAAGGAAACCTCAGGGGTGTGTTTCATTTGGTGTTAAGTGTTATTAGTTCAAAGGGTGAAAAATAAAATGCAACAAAGCCTAGGCACTTTTTTTTCTGAATATCTTGAAAAAAAATCAATTTTTTTGGACAAAGCCGTTCTTCAATCAACACACCTTCCAGAAACTCTACTACATAGAGATGATCAAATTAACTTGCTCGCACAAATTTTGGCTCCTACTTTAAGAAATGAAAAGCCATCAAATATTTTTTTGTATGGTAAAAGTGGCACTGGAAAAACAGCTACGATTCGTTATGTATGTAATGAATTGGAAAAAATATCACAAACAAAAAACATTCCAGTAAAAATAGTTTATATCAATTGCAAGCTAAAGAGGGTGGCAGACACAGAATATAGACTTGTCGCAGAATTAGCGAGGGCTTTTCACACATCAATTCCTTCAACAGGGCTACCAACTGATGAAGTTTATAGAATATTTATTCACGCTGTACAAAAAGAAAACAAACCAATAATTCTTGTACTGGATGAAATGGATCAACTTGTTAAAAAAATAGGAGACAGCTTTCTCTACAGCCTGACTAGACTTAATGAAGAGGTTAAAGGAACAACAATTTCCATAGTGGGCATATCAAACGACCTTGTGTTCATGGACTTATTGGACTCAAGAATAAAATCCTCTCTCTCTGAAGAAGAAATAATTTTTCCTCCATACAATGCGATACAAATTCAAGATATTTTATTGGCAAGAATAGCCTCAGCATTCAAAGAAGAGATGATTGATGAAGGTGTGATTGAAAAGTGCGCCGCCTATGCTGCTCACGAGCACGGGGATGCAAGAAGAGCATTGGAACTCTTAAGAGTTTCTGCCGAATTAGCAGAAAGAAATGGATTCACCAAGCTCGGAATTCAACATATAGATGAAGCTGAGGAAAAAATTGAGAAAGATAGGGTTATAGAAATTCTTGCTTCACAGCCAAAACAATTCCAGGCCGCACTTTACAGCATATTGACCTACCCGTCTAAAGGGGGCGGTCACAAAATGTATACTGGAGATGTTTACGAGCTTTACCGTCATGTTTGCAAGAGATCTAACTTGAAGCCATTGACGCAAAGAAGAATTTCAGACATACTTGGTGAGTTTGACACATTAGGAATAGTCAATGCCCGGATAATATCAAAAGGAAGGTATGGCCGCACTAGAGAAATAATGTTAGCAACACCATCAACATTAACACCAAAAATAAGACGCATACTGGAAGAATCACTAGACATATAGTTTATGATGAATGAAGGCAGGAAAGCAGCTATCGCAAGGTTGCTTAAGGAAGGGGTTCTTGTAAGCCCTGAAATACTTGAGGACCTTGACAAAATAGAGCAACTTACAACTTTGCCAGATGTAGCTGTTATAAACAAGGACATTCTCGAAGCTGACATAGCTATAAACCTTGGTGAAATGGAAAAAACCAAGGCACGAGCAGAAAAAAATAGGGACAATTCTGCTTATGACGCGTTCAAGAATCACGATGGCCCACAACAGGAAGAAAAAAATTCAAATGTAAAAGTTGTATTTTCCTATGACAGACCTCCAATCAAGAGGACACCAAAAGATTTTGTCTCACTTTTCTCAAAGCGTTTCTATCAGCTGGAAAGAATACTAAAAGCCCGACCAGAACTAAAAAACATCGTTTCAATAGGAAGACTGAACCTTAACGGTGCCAAAGAAGCAGTTTGTATAATTGGGATGGTCATGGAAAAACAAATAACAAAAAATGGTAATGTGGCAATGACACTTGAAGACCCCACTGGCACTGTAAAAATAATAGTGACAAAAAAAAGGCCAGTACTTTACAAACAAGCAAAGGATACGGTTCTCGATTCAGTGATAGGATTAATCGGCTCAACAGCAGAAAGAGTCATTTTTGCAAACACAATAATGTGGCCTGAAGTTCCAACTGACAACCAGTTGACAAAATCACCAGAGAGCGGCTTTGCCGCAATAATTTCTGATATTCATGTCGGTTCAACAAAATTCATGCCTGAAGAGTTTGATCGGTTTATCAAATGGCTAAATGGCGAAACTGGCTCAGCTGCCCAGAGAGAGCTTGCAAAGCAGGTGAAATATTTATTCATTGTTGGAGATATTGTTGATGGAGTTGGAGTTTATCCAGATCAGAAAAAAGAGCTTGCAATCACAGATATTTACGAGCAATATGCTGAGGCAGCAAGATTGCTTTCTAAAATACCTAAAAAAATACGGATGATAATCTGCCCTGGAAATCACGATGCAATGAGATTGTCTGAGCCACAGCCCCCATTTATTGAAGATTTCTGCAAGGTTTTAAGGGAGTCTTTGCCTCATGCAATATTTGTCTCTAATCCATCCCTTGTAAATATAGATGAATCTGAAAATTTCAAAGGAATAGATGTCCTGCTTTACCATGGGTACAGCTTTGACTATTATGTTGCTGAAGTTAGTTCAATAAGGGTTGATGGGGGTTATGATAGGGCAGATTTAATTATGAAATTTCTACTTCAGCAAAGGCATCTTGCGCCAAGCTACAACTCAACACTCCATATTCCAGATGCGCAAAAAGATTATTTGGTGATTGAGAAAGTGCCTGATGTGTTTGCTTCAGGGCACATACATAAGACATCAGTCTCAACATACAGAAACGTTACGCTTATTTGCGGTAGCTGCTGGCAGGGAAAGACGAGTTTCCAGGAAAAAATGGGGCACAACCCAGAACCAGCAAGAGTTCCTCTAATCAACTTAAGGACTAGAGAAGTGAAGGTGCTGAAATTTGGCTGACCAGAATCATAGTGAGAAAATAGGGAATTATTTCTCATCAATAGAAGCCGAGCTTGATTTGGCTTATAATATCTCAGGCAAAGCACGTGCGCTAGGACTGGATCCAGAAGACATTGTGGACATACCACTTACACGAACTTTGCCTGAACGTGTTGAAAGCCTTGTGGCATCAGTAATACCACAACTAAAAGGCAGTGGCGTTGCAGGAAGAATCACAGAGCTCGAAAGGAAACACGGCGCGCAGGCCTGGGACGTTGCATTGATAATCGCTCTTGAGGTGGCAAAACAACAATTTTGTAAGTTCAACACTGGTAAAGAAGCTATTGAAGCAGGCATCAGGATGGGTTTTGCATATGCAACAATGGGAATAGTCTCAGCACCTCTTGAAGGTTTCATCGAGCTTAAAATAAAAAAGAGAAGGGATGGCAAAGAATACTTCGCGCTAATTTACGCTGGCCCAGTAAGAGGAGCAGGTGGAACCGCAGCAGCAGTCTCCCTGCTTATCGCAGATTATGTCCGCACACAACTCGGATACGATAAGTACGATGCCAATGAGAATGAAGTAGCGAGAGCTTATGTGGAATTAGTAGATTACCATGAAAGAGTTACCAACCTTCAGTATAAGCCATCACAAGAAGAAACCAAGTTTTTGGTAGCGCATCTTCCAGTTGAGATTGATGGTGATCCAACAGAAGAGATAGAAGTCAGCAACTACAAAGACATACCAAGAATTGAGACAAATAGGATTAGAGGGGGAATGTGCCTCGTTCTATCAATGGTCGCTCTCAAAGCACCAAAACTCTGGAAAACCATATCAAAATTCCCAAAAGACTATGGACTGGATTGGAGTTTCCTTCAGGAGTTCATGCTAGTTCAAAAAAAAGCGAAGGCTCAGTCTGCGCAATCGAAGGATACAAGCAAAAAATTGATGCCAGATTTCACATACATCGCAGACCTTGTGGCAGGCAGGCCTGTTCTTTCATTCCCTCTGCGTTCAGGAGGATTCAGGCTCAGATACGGGAGAAGCAGAATAAGCGGGTATTCGGCAGCATCATTGCACCCATCAACATTAGTGCTTTTAGACAAATACATAGCCACAGGAACTCAGCTAAAGACAGAGAGGCCAGGAAAGGCGGCGGCAATAACTCCATGCGATTCGATAGAACCACCAATTGTGAAGCTAACTGATGGCAGCGTGGTAATATTTGACAATGAACAAAAAGAAATGTTTTCTGA
Source organism: Nanobdellota archaeon (assembly GCA_038046545.1). Classification (GTDB taxonomy): domain Archaea; phylum Nanobdellota; class Nanobdellia; order Woesearchaeales; family JBBSVZ01; genus JBBSVZ01. Next base: position 576 of record JBBSVZ010000096.1, on the reverse strand, counting down.
AGTTCAAGAAATACTTTATTTGGGGGATATGCTTGTTAGTTATGGGGACTTCTTTGACAGAGTTCACCCATTAGTTCCAGCAGGTTATTGTGAGGAATGGTACGTGCAGGAATTTGAACTTGCTTGCCAAAAAAAATGCAACACTCTCGACTCAGTGAAACTTTCAGATGCAAGCGGAGTTCCAAAAGATGTTCTAGAAAAAATACTTAAAATGCCGCTCAAATTTATTCCTTCTGCCAAAGATGCCATAAAAATATCATTGTACTTCGACATCCCGCTTCACCCAAAACACACTTATTTTTTCTCCCAATTAACTGTTCAAGAATTCGAGTCACTTTTCAACTGGTTTAAAAAATCAAAATTGTATTATGAAGGCGAAGATCTTTCGAGAATAGTGATTTCAAACGGTCCGGCAAAAAGAAGCCTGGAACTCCTTGGAATCCCACACAAGCTTGTTGCCGGAGAGAATGTTGTTATTGAAGGTGACAATGCAAGAATTCTCTTCTTTATTTTCAGGTTAGGAGAAGAAACTTCAAACATCAAGATTGCAGAAAATTCTCTCTTAATGATAAATGG
>JBBSVZ010000095.1:0-7306 GCA_038046545.1 Nanobdellota archaeon | reverse complement strand
ACAATCACGCTGCAAAGCGCAACAGAAACTATATCAGGAAACGGCATCGAGTAAGCTAAAAACCCAACGAAAGCGACTCCAAGAAAAAAAGGTATAGCGTCTGCATCGAAATCATTTCCGAGAATGTACTGCCCGGTAATCGCTGTTATCACGCCGAAAATAAGGCCAGGTAAAAGGCCGAATGCTTTGCTAACTACAAAGGTAGTCATTGTAACCTGCTCGATGCCCAATGGAATCCCCTTGTACCAGCGCTTGTATGAAAGTGAGCCTGCACCAAGAATGAATAGGAGGGCGATTATGAAAAAGGAGTTTCCGTAAGTAAAAAAAAGCAGGATGGCAGTAATCATGAATAATGCAATTAAAACAAACGTGTTTCTTGCGCCTGGGGGAATATTTCTTATCTCATCAAATATTTTCCTTGATAGTAAACAACTTTTTCGCTTCAATTTTTCTGCAGAAACCATCAGCAACTGCAACAGTCGTCGCAGAACTTGCACTTGTCGCAAAGCTCCTCACCGTCAATTCCGCAGCTCTCGCATTCCCCCATCTTTTCACCTGAAAAAGCTTAATTCTCGTGATATATAAATGTTGTTCATCATCCATGCAACAGATTTTAAATCCCTTTTCCCGATAAATTAAATCAACTAGCTTTGAATAAAATTTGTATCGATTATGAGAATAAATAAATAAAAAAATCAGAGTCCGCAATCCTTCTTAAGCGCATCTGCCTTGTCAGTCAGCTCCCAGGTGAAGTCTGGATCATTCCTTCCGAAATGGCCGTATGCTGCTGCTTTTTTATAAATTGGTCTCTTGAGCCTCAGTGTCTCAATTATCCATCTTGGAGTCAGCTTGAAATTCTTCCTCACCGCTTCGATTATTTTCTCTTCAGACACCTTGTTTGTGCCGAAAGTATCGACATTCACAGATGTTGGCTCTGCAACGCCAATCGCATAAGAAATCTGGACTTCGCACTTGTCAGCGAGCCCTGCAGCGACGATATTCTTTGCAACCCAACGGGCAGCGTAAGCACCTGACCTGTCAACTTTGCTTGGGTCTTTGCCAGAGAAGCAGCCACCGCCGTGCCTGCCGACTCCACCATACGTGTCAACAATTATTTTCCTGCCAGTCAAACCAGTATCACCTTCAGGTCCGCCAATAACGAACTTTCCAGTTGCATTGATGAACACTTTTGTCTGAGAATCAAAATACTTGCCAAGCACAGGTTTGATTACTTTTTCAAGTATTTCCTTTTTCAAAGTTACTTCACTTATATCTTCAGTGTGCTGGCATGCGATAACAACCGCTGAAACACGCTTTGGCTTCCCGTCATGATATTCAACTGAAACTTGAGACTTTCCGTCAGGGCCGATTTGCTCAACCGTTCCTTTTTTCCTGACCTCTGCGAGCTTTTCAGTCAGTCTGTGCGCAAGAATTATGGGCAAAGGCATAAGTTCGGGTGTTTCTGTGCATGCAAAACCGTACATCATTCCCTGGTCGCCTGCTCCCTGCTCTTTTTCCTTGCCGTCATTAACTCCTTGAGCGATATCTGGGCTTTGCCCGTGGATGGAAACAAGAACGCCTGCATCGAAACAATCAATGCCGAATTCCGGATTGGTATATCCTATTTCCCGAAGGGTATCTCTTACTATTTTTTGGAAATCAACATAGCCGGTTGTTGTAACTTCTCCGGCCACAACAACCAAACCGGTAGTTGTCAGCGCTTCGACAGCCACTCTTGAATTGGGATCTTGTCTCAGAAGTTCGTCAAGAACCGCGTCTGATACTTGATCGCAAATCTTGTCAGGATGGCCTTCAGTCACCGATTCAGAAGTTACGTAAGTTATCTTTGGCATTAAATCACCTAACCGACGAAGGCAAATTATTGATATTTAAAGGGTATTGATAACGAAATTCCAATTTGAATAATGGCAAGTCAGCCTTTCTTAGTCTTCTCGTAATCAACATAACCTTTCACTAGCAATTTGCCCAGCTGGTTTAGCATGACCTGCTTGTGCTGACCTTGATCCCTTACCTCGACGAGACCGAGCTGAAGAAGGCCTGTGCTCTTGAGGTTTCCGTTAATGTGATAAGAAAGAAGAGGAAGGCTCATCCTAATTTTTTTCGCAAGACCATCAAAATCAACGTATTCCTGCTGCTTGTGAAGTTCACGCATTACCTCAATCTTCTTTTCTGAGAGCGCGGAATAATAAGAAAATTTCATTATTGGATACGCTATTATTTCATCATTCAACACGCCAATTGCCTGGACACCGTTAACGAATGCAGCTGAAAGAGCAAGACAGGAAGATGTATAGTCGGTATCAACGCTTATTATTACCCTGTTCCCTTCTTCTCTTTCCTTAACTTTTTGTATTGCGGCAAACACTTGCTCGAGTGAGGAAGGATTGATGATATCAAGAACATCAACAGGAATCTTGAATTTTGCGAGGTCTTTTTGGATTGAACTTACTGTCGAGGATTCTGCCTTAAGAGCAATTAGGACTACTTTTTTTGCAGGAAATTCTTTCATTCCGTGAAACAGCACTTCGGCAGCATCCTTGTCGCCTCCAATTATCCCAACCATTACATCCATAATACATGGTCTCGTAAGTAGTTATTTAAATCTAATCTTTAAGTTAAGCTTTTCATTTTCGAAAATTGAGTAATAAATTGCACTCCTGGCCGTGCAGGACATGATTAGCTTCGTTGCGCTTCAAAGTCGTTTTGCGACAATAAAGCGCTAACCTCAATAAAGCCCGCGCGGCGACTGAGCGCATAATTATGATTTAAAAATAAAAAATACAATTTGGCTAAAAAAAATTTTCGTTGCCAGTCTTATTCAACAACTATTTTGCCAGTCATGCTTCGATGGCCTGACCCACAAAAGACTGAGCACCTGAATGGAAACTCTCCCTTCTTGTCAACCTTGAATGTAACGGTTTTTTCCTCGTTGACTGGAAGATCCTGGCTGACTCCTAGCTCGGGAATCGTGATTCCGTGGGCAACATCGATGCTCTTCATCGTTAAAACAATCGTATCCCCGACTTTTGCATTTATTATTGAAGGTTCAAAACTGTATTGCTTCACTATCATGTTAATTGGGATAGTCTTAGGACCAGTATCATTGCTTGCATTCAAAGAAGTATCGGGAGGAGGAACTTGTACTTCTGGTGGTGTACAGGCCGATAATGCTATCACTGATAAAACGAGTAGTGCGATAAAGATTCTTTTCATAGTTTTCACCTGTTTTGTAGGCAAAGCCAATAATATAAAAAGGTTTACTAAATAATAATCATCACTAATTTTATTAACATACGAATAATCCCTTTTTATTATGAGGCCGTTAACTGACATAAAGCGTATGAGAGCATCACTTGGGCTAACACAGCACCAGCTTGCAAACCAGGCTGGAGTCTCGCAGTCGCTGATAGCAAAGATTGAGTCGGGTATGCTTGACCCGGGGTATACCAAGACAATTCATATATTTGAGGTTCTCACGAGCATGTCTGAGAAGAACCAGCCGCGAGCACAGGACATAATGACCCGCAAAATATTCTGGGTTAAACCTAGTGAGCAAGCATTGCAAACTATTTCGATGATGAGAAAAAACGGGATTTCACAGGTGCCAGTAATTGATGGCGACAAAGTTGTTGGAATAGTATCTGAAAAAAACCTGCTAAACATAATATCCTCGGGAAAAGAGCTCTCAAAAGAGATAGTAGGTGACATCATGGAAGATGCGCCGCCGGTCATTTCTCCAAAAGTGCCTGTGCAGATTCTTTTCGACCTCCTTAAAATATCACCGATGGCAGTCATCGCTGAGAAAGGCGAGTTTAAGGGTGTGGTTTCAAGAACAGACTTGCTGAAAACTCTTGGCGAAAAAAGATAATCATTTTAGGTTCCTAACTTTACCGAAATAAAGCGGCTCATCTGCAGCAACCCAAACTTCAAAGTTAGACAAGTTTTTCTGCAGGAAAGGCGAGAGAGTTTTTTCTTTCATAATATCGCTTCCTTCAATTAGAGGATTGAATGATGGCATCACAATTAAATTTTTTCCCTTCCATTTTCCTTTCAGGAAGCACTTGAATCTTTCTACTCTGCCGCCTTCCCTCAGGGAAACTGCTGGATGTTCATGGCCAATTATTATTGTCTTAATCTTTTTTGGAAGATTTTTTGGAATTTCATCGCCATGAATTATCATGATATCTTCAAGCTCTATGTTCTTGACGATCGAAACGTTCTCCATTTCGGCAACTGGGCCGAGGTTGACATCGTGGTTTCCTTTTACAATAATTACGTTCTCATCGTTTTGCTGCAAGTGCTTGAATAATTTTCTTAATTCCCGCCATTCCTGGTCTGTTATCCTGCCGAACTCGTGCTTTAGGTCGCCGTTGAGGATTGTTGCTTTTATTTTGCAACCGATTTTTTTTCTTATTTTTTCCAGCTGCTCAAGAATGTCCTTGAACTGGAATCTAGGGACTAGAACGCCCTGCCTGTTAAGCGACTCTTCGAAGCCGAGGTGCAAATCGGAGATAACAAGGGTTTTGTGTTTTTTCAAGTAAAGAGAGTTTCCGATAATTTCTATGCCTTTGTGAATTTCCACATGTTTCGGAATCAATCGATGTTATATTAACATTTAGCCTGAAAGTGTCACTACTTTAAAAGAAAGATTTATAAAAAGGATAGCCAATTTTATAAATATGGTGGTTCAAGAAACAGTAACTCGATCTAATGGCCTGGTTATAAGATCGAATTCGGATTCTAATGGTTATGGTTACGTGAATATTTTATCTGGAAATAATCCAGAAGAAACTTGGAAATCGATTATTGAAAATTCTGCTCCCATACCAAAAAATAAATTTATAGACTCACATGCTGTTAATCTTTGGTGGCTTCGAACAGAATCAGGTTATGAGGGTGTAAAAGACGGATTTTTCGAAAGACAATTAGGCACTCATTTTGGCACAACTGATTACAGGACCGCTGAAAAAACTGAAAGTATTCAGCAAACTTCCAGAGGAATTGAGGGCCAGTTGAGATACGAAATTCTTTTAAGTTCAAGCCCTGTAATATTTGGTAAGGTTGATTTCCCTACGAGACATATGAGTATTGATGGGAAGTTCCGTCCTGAAGCACTTGAAGAGGTGGTAAAAAAATTTATTAAAGGAGAAACAACAGAACTAAGGAATGATCTTCCAACTGATTATGCCATTTTTACTTTTTTTGAACCTTGGACTGGTGGATGTGTACTTGATACCTCTGTAAGTTTCGGAATCGGCCCTCTAGACGTAATCGGTCCAACAAAAGTTTCAGCGGAGAATCTTGATAAAAGACTGGTATCAAAAGTTATGGGGACACTTGATGCGTTCCAAAGATTGCCCTACCAAACGTGATTGAAAAAATCTTTATTCTGTAACCACTTAAGAAGAAAGATTTTTAACCTTATATTAGCCCCCAGCCGGATATGGTATTAATTAAGACCGTAATGCATGATGATGGACTCACAATTTCCCAAGGAATATTAAAGCGCGAGATAACGGGCAATATTGGATTGGTATCGGGGAATGATCCAATCGAAATTTTCAGAGACCTACAAAAGAAAGCGCGATTAATCAGGTTCAGAGATTTTGAATGGGCTCACAAACCTAATTTGAACGGGCTTTACGAATCCGGCTATGCAGTGCCTCACGGGACATTATGGGACAGGTTTTTTGGAAAAATTGCATATGAAATTGCTGAAAAAACTATTCCTGCACATGGTGTTGCAGGCGATTTGGAATATCAAGTTGTCCTAAGCCCTCCAACTCTTTTATTCGGCTCGGTGCATTTTCCTGAGCGGAAAACTAAATGGTACTTGCCTGGTTTCGAACAGAACCCACAGGATACAATAAAAAATTTTATTATGGAAAAAACAAGTGACTTAAGGCAAGCGCTTGGAACGAATTATAATATCTATACGTTCTATCGATCCGAAGGTGATAAAAGCGAGCTTGAAGTAAATGTCAGATTTGGAATAGGGCCCACCTTGTCACCTGCAAGAGATCTACATGATGAATTGGCTGCAAAGGTCAATGCAAGTCTACCTGCATTTCGGGAATTTCTAAGGTAAACATGAATCAGGATATTTTCATACTCGGCGCAACAGGCAATGTTGGAAAACGGCTGCTTTTCCAGCTTCATGCGAATGAGTTTGATAGGGATCATTACAATTATCCAACTAGAATTGTTGGCATTGCTTCAAGTAAAAATTACTTGTATGGGGGAAAAGGGCTTGATGTTGAAGCGACATCAGCTTTTGTTCCTGACAAAACAAGGGCAGGATATGATTCGCTCGCTTCGCTCGAAAGCTTGTTGGATTTAACAGTCGGGCACCATTCTAGTCTTGTTTTTGTGGATGTTACTGCAGCTGACTCGGAAATGAGGAAATTCCACGAGCTAGTGTTGGATGAGTCCCCTTTTTCAATAGTGACTGCAAACAAGCTGCCTCTTGCGAATTCAAGTTTTGAAGGATTCGTTGAACTCACTAGGCAGGTGGAAAGATATGGCTACAGAAGTTCAGTAATGGCAGGAAATGAAGCGGTTCCATTCATCAGAGACCTAAATGACTTGGGAGACCCGCCAATCACTATTCAAGGATGCTTCTCCGGAACTTTAGGATATCTCTGCAGCAAGCTTGAGGAAGGAATGCTTTTCTCTGAAGCATTGAAGGAAGCCAAAGCTTCAGGTTATACTGAGCCAGATCCCAGAGACGACTTAAGCGGGATGGATGTTGCAAGAAAACTTTTAATTCTTGCGAGGACCGGCGGCTATAATGTAACAATAGGCGAAAATCTGCACGTTGATCCATTCGCCCCTGAAAATTTCCTTATGGGAGATACAGTTGAGGCGTTTATGGCTTCGATTGACCAAGCGGATGAGTACTTTTCGGATATAATCGCTGCAGCAAGTTCAAGAGATAATACTTTGAGATATGTCGCTGAATTTGAGGCTCGTGGTGGAAGAATAATTCATGCGGGTGCGGGCCTGAAAGAAGTGCCTATTAAAGGGCCTCTGGGCTCGCTCCATGGAACTGCAAACAAAATAGTAGTTACCAGCCAAACTTACCTACCAGCATCACCCTACATAGTCCAAGCTCCGGGAGCAGGGCTTGTAGTCACTGCTCAAAATGTCAGAAGAGATTTGCTTTACATGCTAAATGGAAGAGAACAACTAAATTGATTATTTTGTGACTAATGCTTCTAATCTCTGTACGACGCTCTATTGAGGGGCTGGAAACAGGCTGAAATCAATATCTGTTCCGCTAACA
>JBBSVZ010000094.1:0-1406 GCA_038046545.1 Nanobdellota archaeon | reverse complement strand
TTGGAAAAAAAGAGTTAGCTGCCAGAATAGAGATAACTCCATTAAAGAAACGCTCTAAAGCAGAAGCAGGTATAGCCTCGATGTAAGCAGCAATAGAGTCAGCACAAATAGGACCACGGATTTGGGTGGAATTATTCTGTGTATCTTGAACATCTTGAGCACCTTGTGTATTTTGAGCATGTTGTGTATCTTGAACTTTATCAGTTGTTTTGGAAGTAATTCCCCTGTTGCATGTGCCATCTCTGACTTGTGTCCCATTAAATCCGACAAGCCGCATCAATGACTGTGACTTGAGAAGTATGGGTTCAATATGCCAGTAAAAAGGAAGCCCTGACACAATACGGATTATATAGGTGAGTAAGACAGAGTGAAAGTTTATATTAGACCGTCGCTTCGTCAACTTGGGGTCAAGCCCATTAAAAAGGTTTGAGATTTTAAGTGTAGAGAGAAAGTAAAAGAACTCATCAAAGAGACCAGCTGCTCCCAATCCGTAGACTTCTGGTATATCTTTACCTGAAGCAAGGTCAGAGGCAATGCCAGCCTGGTCCTTTTGGGCAGTGCACCAGACAAGTCGATTGACGATATTTTGAGAAGCATCTGTTTTGAGGTCATTGTAAGTTTTCATAATGAAAAGTATAGCACAAAAGAGAAGAAAAGTCAAGTGAGCATAAGTCATAAGTGCTTGATATTATTAGAGTTAGCGACGCTCCCAGCCTACCTTTAACGGCTTTATTTTTCAAGAATACTGAGGGGAGACGTCTTTGAAATTTAAGACGGTTTTTGACGGCGTAGAGGGCTTGCAACGCTGCTTCTGAAGGACTTTACAATTAAGGGTGATTTTTGAAAAATTGCACCTTATCGCAAATTTTTTCAAAAAAGTGATTTTTTTTATTCCAAACATCAATTTCTTGATTCGGTTGGACTATAGGAGAAAAATGCCTTTTGCCTAAGGGTGATCCTTTTATCGAATATCCAGTGACAATTGGACACACTTGACACCGTGAAGAAAATATGGTATAATAGGGGGTATGAGAATATGTGGTCAAGACTTCAATTTAGAGATAATAAATAAGATTAACTTGATAGTAGATGCGAACCCATCTATTTCTATGCTTAAACTATCTCGTGAAGTTTGTGAATGGATGAATTGGCGAGGTTCTAATGGTAACCTAAAAGAGATGAGTTGCAAGAAGGCTCTTTTGAGATTACAACGCAAAGGAATAGTGAAACTTCCAATTTCTGACAAAGAGTATGCTTTTCAACGTCGCACATCCAGTATAACAATAGATTCAAAGGAGTTTTGTGGTGTATGTTGTGATATCAAGGAATTAGGAGAGATTGAAATTAATCTTGTTATACTGAAGAAGGGCATAATCTGCGATTTTCAAGACATAACTACGAAAGGC
>JBBSVZ010000093.1:0-2045 GCA_038046545.1 Nanobdellota archaeon | reverse complement strand
TGTGGTGGCTGGTCTGTTTGCTTTCATGCTGGCTATTACATGGAACAACCTTTTGACAGCGTTTACGAAAAAATAAAAAAAGAGTTAAATGCTATAACAAGAACACTTCGTGATGAAGGCAACAAAATATGGATAAGACCTGAAATATCTGGAAAAGCAACGCAGTTTGGATCGCTAGAAGAGTTGGTAAAAATCAGCGGCAAGGTAGAAGGAGTTTTACCCTGTATAGATTTTTCACACCTGCATGCAAGAACAAATGGAAAATATAATACAAAGACGGAGTTTGTAAATATACTGGAAACTATAGAAAAAACCCTGGGACGTTTTGCTTTAGAAAATATGCATATACACCTGTCAGGAATCAACTATGGACCTAAAGGAGAAAAGAATCACCTTACACTGAAAGAATCTGATATGAATTACAAGGACCTCATAAAAACATGGAAGGAGTTTCGAATAGGTGGTGTTGTAATAAGCGAAAGCCCTAACATAGAAGAAGATGCTCTACTCATTAAAAAAACCTATGAATCTCTATAAAAACCTTTTTCTCATTATTAAGCTAGAGCGAGGGTCGTGTAGCCTGGTCAATCACGCAAGGTTGAGGGCCTTGTTCCTTAGAGACTGACGCGCTTTGCACGCCTTTCGAGGAATGGATACGAGAGTTCAAATCTCTCCCCTCGCATTACTTTAAGAACACTTTTAAAATTCATTTAGATGTTATGACAGACTACAAACTAATACCAGTGAATGAAGATCTTGGTGTAAGCCGAGTAGATTATGATAACGGTTTTGTTCTTTATCTTATAAAATCCCCAAGAAGAAGAAACGCTTCTGTTAGACTCAGAGTCAATGCAGGATCTGCTAATGAAAACGGGTATCCATCAGGTGTTTCCCATTTCGTTGAGCACATATTAATTGATGATGAACTTTCTAGATTTTTTGATTATATAGCAGGGGACTTGAATGGCGAAACTGATTTGTACTACACAGATGTTTATGGCACGTGCAAAACAATTTATATTTCTGGTGCCTTGATGCATATGCACAGGACAGTTAAACACTTCTCAACAAATATTGATGCTTTTGATCCTGAACAACATGCTATTACAAATGAAGCAGATAAGTATGAAGATAACCCAGAGGCATGGATTGAAAATACGATGATACTTCCAGGTATATTCAGGGGAACGCCTTTGGAAAGAGGATGGGTTGGGAAAGGTGTTCATTATGCGTCGATAGATAGAGATGCCGCTTATAACTTCCAGAGAAAATGGTGGGTTCCAAATAATATGGCTATGGCCATTATGGGGGCCATACCAAACGAAGATTTCCTAGCTGAAGTTGTAGGAAAAACATTTGGAACATACGAATCAGGGCAATTACCCGAACCAAGTCCAAAAATACCTCTTGATAAGGTAAGTGAAACCCTTTTTGAGGCGAGAAGAACAAGGAGGGTTAATTTTGGAATGGGCTGGCGCGTCCCGAGATCATCCAAGGATGCTCCAAACCTTGAGATATTGGACGCTATGATTTCTGGTAACAATTTATCTCTTATTAGAAGAGAAATAAGAGGACGCAAAGGACTTTCCTATGACCCACTTTCTACGTATGATGATTACGGTATTGGAGGAGCATTTTATGTTACAATGGGAACAAGCCCAAGAAAATTTGATGAAGCGTTTGAAATTACAAGAGGCGTATTTAGAAGCCTAGCAGAGAGAGCCACTTATAGCGATTTTGTAAATGCAAGAAAACATGCTATCGCAGCACTCGAAAAGAGAATGGACGATCTTGATGAAATGCCTAGAATGGTTTTGAAAAACCATTTTCATAATTCAAGACTAAATGATGTTACAAGAGCGGAAGCCGCATTAAAAAGAACAACTATGGACGGTGTGATGGAGACGGCTCAGCGATATCTTGATCCAGATAATTTTGTGCTTGCTGCTGTCGGTCCGGAAGAAGTTTCTGAAAAACTTCCAGGCAAAGCTTAAGACGTTTTCTGATATCTTATTTTTATGGCTCTCTACGCAGCAAGGGTATTT
>JBBSVZ010000092.1:0-1378 GCA_038046545.1 Nanobdellota archaeon | reverse complement strand
ATTCAACAAGCAATGTATTAATTGTAACTGACTTGCCTTGCCCGGGTATTCCAAGAATAAGAACATGATGGTCTCCTTTTACAGATGGTTTCCAAACAACATTCTCATTATTTACAGACTTGCCTAATGTGATTTCTACAGACTCTGGATATGCAGGTATATCTGTACCATCAAATTTTTCTGTTTTGATACTGCCAGTATCAGACGGTTGTTCAGCAGGTATTTCTTTGCATTCTTCCTCTCTGTTTGGTTCTTCCGTTATGAGTGGCAATTCTTCACTGATTTGCTCTCCGTAATCAAGCGGTTGTGGAGGTTCCGATAATACATGTTTACCAAGAATCGTCACTTTCATTTCATCCTGATTTGGCAATTCATGTTCCTGTTCACATGGACTTATCAAATATGCTCTTTTCAATATGCGTGGCTGAATTTTTCCGGCTTCCACCTTACTAAACAGTTCACTAAATTTAACGAACTCCTCTTTATCAATTAAGTTATACCGCACTGCTTTTGAAAAATAATATCTTATCAACATGACTAATCGAGAGCGTTCAAGTGGTGCCCCAATATTTTCCTCGGACTCTTCCGGCTGACCTGAAAAATATTTATTTTGGAAGAGTTCCTCAGTTCTCAAAAATCGTTCATTAATCTTTTCAAGAATTGAAGAGCGAAGAGACAATTCTGATTCAATGTCTGAGTCAATACATGTAATTTTGATGTCTTGTTGTGTAACACTAATAAGTAAGAAGTCGCACAAATTAACAGCATCATCAAAAATATCGGGATGACAATATACCGGAACCAATAAAAACTTTTCCTTGTCTCTATTTTGCAACAAATAGTGAAGTGTTGCGCCGATAGCTATGGTTTTTTGGTTTTGCTCATTGCCTTCTTCAAATAATTGTAATGCATAAGTACCCGAAAGGGATTTTAAGGCATTTACCAAATTGAGAACGCTTTCCTCATTTGATATGAGATTTATTTTCTCTAATTTACTCGCTATGATTTGTGTTAGTTCATCTTGCCAACAGGTAGTAACAAGCAATCTATCCCCAATTCCTTCTGAAAAATCAGGGGAATAATCAATTAAATACTTTTTACTCAATTCTGAAAGAAAAGGGTCGTTTGGGCTATCAAAAAAATCAGGACCAAAAAATCTGTCAATGGTAAGTACCCAGTCTGATTGCTGGTGGAGATATTCAATGAACCCGCGCTCGTCAGGACCGATTACACTGGTTAAACAGCAGATTGTATCTTGAAACAGAGAGGTATTTAATAAAAATGCTAACGAATGCGATTGTTGTCTTGAGATATTCAATAGAAAATCGGTAAATTTTGGGTCTATCGGGTGTCTTTCAAATCGTTCAGGTTTAGATAC
>JBBSVZ010000091.1:0-21305 GCA_038046545.1 Nanobdellota archaeon | reverse complement strand
TGTGTATACTGATGGCTAAACCCCTTCCTCCAATTAGGTTACCCTTCACCAAGGATTATTCATATCTCCCTGCAATTGAGGTCATTTTTAAGGGAGCTTTCATAGGGAAGACTTTATTCTGGGTTTTCAGGGAATGGTTCATGGAGCATGGTTACATGGACCTTACAGAGGATGTATTGCTGTATTTTGTCGAGCGTTTATACGTTGAAAAGCGCTTCACTGACAGAGATATAAGGTCAAGGTGGAGGCTAGTAAAAAATTATCAGCACGGAGCGCAGAGCGGATTCACAAAATGGTTTGTTGACATAGATTTGCGTATGGTCAACATAACTGATGTTGAGATGATAGTTGAGGGAAGAAAGCTAAAGGCATTGCAAGGCGAGATCCGTATGGAATTAAGGGGCAGGATAGAAACAGACTCTCTTCCTGAAGGAGGAAAGATGTGGAACCATTGGCTTCTAGGTGCAATAAATGCACTATTTCAGAAGCGACTTTACAAGCAAGAGCTAGAGATGCAGAGAAAAGAACTGTACAGGGACCTTTACAGGTTCAATGGAATGTGCAAGAAATTCTTTGACATGCACATATTCGTGCCTGACATGGAATTGTTCCACAAGAGATTGGAGATTGCTTAAAGCACGAGCTGCTTGAAATTTTCTATTGTTTTTTTTGTTTTTGGCATCCCATGGATTCCTTTATTTTGCTTAGCGATTTCAATGTCTTTTACGAGGTCAAATTTGTCCTGTGTATTATAATGGAAGTGACCGAGCTTCTGATGATATTCGGCAAGATATTCTTGTTCAAACTGTCGGGGAATGGGTACAAAGAAGGCGTTCTGCTCAATTTCGGTGAGTTCCATCAGTGTTGTGTAGCCTGACCTTGACACCACAAGTTTAGCGCGGTTTAGCATGAGCTCCTGCTGTTTTCTGTTTAAATAAGAATAAATTGTGAGCTTACTCGAACTTTTGAATTTTTCAGCACTTGGATTACCTAGAGTTACAACAATTTTTCCGGAGAGTGAAGGAGCTTCATTGAGTATTTTTTGTTGAAACAAAGTTCGGGAGTCTCCCGGCCCGGATACGCTTATAAAAACATCTATGTCTTTTGCAACATTTTTTTTTGAGATGCCAGAAATAATGCCTATATAATGTAATTTTTTTTTATCAAAAAATTTTGGATTGTGGTCAAGTATTCCCCCAAGCGAGTTTTCCTCGTAGTCAGGTATTAGAATACCTTTGAATTTTCTAAGGGCAAGGGCATTGCATATTTCTGTTGCATTTCCATCAATATTTGGGAACTTGCTGTGGCGCAGACGGAGTTGGTTAATCAAATGAAAGCTAGGGGTTCCTTCAAGGAAAAATCCATATTTGCCATCTGAAACTATCCTGTCAATGTGATCTGTTTTGTTAAATCTTCGTAAATAATTGTTCTCAGCTCTTACCATGCTTAATATTGAAGGTAAACGTATTATAACATCAAAAGCTCCGGGTGCTTCGGTTCCAAATCCTATATCATAGTCAGGAATTAAGTGATACTTAACTTTGTCCTTTAGTTCCTGTTTTAAAAGAGCAAGAGCATTACCCCAGCTGAAAACTGTAACTCTGTGACCATCTTCCAGAGTTGCGTTGATGAGGGGAAGCGTTCGAGTGGCATGGCCCAGCCCGATGCTAGGCATCGCAAATACTACGTGCATATTGGTTCAACTCAAAGGTCATTTAAATATTTTCAGGAGATTGGCTGGCTTGTAAATTTCCAGTACATTATTCTGCACAAATATTTTATATCAAAGAAGTGACCCATTCATATGGTATTGCTTAGCATAATTATCCCTGCTTTCAATGAGCAAAGGTATCTTCCTAAACTTCTGAAATCAATCAAAGCCCAGAGCTTTAAGGATTATGAGATTATTGTTTGCGACGCAAATTCAAAAGATAATACCGTAAAGATTGCCCGTTCTTTTGGTTGTCGAGTTTATCCTGGAGGGTCTCCTGCAATAGGGAGAAATAGTGGGGCTAAGCATGCCAAAGGTTCGCTTTTGTTGTTTTTTGACGCCGACATTTTCTTGCCTAATTCTGGAACTCTAGGGAAAATGATTTCTGAGTTTGAAAGAAGAAAATTAGCAGTTTCGACCGTGAAGCTCATCCCAAAAAGTTTTAGGAAAATTGACGTTTTTATGCATGAGTTCGTTCATGTATATCTAAAGATGCTCCAGACAATCAAACCTTCGGCAGGCGGTGGCTGTTTACTTGTCAGAAAAAAAATTCATGACGGTATTGGCGGATTTGATGAGAAGCTTTATTTTGCAGAAGACCATGATTATGTTTTTAGAGCAAGCAAAAAAGGAAAGTTCAGGCTCATAGATTCAGTTAAGGTGGTTTTGTCAGTTAGGCGACTTGCAAAAGAAGGTCGTCTCAATTTAATAAGAAAATTCGCAATGATAGAGCTATACAGGTTTGCTAACAAAAGAATCGATCGCCCCATAATACCATACGAATTTGGTGCTTTTGAAAAATTATCATCAAAACAGAGAATGAAGTTGCGCAATAAGATGAGGGAGTTTCTTGAGTCATATAATAAGATATTATCCAAGCTTATAAAAAATTAAATTTTCTTTCCTTGCTTCTCAACTAAGGAACCCAACCCAATCTGGAATAAGAACAAGGCACCAAAAATCATTACAAAAAAGTCTTTCAACCTTATTAGAAGCGCAAAGACGATTCCAACTCTTGGGTCAAGCCCGAGAAGATAAAACAACCCAGCCTGACCGAATTCAAGCACTCCAAGTCCTGCAGGCACTGGAATTACTGCAACAACTGCAAGAACGCCCATTATCATTAGCAATTCGAATATGCCTGAACTTTGCCCTATGGAAAGCAGAGCAACTTTGTATTGCAGAATTAAAATTATCCATGTAAGGCAGGAAATAGCGAAGATTGCAAACACTTCTTTTGGCCTTGACCTTATGAAGCTTGAAAAAAGCTTGTCAACGTCGTGCAATTTTTTCTCGCTCCATGAAAATAATGGGATCCTTGTGAGGCGTGTAAGTCTTGCAACTGAATAAAATACCCCTTTTCCAGTGAACATCCTGTAATAAAAAATGATTATAACTGAAAGTATTGCAGCACAGCCGAGAAGTACCAGGACTCGCCAGCGTGTCGGCACTTCTACAAAACTTACTGGAAGTTTGAGGAAGAAAAAGGACAGGATTATTATTCCAAAAAGCACGTCAAAAGTATTTTCGACAATATTATCTATTAGAATTGATGCCAATCCTTTTTCAAATGGGACTTTGTCGCGGTCAAGAAGGACCATTCGGGCTGGTGCGCCGCCAATTTTTCCGACTGGAGTTATGTAACCAACGCTGAACCCTATTATGTTGTATTGCAAAAGCTGGAGGAACGGAATTTTGTGGCCAAGAGCGGAAAGGATGAGCTTCCAGCGAAATACTGCGAGGGAAACAGAGACTAAATGGATTGTCAAAAAAGCGAATATAAGCGGGAGTGAAATTGTCTTGAAGACTTCTGCAATCTTGTCAATGCCGATTGCAAGGAGCGTGAAGGATAAAATAATAATTCCGGTTAGTAAGGATAATATTCCAAAGATGATGCCTTTCATTACAGATTTTTTCTATTCCTTGTATATAAAATCTGCTAAGGTAGCCTGTAGACACCGGAAAAGAAGGCAAGCCAGATCGAGCCAATTACTATTACTCCAAATAAGAGCGCGCTTAAAACTTGAATTGATATTATTAAGGGCAATAAAATGCTGAAAATTGATGCAAGCCCAAAAACTATTGCAAGCGGCATTTCAAGCTTGAACTTCTGGATAGCGTAATGTTTTTTTATTCCCTTGGTTCTTTTTATTATTCGCATGTATCTTGTTCCGATGAAGTAATAAAAAAAGGCTATACTTGCTGTGCAAAGAACAAGATCGGGAAGCGAGAGAATGCTCGTTAAAAGACTGAATAGAATAAGGAAGTCAAGCGCGCTGTCTGTTAGAGCCCTGCGTGGGTATCGTGTTAAAAGCTGGTTTGCACCATATCCCAAATGGACTATAAGAACTGCTAGCGCTATGCTTGCTATCCAATGCCATGCTGTTGGATTCGTCCAACTCTTCCAAGCAAGGACAGCCAGGAATAAAAATGTGGTTGCGCTTATTATTGCAATTCGTGTTTTCATCATAAAGCGAGCCTGCGGGGACTTTCGTCAAACTGTTGTTTGTTTCGAACCCCGGACCTTCACCTGTCGCCGCCCTCAGCTAACTCTCTTCATGCCATGAGGGCACTACTCCAAGGGTTCGTCATCGGGCTAGGAGGGTGACGCTCTGATTCCAAGCTGAGCTACAGGCTCACACCCTTGTGGGAGACAATTGTGTTTTTAAAGATGATGATTGAGGAAACTGATGATGTCGTTTGTTACTGCTCCTGATGCGCCGACTATTGTTCTTCCGTCGTTTCCCGGATCGCGGCCATCAGAAAGTCCATGAGTCATATCATCGTATCTTATTATGTTCAGATTTCCTGACTTGCTTGCAGCATTTGCGCAAATTGTGTATACCCCTTCAACTTGTTCAGCGCTGAGGCCTTTCTGGAATTGGTCTTTTCCACCGTAAATGAAAAGCTTTGGAATTGTCTGCAGGTATTTCCTTACAAAATAAGATATTAGTTGCGAGCGTGCTGCACCTTTGTCATCTTGGCTAAAGAAGCGCAATAGGTTAAAATAATCATAAGGGTTTTTCATGTTCATCAGATATTCTGCAAATGCTTTTTTGTCATAAACTGCAGTCGATAAAACACTTGCAACGCCTTTTGGCATGGCTGGCCCGTTACCGACATCAAATTCTGTGTGCATTTTTTTAAATTTGCCATCTAAACTTCTATCGGCATCGTGGGCTTTTTTAATGAGGTTCGTTGCTAGCCTTACTACTTGGTAAGGTACCCTTTTGTTCTTCATGACCGCTAGAAGAAACTTCATATCTTTGATGGCATACTGTGTGCTGGGTGGAGGACCTAGCGCAACAATGGCATCTATTTTTCCAGGGTATTGGGTTGACCCCTCATTAAAATGTAGCCTTTTTATGGATTCAACGAGTAAGCTTTTTATTCCTTCATATGCAATTTCGCGATTTTTTATAATGGTTTGAATTTTCTGCTCATCAGTCATAGTTAGTGTTTTGCTCAGAGTCATTCCAAGCTCAGCATCAGCTTCCTGATAGCGCCTGGCAAACTCAAAAATATCGTGCTCGACTTTTTCAGAATAACCACCAGCAGCAAACAAGGCAGAAAATGCTCCGTGGCTGTGGCCCACAACTCCTATCCTGTCAACTTTGTATTGGTAGCGCATTCGCTGCGCCACATAAGCGACCCATTCTGCAGCAAGGCCGATGCTGTAACCAATCGCTGAGTTGACAGAACCACCTTGGCTTGGGAGATCCATAGTCATGACTGCATAGCCTTCATTGGCTATCATCAGGGCTAATCCCCTGTAACCCAGCCTGTGCTCGCTGAAGCCAGGAATAATAATCACTCCTTTTCTCGGGATTTTATCCTTCCTTTGGTAATAGCTGCAAGCAATTGAGAAAGTTTGCAGGTTCTCCTGAATTATGAACTCATTTGGATCAAGATATTTTGTGAACCTGACCAAATCAAGCAATCTTTTTAGCTGCTGGCTTTCCTGGAAATCCTTTCCGAAAAGCTGGATTAATGCCTGGACAGATGCTAGTTTCGTTTGCTGCCCGATTTGGTCGTTTAATACGTAATTCAAATGCCGTTGCTCTTCTTCTATCCTAGCAAGCATTGTGATTGCTTGCTGCTCTAGCAGCCGAAGATTTGGATTGGATTTTGCTTCATTTGAAATGCTTAAAAGATAACTTCTCTGATCCCTGAATAATTTGGTTATTTCTTCTCTGGTTTTTGCATTTAACCCGTTGTTTTTGTTGACTTGTGCAGGAACTCCTTTGAAAAGGTTATGAGTGGCTTTTGTTAATTCAACAAGCGATTTTATATCGCTTTCAAGCTTTCCAAAACCTTGCATGCAGTGCTTTTGCCGAAACAATATTATAAACGTTGTTATTTAATTATGATATTGAAATTTGGATGGTTTCAATTATTAAAGGTGTTTATTGAAGAATGATACAATATCATTAATTGTGTCTCCGGAGGTTGCAACCGGCGTTGCCCACTCATTTGAATTGTCTGTTCCTTTAATTAAGCCATGTCCCCTATCTTCATATCGTTTTATTTCTGTGTTTCCTCTTTTTTTTTCTGCGTTCGCGCACATAAGATAGACTCCTTCTATTTCGTCCTTTCCAAGGTCTTGAAGCAGCGGGTCAATTGTGCCATAAATGAAAAGCTTCGGTATTTTTTGCAGGTGATTTCTCACAAATGTTGAAATGAGTTCTGATGGCGGCCTTCCGAGCACTTTGTCTGTCTTGCTGAAATAATTCATTAAAGTGAAATAATCATTTGGGTCTTTCATTTTTAGCATATATTCGGCAAAAGTTTTCTTGTCAAATACTACAGTTGGTCCGGCGATGTGAATTGCATTTTTGGACAGCGGGACTTTTGGTATGCGGATTTCAGATTTCATCTTCATTCCGAATCCCCGACCAGGGAACATACTTCTATCTCGGGAAATGGTCATATTGTTTGCAAAGCCAGTTATTATTTGGACGAGTTTTTTAGGAGTAAATTTGTTTTTCATGACTTTTAGCAACCACTCTACGTCTCTTCTTGCTCTTTGTGCGGACTGTGGGGCTGAAAGTGAAATAACAGCATCAATTCTTGCTGCTCCAGTTGTTTGCTGCCTCTGTATTGAGGTTTCCAGAGTTCTTATCAGGCCGCTGTAAGCTGATTCCAGTTCTCTGTCAAATTTTTCTGCATTTTGAAGGATGTTGTTTAATTCTGGCTGTGTGAAGTCACGGGTGTATTTTTGCAATTTTCCGTAGTAAGAAACCATTTCAGCAGCTGTTTTTTTGTATCTATCATAATATATGTAGGTGTCCCTTTCTGCAGTGAGCGAGTATCCTCCTGCTGCAAATAGGCACGTAAAAGCACCATAACTGTGGCCGATAACCCCGATTTTTTGGATGCCTGATGCTCGGAAGGATCGTACAATATTTTGCAGCCATTCTGCGGCAAGCCCAAGGCTATATTGAATGTCTGCTGTTGCATTAGATCCTTGGCTTGGAACGTCCATCGAGGCAACTTTATAACCTTGCTTTGCAAGAACCATCGCCATTCCTTTATAGTACTGCCTCGCTTCACCGAATCCGCACACTGTGATGATTCCTTTTTGGGGTGAGGCAACTGATTTATGTTGGTATAATGTGCATGGTGCTGATCCGATTGTTACATCTTTAATGAAAAATTCATTTACATCAAAGAACTTCATGTAACGATACATTTCTAAAAGATAAGCGGCGTCTGTTATGTTCTTCTGGTCTTGGAGTATAAGCTTTTCATAATTTAATAAGGTGGAAGTGACTTGCTCAACTGTACTGTTAGGATTTGAAAACATTTGAATATTATTGTCTTCAAAGTTAATTCGGTTGATTATAACCAAGATTTCGTTTTCGAATTTGCCTAGCTGAGGATTTTCCTTGGCAAACTGCGCTATTTTGTTTAATGATGTCTTTTTGGATTGTTGAAACTTTTTTATGCTGTTTATGGCGCCTGCAGGAAACCTCTTATTTTTGGAGTACATTCCATTGACGCTTGTTCTGAAAAACAGGACTGTGTCATTGATTATGGTCTTTAGTTTCTTGAATTCTGCTTCAATCCGGTTAAAATCAGGCATCCTTCACTATTTGGCAAACATTATTAATAAATCTTGGTGTTCTGGCATTATGAAAACCGCAGTCTTCATAGGCAGGTTCCAGCCTTTGCATAATGGTCATGTTCAGGCTTTGAGAGAAATATCGAAGAATGTTACAAAGATAATAATTATAATCGGCACTCCAAAAAATAAGCGTAATATTGACTTTAATAATCCATTAACAACAGCAGAAAGAAAATCGATTCTTAAAAGTGTTCTAAAATATCTTAAACTCAATGCAAAAATCAAAGTCCAGCGTGATGTTGGGATAAACAGCATCTGGAAGAAGGAAATTGAGGAAAAGATTCCTAAAAATGCAGTAATTTTTTCTGGAAACAAAAATGTAATATCACTTTTCGGGGAAAAACGGACTGTCAGGATAAAAAAGAAAGTAATTGTTAGCGGAACATTGATAAGAAAATGGATGGCTTTGCGAAAAAGTAAGTGGAAGCAATTCGTGCCTAAAAAAACAGTTCCATTGCTTACTAAATTTCGAATGGAGGAGCGGCTCAGTGGTCAAAATAAAGCAGGTTCCTGAAGACTTCATCGTGGAGGAAATTCCTAAAGAAATTGTTTTCGGTAGTGGTGGCTATTCTTATTATTGGATGCGCAAGAAAGGTCTCTCAACACATGATGCAGCCGAGATTGTTGCAAAACAGCTCGGTTTGCGAATAAACGACATAGGTTTTGCCGGCGCAAAGGACAAGAAAGCAGTGACTTCGCAGATGATTTCTATCAAGGGAAAGTTTTCAAGAGAAATACTTCCAAGACAACAATTATTTTGTGAGTTCAAGGGGTTCGCAGAAGAGCCTGTTTCTCTTGGCGAGCACAATGGCAATATTTTCACAATAACGCTAAGGGACATTGCAGAATTCGAGGCAGATAATATTATCAAGAATGCAGATAAGCTTCGTTATCTTGACTTTCTGCTTCCTAATTATTTTGACGAGCAAAGATTCAGCTCAACAAATATTGAGATTGGAATTGCGCTTCTCAAAAAAAATTATCCTGAAGCAGTTCGCCTGATTGAGGAGCAGGCAAGGCCTGATATTGCCGTTGAACTCAAGGATTATCTTCACAAGCATCCTCATGACTTTGTTGGCGCATTGAGGTTGTTTCCTAGGAGAGTTCTGATGCTTTATGTTCACTCTGTCCAGAGCCATTTGTTCAATGAGATCGTAAACACTGCGCTTGATGGCATGCGTTGCGCAGTTGTTCCTTATTCTCGTGGAGAGTTTTTGTTTCCTGCAGTTGCTGTTGAGCAGAAGGAATGTGTTGTTCCAGGATTCATGGCTGAAGACCCACTGGTTAAGGAACTGCTTTCGCGCCATAATCTTTCTGAGGATGATTTCATCAACAGAAGCCTTCCGCAACTGTCGGCTGAAAGCTCAACAAGGACTTTGCTGATGAAAGTGGAGAACTTTACTATCTCAGAGTTCAATGATGATGAGTTCAATCAGGGCAAGAAGAAGGTTGTTATTTCATTTAAGCTTGGTCGGGGAAGTTATGCAACCATTGTCTGCAAGTTCCTAACTGCCGCGTATGATTGAGATTATAGAACTGACTATTTTTTCAGGAAGGCCTTCTGCGTCTATGTCGTGCAGCTTGTTCTGCTTTTTGTAATAGCTGATGACTGGCTTTGTTTCTTTCTCATAAACTTTAAGCCTCTGCTCTACCACTTTTGGCTCTTGATCTGTCCGTGCTGCAAGTTTGCCGCCGCATTTTGAGCATGTGTCTGCTTTCTTTGGCTTGAATGCTGCTATGTTGACGTTGAACTGCGAGCCGCAGGAATTGCAGTACCTTCTGCCTGTCAGCCTTTTCATCAGGCTGTCGTGCGATGCCTGCAGATTGAAAACAAAATCTATTTTTGCTATTTTGTCTAATGCTTTTGCCTGTTCAACTGTTCTTGGAAAACCGTCTGTTATATATCCATTTTTGAAGTCATTTGCTTTTTGTTCGAATATTTTTATGATTATGTTGTCTGGGACCAGATTTCCTGAATCAACTATACTTTTGACTTGATCTCCAAGAGGGCTGTTCTTCTGCATCTCTTCCCTTAGGATGTCGCCGGTTGAAATCTTTGGGATATTCAATTCCTTGCCTAATATCGCAGAAGCAGTGCCCTTGCCTATGCCAGGCGGGCCGAACATGACGATTATCATGACCAAAGTTTCCTGAAATTTTATTTAAAGGTTTGCATGTAAGTGCGGCACGGCCCGGAGTTTCAGCTTTTTGAGCGAAAAGCTTTTGAACCGGGATACCCTTTCAGGCCCTAGCTGCTCAGGCTAGGCGCTGAACCAAGTACAGCTTCCGTGCCAGTTTTTTGTTTTCTTTACTTCTTCATATACTTTTGGGAGAAATTTCCGGAAGATTTTCGGATTATTAGACGATAAGTTTAATAAGCTGCATTTCAATCTTTAGCTTATGAAGCAAAAAATCATCTCCAAAAAATCAAAGGAGCAAGAGCTTCCTGATGTAGTTTATCAACTTGAACAGAGCCTTAAGGCAATAGAAGAAGGCAGAATCAGAAGGGTTCGTTAATTATCCTGAAATACCTTTCCTTATTTGCTATCAGGTGATCGATTATTTTCTGCTGTTCTTTCTTATCACCGTAAGCAACAAGAATCGCTTTATCAGCGTGCGTGTTTACAATGAAATAAAGCCGCTTATCCTTGAATTTCTTCTCTCTTAACCAATTATATCTCAATGGTTTTCCGACATCAAGACTAATCGCAAGCTTATCTTTGATATTATCTATAAATAAGAGTTCTGTTTTATCAAGCTTTTTCAGAATGTCATTAAGCGGTTCTGCGATGAATACTTCGTTCATCTAAATTACAAGTAAGCAATCCTTAATATGCTTTAGGGAGAAAATTCCGTAAAATTTCCGGAATATTAGACGATAAGCTTAAAATAGCAGGTCATTTATTGAGAATCTTATGGCAAATAAGTATCCCTTGGTTTTCGACGAGGTTATGATTAAACAATTACAGAAAGCTGCGAAAAATATTCAAATCAAAACAATATTGACCAAAATGTTGAATAAACTAGAGCAGCTAGGACCTGATTCCGGGAAGCTTCTCGATTCTAAGCTATTCATTTATGAGGTTAAGATTAAAAGGCCGCCTGTTAGACTATATTTCAAGCACAATATTCAAACCGATGAAATCTATGTTTTTGAATACGAAATGAAGACAAGTGAAGATAATCAACAGAGATCAATTAATCGTTTAAGAAGAAAGCCTTAGAATCCCAAGTCTTTTCGTGAGAATTTCTTGCCCTTGGACATGTTTTGTTCGAATTCGAGGAGCCTTTGATAGATTCTGGAATCTCTCAACGTTTCTAATTCCTGCTTCATTTGCTCAAATTTATGCCTGGGCAAAGTAATCGTATCCATATAACTATCTAAGCATAGCTCATTTAAATTAATTGCGGTTCAGTTCGATAATGAGTTAGATGGAAACGTAAGTATTCCTTAATACGTCTGAAATGAAATTTCCGATCGTGATCAAGTATCGCGTGCTAGCTTATTGTGATTTTCCAAGCGATTCTTGACATGCTTTAGGGAGAAAAATCCGGAGGATTTTAGCGAATCTATAACTTGAAAGATGTAACCTATTTTTAAGAAGCACCGCAACCTTTTTAAGCGAACCTCTTACCCCTGATGCATGCATCACAAAGAGCTTGTTTGCAATTCGTGCAAGGAAAAGATTACAAATAACAAGGGCACAGCACGCTTCAAGTGCCCTGGCTGTCTAGATGCTGAAATAATCCGGTGCGCTCATTGCAGGGAGACTGCCACCAAATACCTTTGCCCAGGATGCGGATTCTCTGGCCCGAACTAAGATGGCTTCTGTAGTTGTATCAATTAGGATAATGCCTGAGTCCCCAGATACTGATATGAAGACGCTTCAGCAAGATGTTGAGAAGGTTGTGATGGCATCCGGATCGCTTAGTGTGAAGTCAGAAGTCAAGCCTTTTGCTTTTGGATTGAATGCGCTGACAATTCTTTTTGTTATTGATGAGAAGCAGGGTGATACTGAGGAGCTTGAGAAGCAGTTGCAGGGAATAGATGGCGTTCAGGGCGTTGAAGTTACTGACGTTCGGCGCACTTTCGGATAATTCTTAAGAGTTCAGCTGGTTTTTTGCCTGTTTTTATGCCGTGAGGGTTGAAATGAGTTCTTGAGCCTTTTATTTCCAGAGCAATCTCATCCAATGGTGGCAGGTTTGGTAATTTGTGCCTGCTTGCAAATTCGTGAAGGTCGTAATGGCCGACAACTTTTGATTCTGTATCAAGAAGCAAGGTTGAAATAAACTTTTCTTGAAGAAGTTTATTTACCTTTTTCACGATTGCTGGTTTTCCTATCCTTCCAGTCCAAAGCGGACCGGAAATTGTCGTTTTTCCCTTGCAGCATATTTCTTTTCTTCCAATGCCAAATGATAAACATTTGCTGCACAGCCAAGAAAAGCCAAGCTCATGCTTTCCTTTTTTCAACACATAGCAAAATGTGCGCATGTAATGCTCTTTTGAATAAGAAAGCAGCGGCTGAATTCGTAAGCCATACTCCTCTGCTTTTCTTGCAGCCCAGCCTATCAATATTCGCAGGCCGGTCTCGTGCATCATCCAATTGCGGGAATTCACTGCCTTGTACTTTCGAATGCATGCCTTTCTGGCGCTCCCACAAAGCGCAGCAGTATCAGTTGCTGTTACTGCTAATATTCCACCAGCATTTATCGCTGCAAATGCATTATCAATGAACGGTCCCGGGTATCCGAAAGGGTCGATGTCAATGTAGTCGAACTTTCCAAGCTTAAGAAACTCGTTCGCATCTTTCTGGCTGATAATTATTTTCTTGCTTATCTTATTTATTTTCAGGTTCTTCTTAATCGATGCAACCGCTGTTGATGACCTGTCATTAACATAAATTTTTTTTATCGTTCTTTTCGGAAGCTCCTTCAAAAATCTTATCGCTCTCACTCCGCTTCCAGCAAGCGGGTCTGCAACAACAAGGTTTTTTTCATTCAAAACAGTTAACAATGCTATTGATATGTCCCTGTTCAGCTTCATGACAGGGTTGTAGAAGACTTCCATTTTTCGGGTAGGGATCTTCTCTATTTTGGCTGCAATCTTCGCCTTTCCTTCTGTTATCATGCCGTTAGCTCTTCTGTCTTTATAGCGGAAGACATGTTTTCTGATATTTTACTTATGTCTTTCGCTATTAGTTGATGTCATGAATTTATATTGTGATTATGACATCAACTATTATATAAGAAAGTTTTTAAAACAATCTCGTATACTTATCAGTGATGAAAGATGCGTCTTCGTTCTGTTATTTGCACTGTCCTTGGTCATGTTGACCACGGCAAGTCCTCTATTCTGGACACCATCCGCGGGAGCGCAATCGTCAAGTCAGAAGCAGGACAGATAACGCAGGCAATTGGAGCATCAATAATCCCTCTCTCCACAGTTGAGAATATTTGCGGCCCTCTTCTTGCGCAGATGAACATGAAGTTCACGATTCCAGGGCTGTTATTCATCGACACTCCAGGCCATCAGGCATTCACCCACTTAAGAAAGCGCGGGGGCAACATAGCTGACATAGCAATTCTGGTAGTGGATATAAATGAGGGTTTTATGCCCCAAACAATAGAAGCAATTGAGATTCTAAGGCACGCAAAAACACCTTTTGTCGTAGCGGCAAATAAAATAGATCTTATCCCGGGCTGGAAGAAAGAGGCAGGATTGCTGTTACAAAACATCCAAACTCAAAGCCCAGAAGTCCAAGGTTTGCTCGATACCCGGCTTTACACTGTTGTCGGTTCATTGTCTGAACATAAATTTGATTCAGAGAGATATGACAGGGTTGAAGATTATTCAAAGCAGGTTGCTATTGTTCCATGCAGTGCCAAAACAGGCAATGGTATTCCTGAGCTTTTGATGGTATTAACTGGCCTTGCACAGCGCTATCTTGAAGTGTCATTAAATGTTAATCTTGAAGGGCCTGCGAAAGGAACTATTCTCGAAATAAAGAAAGACAAGGGTCTTGGAACAACGCTTGATGTCATTCTATATGACGGTACTTTGAAGCGAAACGATACGATTGTTATTGGCACTTTAGATGAGCCAATTGTAACAAAGGTCAAGGCGCTTTTCGAGCCTGCACCTCTTGCGGAAATGAGGGACAAGAAGTCGAAATTTGTGCCTGTGGATGAAGTGCGGGCAGCTACTGGAGTAAAAATATCAGCAATGGATATTGATAATGCAGTTGCGGGCATGCCAATAATGAGTGCTGATGATACGACTATAGACGCAGTCTCGGCTCAGATAAAATCAGAGGTCCAGGAGGTTCTTGTTGAAACGGCAGAAGAAGGTATAGTTGTCAAAGCAGATTCTTTAGGCTCTTTGGAAGCATTAATCTCAATATTCAAGGAAAAAGGAGTTTCTATAAGGAAGGCAAGTATTGGTAACATCACTAGAAAAGACGTTTTGGAAGGATTCAGCAGTTTTGAGAAAAACCCATTGAATTCTGCAGTTCTAGGATTTAATGTTGAAATTTCTCCTGAAATCGAGAGCATGGGAGAAAAAAACAGCGTAAAGATACTCACGAACAATGTAATTTATCGGCTTGTAGAGGAGTTCGAGGCGTGGCAGGTAGACCAATTAAAGAGAAAAGAGGCAGGCGAGATTGAGTCGCTTGTTTATCCCTGCAAGATCCAATTGCTCCGCGGTTATGTTTTTAGGCAGTCAAACCCCGCAATTATTGGCTCTGAAGTTCTCGCAGGTAAGTTGAAAACAGGAATTCAGTTGATGAAGGAAGGCAAAGTTATTGGATATGTCAAAGGTATACAGCATGAAAAAGAAAATTTATCAATTGCCAATGCGGGCATGAAAATTGCCGTATCAATTGAAAATGCCACTGTAGGCAGGCAGATTCATGAGAATGATCTTCTTTACGCTGCCATTCCAGAGGAGCATTTCAGGAAACTTAAAGAGCTCAAAAAGTTTTTGTCTGACCAAGAAATTAATGTCTTAAAAGAAGTAGCTATATTCATGCGAAAGGAAAATCCCCTGTGGGGCATTTAGCTTTTTATCCTTCTATAAAGCCTTAAGTTGACGTATGCAAGGACCAAGAGGATTCCGCCAAACAGCCCGGCAAGTAGCCATGGAACGGAGGTTGAAGAAGTTGCATTTCCAATAACTGCACCTGTTATCCCCGGCACTGAAATTTGCCCTGGAACTATTTCTTTGAAATTTGTATCATTTAAGTAACCGTTTGTTGCGCTGACTGTGCACCTAACTCTATCCCCTTTTGCATAACCCGAGCTAAGAAGCGGCTCGTTTTCTTTGGTTTCAACTCCATTAATACTCCAGATGAAGATTGGCCAAGAGCCGTCATTGGTTTTTGCATCGCAGAATATTCCTTGTTCTGTTTCTTTCAAAGTTATTTCCTTAAGCTCAGGCATTGTAAAGTCAAGGACTACTTGCGCTTGAGCAATTGGAATGGTGATGAGTAACAATACCAGTAAAAGTTGCTTCATGTCCTCCGATTCTTTTTTAAAGCATAAAAAGTTTCGCATCAATATGAGAATCAAGGTGCTTAGCAAAAGGGAAGCAAAGGAATTGCTTGGTAAAATCAATGAGCAGTTCGGTTCCTCTTTCGCCACTGAAAAAGTCCTTTTTCTTAGCGGGGATGATATTTACTTGGCTAATCGAGAAACAATTGAGGGTATAAGGGATAACTGGAGAGTCAATGAATTAGGGCTTTACTTAGGAGAGCTTAAGGGAAATCATGTGAGGCTAAGTATTGAGGGCAGCCAATATGTCGGACAGACAGCCACCCAGAATGTTCTTGATATTGATGAAAGCGAAAGGGCAAGATGGCTAGCAGGGGACACAATTGAGATTGATCATCCAGACACAACTTATGTCATAATAAAGTGTGGAAGTGACTTTTTCGGCTGCGGAAAAGTCAAAGGCAGGAAACTGTTAAATTTTGTTCCCAAAACGAGAAGGATTAGCGGTAGGCAACTGCCGGAATAAATGCAGGAACTAATTGTTTATCAACTGCTTCTTCGAGAGGAGAAACCTTTATGTTTTGGCGTGTTAACTGTTTGACGACTCTTCTCAATTCGTCTCTTGGGAAACCATCAATTTCAGTTACTTCCGGCTGTCCTCGATAATCAAAAATTCTTGATTCTGCAATAATGATGGCTGCAAGATTCCTTGTTATATCGCCAATTCTTCCCGTTACTGAAGGAATAGTCCTATCTGCGGTATTGGCGATATGCCTTGTTAGATAAGCCCTGCCTTCACCAGAAGAATATCTTATGCTGAAATCAAGATTTATTGGCCCGCTATAAAACATTTATCTCCCTACAGTCTCCCACTATAGCATTTTATCAATCTGTACCTTAATAGTTAAAGAAACTTATTAATCTTGGGTTGATTATGTTAACTTATCAAAGACAAATAGTATAGCTTATGTTAAAAGCTCTTATCTGCCATCTAAGCGTTCTTGGCTTATTCTGAATATTTCACTTACTAATGGTATTTGCTGTGGCTCAACAAGGCCAGGATATCCTTCCACGAGCCCGCAAATAAATGCGTAAACAGCCATGGTTTTCTTGCTTTCCTTTTTCAGAATATAGTCAATCTGGCTCCCCTTGTAGTCTGTGTGCGTAACTCCTTCGCGGGTTTGTGACGAATGAAAATAGCTTGGATTCCACCACTGCCTTGCTTTCACCATTTCGAACTGTTCGCCACTTTCAGTAACACAAACTACAGGTATCAAAAATTCCATGTGTGGTGGCTTGTTCATGGACTCACCAGTTGGTGAGTTCTCCATTATCATATCATGCGCAACAGCTCTCAAGAATTTTACATATTCTGTGTTTTGGTCATTCTTTCCAATCATATGTTGGCGTGGAATTCTTTCATCCTTGAAGTCATGCGCTATCACGCGGCCTTTCCAGAATTCGGGATTTGAATTTAAATCAAACATGTATTTGCCCATTACCGGTTCCATGAACCGGA
The DNA here is from genome assembly GCA_038046545.1 of Nanobdellota archaeon. Taxonomy (GTDB): domain Archaea; phylum Nanobdellota; class Nanobdellia; order Woesearchaeales; family JBBSVZ01; genus JBBSVZ01. Next base: position 4,457 of record JBBSVZ010000091.1, on the reverse strand, counting down.
AGTCACCTATGTCTCTTCCTGCAAGTAAATCATTTATGTCCTTTTTTTCTCCGGCAAGGTATCGGGCAAATTTAATGGCATAACCGTGTCCAAGTACTTGGCCAGGCCAAATCGCATGGCCTCTTAATACTAGGTCGCCTGCAGTTTTAAGTCTGTCATGCACCTCAAATACAGGATCAAACTTATCAAAATTATGGCGCCACCCCTTTTTTGCATAACCTCTTACTGGGGCTTCATTTATAATTTCGTCAAGGTTTTCTGCAGTCCAGCAATGCCTTGTACTATCCAATACTACATTACCTCCCTGTGAAGAACCTCTAAGCGTGTATCTTTGTCTTTGTCTTAATATATCTCTGTCTCTCAATACTGTGTTTGGGAGCTTTGATATGACTGTTTGGCTATCTCCAACTATTCTTGAAGCAACTTCGTATTCGTAGAGCTGCTGGCAAATTTTTTTACGGCCAATATTCTCATTCTTTGCCAATATGCCTGTTAAGCCATCAACTGAAATTGTTGACGCAACATTCGAGTACCTCCAGTTTATACTCGGGGACTGAGCAAGTCCTAATGCTATCTGAATCCCTGCCTCAGCATATGGCAGGTGTTGAGCAAATTCGTTAAACAAGACATTCTCTAATGCATCTGTTCTTGTTCTTATCCTTGAGTGCGTAGAAGGTTGGTACAACATTTCATGGTCATTTATTGTAGCTATCCTAACTTGAGACTGTTGTATCTCGTATTCTCGCATGGCAATGAAGTCAGCGGGGGAAATTAAATCCTTTAGAGTTTCAATAATCTGTGTCAGATTCATCCGAGGAAGTTTGTCTTTTGATCTCGTGAAATAGTCATCAAGTTTTTTCCTGATATCCCCAACAATTTTTCCATATTCGGGAAGAGCAGTACTAAATGTGGGGATATCTGGTTTTGGCACTGTTTTTCTTTTGGTAGGCGCCATATTGAGAATATCACCAAGGAACTGTTTCAGGCATTGGATAATTAAATTCGGTAACAATGAATGTGTCATTTATGTTTGATACTCTGCCAGCGAGTTTTCCTATTAATTTTGCATGTGCATATGCTTGCACTGCTGTTAGGATAATGTCACGGTTCCCTTTTGGGTCGGGGAACTGTAATGCCAGTTCTTCGCTTGGTATATCGAGTGTTGCAACGTAAGACTTCAAAGTGCCTTTAAATATATCAAACCATGCAGGATTATCTGGACTTGTTTGGTTTTCAATGAGGTTTTCAATTGTTTTTTGTTGGCGTTTGGTGCTTGATGCAACCTGGGCTTGGTTAAAAGTCGGCACTGCTCTCTCATAATTATCTACTACTTTTGTAATTGCGCCAAGAATTTCCGGTGTATGATATGCTATTTCTCTTTCTAAGGGAGTGAGTTTTCTCATATCACCATTTTCTCTTTCTATTGTCTGCCTTAATTCGTAGGCAATGTCGTCTAGTGTTTTTACAGATTCATGCGCAATTCTCTCGCACTCATTCACGGTTTTTGTGCCTAGGCTTGTGAATGCTCGTGTTGCTGGAACATACCATACGGGTAGCGAGTTAGGACTTCCGTATTTAGGTGAGAAATTATTGACCCAACCAGCTATTTCTCTATACGCCCTATCCCATTCCTTGTGCGCATTAAGAGTTCCAAGATTTTTTAAAGAATTTTTTAACCTCTGCCAATATGGATCGTACTTTTTCATATCTGTATTGTTATTTCTGTCTTGTGGCTTTGTTATCCTCACCATGCCGACCGCAAATAATCCTGCATCGTCGAGGATTTTAGGATGAGGCAAGGCAAGGTATTCTAAATAAGGTGTATCTATATTATGTGTCAACTGAATTAATTGTGGTCTTAAGAAATCCAAAGTTCGTTTTGATAAACCATAAACAGTATAAACTTGATTCGCAATTTCGACTGCCTCCTGTCTCGGCAATATTATTCCTGTTTTTTTTGTTATATCTGTAATCCTTTCAGGATTGTCATGTGTTAACGGGGGAAGTGGAGAAATTGCTGTTGTCGATCCGTAACCGAGTTGGTACCTCGGATCTTTCAGAGACTGGGTCAATTTATCCTCAAGTGAATCATGGCTTCCTTCTCCTCTTAATGTGAATGATTCTAATACAAGACGGGCAGTTCTAATCGGATGCCCAATATAATAATCGACTTCCTCTGGTCTTAGCTCGTGAACGTGTTTTCGTGTTTCGTTAAAATGAATGTCGGCAGAAGCATAAGTAGCTTTTATTATTCCTTTCAAAGCTCTTTTTTGCATTTGATCAAGTTCTGAAGGGTTTTGAACATCGAAATGCGCAACGTAAGAATTGATCAGGTGGCTGAGTTCACGCAAGACAAAATAATTGTATTTAGGGTCATGCCTCGCTTTGTCAGTTTTGAATCTAAATAAATCCGAGTCTAATCCTAATTCGCCTGCTAAGTCAATGACCATTAATTGTTCATGCCTCCCCGTCTGTGGAGAAGCCGAATGCAATTAAAAGCCTTTCCTTTTACTAACAACTAGTAATGAATTTCTCTAATTCTTCAAGTTCTTCTATTTTCAGCTTTCCAGGCTTCTTTTCAAGAATGGCAGAACCATCAAACTGCTTATTTATAGCGTCCTTTGCTTGTTTTTTCGTTAATTTCTTGTTTTTGCAAAGGAGTTCTCTAAGCAGATTCTTTATCTTCTTATCTTTCTGCAAATAAATCTGCTGGCTAATCGATGGCTTCTTTTTGGTAATCAACAGTGCAACCGAGTCCACTTTCGGCTTTGGCAAGAATTTCTCCCTTGGTATTAAGACGATACTATTTATTTCAAGGAACAGATTGCTGAAAAATCCTAATGGGCTTTTTCCTTCAGTTATAATGCTTGAAAATTTTTCAGGCACAATTACAAGTGCTTTCTCAAAATCAATGATAAATAGCTTGTGAAAAAGCGGCTCACAGATTGAATAAGGAGTGCTAGACATTATCTTTGTGAATTTAAGTTTAGAAAGCAATTCAAGCGCATTGCCTTCAATTATTTCCATTTCTTTTCTTTTTACTTCTTTTTTCAGGATTTGAATTACTTTTTTATCGATATCAACTGCGAATATTTTCTTGCATTTCGGAATTTGTTCAGTAAAAGTCCCTATTCCTGCGCCAACTTCAAAAATCACATCAGTTTCATTAATATCAATAAGCGATAATAGCTTCCCTACAATTTTCTCATCTGCAAGGAAGTGCTGGTCGAGAAGCATGTCAGGCTTGTATTCGTACTTCTGCAAAACTTCCTCAACTTTCATCTGCGCATAATACCTCAACTGTTGCTTTGTTTCTTGGATCTTTAAGATAAGAAACTAAATGCCTTGAAATGTGTTTTGCTGCCTTGTCAGCGTCGAATGCGAAAGTCCTGCTCGTTTGATGTGTGCCGAGCCGTATGACCATTTCTTTAGCATCATCAAACTGAGGGTTTGGCTTGGCTGCGATTGTTTCAACTATCCCTTCAGTTTTTATTGTTATTTTTATCTTTTTGCAACCAAGAAATTGCTTCAATCGTTTAGAATCAAAGTCTGCTGAAACTCCTAGAATGCAGTCCCCTTTCAAAGTCAGCTCTGGATCTTTTGTAAACTCAAGAGTTGTTGGGTGTGTTGCAAGAATGTTTGGATGCCCTTTAATTGTGAAGCGCATTATAGCATGTCGTCAATTCTTTTCTTCTTCCCTGTCTCTTTTGTGCTGCCTTTTTTCGCTTCCGTCAGGTCTACACCCATTTTTTGAAGCTCTGACGCGTGAAGCTGCATCAATTGCTCGACAATTCCAAGAATGCGCATTAATTCCTGCCTTTCTTTGGCAAGTGTCGCTAGCGCTCCTTTATGGTATCCTACCTGTTCTTCAGATGATGTTGATTTTGTCATTTCTCTAAGAGGCAAATTATTGTTTAAAATGGTTTCTGTGGTAAGGCTACTCGGGCGAATTTTATATTCTCTTTTTTGAATCTTTCCATTATTTCGAAGTTAATTTCCTGCTGGACATCCATGAATGTTTTCATGTCAGGATTTTTTATAGTGTACGACGCCTCAAACACCAAAGCTGTATCTCCGAGCTGTTTTAAATGCACCCTTTCTATGTCTGTGTCCTTGTTCTTTTTTATTATCTCAGAAATAATTTGGGGTATTTTCCTGAGTTTTGCACTTGGCGCATCATATGATACGTTGAAGGTGAAAGCGAACCTTCTCCTGCTCATCTTCTTGAAATTGTTTATCCTGCTTGTTGTGAGTTCCTTATTCGAGACAATTAATTCCTGCCCCTGCAAGGTCTCAATTCGCGTGCTTTTTATCCCAATTCTCTTTACAGTTCCAGTGTCAGTTCCGATTTGTATAGTGTCGCCAACTCTGAAGGGCTTATCGAAGTAAATTGAGAATGATGCGAAAATGTCAGTGAGAACATTTTGAAGGGCAAAAGCTATTGCGATGCCACCGAT
>JBBSVZ010000090.1:0-17144 GCA_038046545.1 Nanobdellota archaeon | reverse complement strand
TGCCTTGGCTGCCACACTGCTTAGGTCCATCCCTTTCCTTCCTTTAGCGTTGTTCCTGATAATTGCTAGGCTGATTGGATTGCTAATCGTTCATTTTGCTTTATTTGGCGAACTAAACCCTAAAAAATTTGTTTCTGAAGGGGCAAATGCTTTCATTTTGTTAGCTTTGGTTGCTGGTCTGTTGCATGTTTTTACCTAGGGACTCTCTCTTTTGGATGTATTTTAGTTTTTGAATAATTTTATAATGCGCTCAAGCGCCGCGCGGGCTTATGTGCTTCCAGCGCTTTCCCGTCGTGAAGCGACTTCAAAGCGCCATGTGCAATTCTTGGCCCTTGGAAATTTGTTTCCAAGTCCGCCGAGCTTGCTCGGCGACATGCACGGCCAGGAGTGCTGATTTTTATCCGGCACCGGAGCATGAGACCATAATTCTACCTAAAATTCGCTTAGCTTTTTCTCAGACGAGTACTTGACAATTGTCGTCTTCCCTTCTGCTCCGCCTGGAATCTTTTCTGTTTCTATGTACTTTCCCTGCGCCAGCTTCTCTATCTTTCGCTGGAATGTCTTGTAGACTGCTTTTCCGCCGGCATCAGAATATTTCCTGTAAAGCTCTCCTATTTTATCCCCTGAGTTCTGCTTTATCAAGTCAAGAATCATCCGCATGTCCTCTTCCAAGGCTTCGATGTCCTTAATCTTGAATTCCTCAAGCTTGGCAATTGCATTATTGACATCATCAACACTTATCTTCTTGGAGCTCCGCTCCTCGGCAGCGTTTCCGGATTCTCTTAAAAGATAAAGTCCAGCTCTTACATCTTTTAGCATGAAAGTTTTTCGGCAGACTGCATCAAATGCCAAAGGCTCTAGAACTCCACTGACGAATGCGAAGTCCGCCCTGTGCTTCAGAATGCCTTTTATTTCTGCCTCATTGTAAGGCTTGAATTCGAGCATCTCGGCAAGAAACCTCGATTTTACCCTGTCGTCAAGGTTAACTATCCAGTTCTTTTCATTCGTTATTAAGATTATAGTTTTCTTGAATATGTGCTCGATTAAAGTGTAAAGGAAGTTTACGTCTTCCAGCTTGTCAACCTCATCAAAAACGAGGACTGCTGAGCCCTTGTTGACAATTTTCTTTATTATGTCCAGAAGCTGCTCAGTGTTCTTGTTCTGCGTGAACTTGTAGCCGAGCAGATCACAAAGCTCTACAAGAATCTTGAAAGTGGTGTTCTTCTGCCAGCAGTTAACGTAAAGCGCCTGAATCTCATCGGTCTGCTCCTCAAGCTCATCGAGAACGTGCTTGCAAGCTATTGTCTTTCCAATTCCAGGCGGCCCGTGGACGAACAAATTTCTGCCAGTCCGGTCTGCAAACAATGGCTTGATGGCTGCAGCTATCGCCCTCTGCTCTGCTTCCCTGTAAAGAAGAATCTTTGGATGATAATCAAAATCCAGCGCTACAGCATTTAGAAATAGGCTCTCGCCTGCTCCCAACATATCCTTGAACACACTCATCCATCCGGAAATGTTTCGGCGGCTTAAAAATATTTAGGAGGGATGTCCAATGTGTATTTCACTCGACTTTACTTGAGCCTTAGTAAGAACCCTATATGAGACTCTCTGAAGCGCCTCCGAGGATGTCGCTCGATGGATTACGTCAATGGTATGGCCGTCGTCATCTAACCTTGATAACAGGCCGCCAATTGCAGTGGGTCTCATCATAGCTAGATCTAAAGGATAGGTCGCATATTCTGCTCTTTTAACTCTTTCATCCTTAATTAAGGGCAAATAATTAGAAGCATATTCGAGCATTACATCAACTGGGTCCCCAGAAATTTCGGCATAAGGTCTTCTCGACATACCATTCCTAGGCATTACAAATAGATTCGCGGTAATTGTTCCGCCTTTATTAAAACCTCCAAAATATATTACCCTTAACCTCGTCAGGGTTCCAAGGTTTGGAGCCAAAGGATCGCCAAGCATTTCATGGGCATCTGATGGCTTTAGATTATTAAATTCTGCATAATAAATCATTGTTGGTTGGCGTTTAACGGCGTCTTCAAGCGATTTCAGGTTTTCTTGCATTGTTATCATTTTATAGTCCCTCCATGTTGTTTTTTTGTCATTGATAGAAATAATGTGTTTGGCTTACCAGCCAAAATAGAAAAAGCGTCCTGCCAGGCGGATTAAGAAAAATTCGACCATATCAGCGATTGCCATTTACATTAGAAATGAAAGCTAGTATTTATACCTTGCGAACTCTATCATAAAACTTAGATCGTACTTGTGTGTGGCCATGTGGCTGATAAAATCCTCTGTATTGGCGAACAGGCCGGGTAATTTGTTGTGGAGGAGCTGGCCTTTGCACATCCGAATAATTCATCTGGGGCAGCTGGCCTCTCGCAAAGGAGTCTGGTCTAGGATAAGAAGGCGGAGGCAGCGGCTGGTCTAGAGACCTCCTGTCAAATTGCGCTGGAGGAAGCGACTTTGGCTGCAGCGGTTGTCTGTTAACTTGCTTCTTCTCATTGCTAGAAAAAATCGTTTTTATCACGCCGAAGGATATCAAGCCTGTAGCTGCGATGAAGAAAAAAATAAACCTGGTGAAATCTGTTTTTAGTGCAACAAAAGTCGAGAAAATTGCGATTCCTATGCCTGCAATAATAAACAGCGGGCTGGGAATGTCGTCCATCATGGATAAAAGAAGAGGATTGAGACTATAAAAAAGTTAGCAATGGGATTCCCTCCTGATAGAATTATTGTCTTAGACTCGGAAACTAAATTATATTTTGTCTTCAAGGCCAGACAGGCCAAGAATTGCTTTTGCCGCTTTAAAGTCGTTTAACGATGGGAAAGTGCAGGGAGCCATTAAGCCCGCGCGGCGCTTGAGCGCGAATTTAGAATCGTAAAAAATTATTGCACCTAGCGATGCTACCTGGATTGGGATAGAAAATATTATAAACCCCTTTTATTCAGGAGTGGCTATGATACAACTCCAATCTTTCCAACCAACGCCGATATTTGACCTCTCGACTATTCTGGGCTTAATCGCAGGATTTCTCCTAATCATTGTAGTGGTATTAATCGCTCTCTATGTCTATATGGCATTCGCGCTTATGACAATTGCGAAGAAAACTAAGACCAACAATGCGTGGTTAGCATGGATTCCAATCGCCAATATATTCTTAATGGCAAACATAGCTAAAGTACATTGGGGTTTTGCACTTGGAATGCTTCTCGTTAATTTGGTTCCGTTTGTCGGAGGCTTTATTTCCCTAGCGATTGCAATCTATATGTTATGGAAGATTGCCGAAATACGCGGCTTTCCCGGTTGGACAAGCCTGCTTTTTATCATCCCAGTCGTCAATCTCATTATGATTGGCGTTTACGCCTGGGGCAAGTAATTTTTTTTTTAAGAATTGGAAGGATAATTTTCAATTATTAGATTGTGGTTCTAGTTTATTTAGGTGGCTAGATAGCCTTTCTGTGCTTCAAGTCTTTCTATTTGGCTTAGAATGAGCTTGCGTCTAATAATTTTGCTTTCAACAGTCTCATTTGCGCCTAAATTTCGCTGTATTGCCGGAACAAAGGCTAGAGGGTTTGAATTGGCGCCAGTTGTGTATCTTAACATTCTGACTAAAAAAACGCCATAATCTCTTGCCAGGGTTGTATGAAACTTAATAATTGAGAAGCTATATCTTAATGGAGATTCTTTAAAATCTCCATAACTTGAAAAAGAACCAAAATAGGACCCTCTGTCGTTGTCATTTCTTAAACTGGCTATTAATTCGGAAAAAGTTGGATCTGTGAATTCAATAGTATCCAATTTTGAAAAGTCATCAGACATGGTAAATGTTATTGGCGAGCTACTTATTTTTTGTGATAAAAATTCTGAATAGTTTTCTAGCGTCGAGTAATTCTTCTCAATTTCGCCAGATTGGATTAAGGCATATTCGCGGTTAGCAGTATCAATGTTTCCATTTGTAACTAAGGAAGATATTACAATCTGAGCGTTAAGGTAAATTTTGTTATAAATTTCTTGGGCACATTTATCAGAAAAACATAAATTGCCGTAAGTATTATATTTGTATTGAAAATATTTTGAGCGATATTCTACCAATAACGAATTTCTAACTTCTTCTATGTCGTCGTAGATCTTTAGATCCTGAATGTAGTTTTTTGGATAGGAAACGCCAGTAGATGACGAAAGATAAGCGTTAAATACGCCCGAATAATGGAAATATAACATACTATAAGCGGCAACAAACGCTAGACATGCCGTGATTGTGAAGATAAAAGATATTGTGAGAGATACTCTAAGCAACTTGAATATTTTATTAGGTTTCTGAGAGATAAACTCATAAAAGAAACAAAATGAAAAAACAAAAATCATAATTGCGGGGAAAACATAAATGAAGATTATGACAAACGGATTTAAGAAAAAATCATGAAATAAAACAAATGGAGCAAAAACGAGAAAGATGAGCGAAAATAATAAAGAAAACGAGATTAGGAATACCATTTCAAGCATTCTAATGAAAAAGGCCTTGCTAAAAGACCTGATTTGAAATAATGAAACAATGGCTGAAATGATTGCAGCGCACAATGATAAGGTGAAAAATGAGCTGAGAGGATTACCGATCAAAAATGAGCAGAGTAGAATTGACATAATGCTTAATAAAAATATCAACTTTGTTCTAAACGGAAAAGTAACTCCAAACTTCATAACAATCAATTAACTTCTTTCTTATATAATGTTTATGGGGGAATCCTCTTAATCCCGTGCAAATAAGGATGCAACGCTTCCGGAACATTAAATGAGCCGTCCTCATTCTGGTAATTTTCCATAATCGCAACTATCATTCTTGTTGTTGCTATTGCTGTGCTATTAAGTGTATGAACAAACTCTTTCCTCTCAGTGTCGCCAAACTTTATGTTTAGCCGTGCTGCCTGGTAGGAAAGCACATTCGAGCAGGAAACAACTTCCCTGTACTGGCCGGAAGCGGGCATCCAGACTTCCAAATCTATTTTCTTCGAAGCAACATTGCCTATGTCCCCAGAACAAATGGAGACAACCCTGTAAGGCAATTTCAGCATTTGCAGAATCTCTTCTGCATTAGCAAGAAGCTCATCAAAATATTTCCAGGAGTCCTCTGGCTTGCAGAAAACAAACTGCTCGACTTTAGTGAACTGGTGAACCCGAAATATCCCTTTTGTGTCCTTGCCATGAGCGCCAGCTTCCTTCCTGAAGCAGGGGCTTACTCCAGCATATTTTATAGGCAATTCTTCAGAAGGAAAAGTTTCATCCATGTGCATCGCCGCCATCGCGTGCTCTGAAGTCGCAATCAGAAACAAATCTTCATCCTCAATTTTGTACATGACCTCCTCAAAGTCCTTAAGGTCTGTAACCCCCTCGTAGGGCTCCTGACGCATCATAAACGGAGGCTCAATAAGAGTGAAACCTTTCTTGTAAAAAAAGTCAAGAGCGAATTTTATCAAAGCCTGCTCAAGGAGAACAAGCTCATTTTTTAAAAAATAAAATCTTGCGCCTGAAATCTTGGCTGCGCGCTCAAGGTCTGCAAGCTTCTTCGGCTCTAAAAGGTCAACGTGGCTTTTCACGGCGAAAGTATGCTCAGTTTTTCTTCCAACTTCCCTAATCGCGACATTATCTTCTTCACCAGCGCCCTGCGGCACAGAATCATGAAGAATATTTGGAATCGAAAGAAGAAGGCCTCGCAAATGCTGTTCAAGACCTAAATATTTATCATCCTTCTCTTTAATCTCCTGCGGCAGGCTCTTGACCTTGGCAACAAGAGCCGAGATATCGCCGCCCTTCTTCTTAGTCTGATTTATTTTTTCAGACAGCGAATTCCTTTCAGCACGCAATGAATCTAGCTCTCCTTTTAACTTCCTAATCTTCAAGTCAGTGTCAAGAACCTCATCAATTTCAGAAACCCTATCCTTAAGCCCTCTCTTTAGAAAACTCTGTTTAGCAGCTTCCGGGTTTTTGCGGATAAAGGCTAGCTCAAGCATAAAGCTTCAGAACGAAAACGGGTTAAAAACCTTTCTGTAAGAATAAGTTTATTGCTTCTGCCCTTCGACTATCTTTATCTTCTCACCAGTGTGGATTGAGTCCTCAATAATTTTACCTATTTTGTTGCTTTTTGTCAGCTTAATATTCCCATCTTTACCGACGAGCAAGCTGATGAGATAATCATTGTCGTGATAAAGCGAGACCATTTTATTTGCCAAAGATGAATCAACTTTGAGCATTATGTGTTTCTTTCCAATCGTGCTTTCATAGCCCATGCCTTCGCCAAGGCTTTCTCTCCTGACTTCGGATTGAACTTCCAAGTGCAGGCCAAGTTCTTCCTCAATTTTCTTTATCAATCCGCCGTCCTTGCCTATTAATTTACCAATCTCATTTTCTTGAACATAAACATTCGCGCTCGCATCAGAAGTCAGTTCTACTCGCGGGTTGCTTGCATATTGCTTGATGTGCTGTTCAACAGCCTTCGCAGCAAGTGAATGAGTTGGCTGTTTTGCAGATAGGCTTCTAACAGGAATGACAACTGTTTCTTCTCCGTAAGAATAAAGCTCGTATTCAAGCTTCCTGGTCTCGAAATCCGTCACAACAACAACAGGCCTAGCTAAGTCAGCCTCTGTCATTCCTGAAGGGACCTTGACAGTCATCTGCAAGCTCAGCACTTTTGCAACTTGGCCTTTGTCTATGAAAATAACTGTGTCTATTACCTGAGGTATCATTCCGAGTTCTATCCTGCCTACAAATCGTTGAATTGCGTCGATAGGGTTCTTTGCATGCACAACTCCTGCAAGCCCGATGCCTGCCAATCTTAAATCTGCAAAGAGCTCGAAATCACCAGTGTTTCGCATCTCATCAAAAATGGTGTAGTCAGGCCTTGAAAGCAAAAGAACGTCATGAACCTCTTGTGCATCGCCATGCGAAATGGCATACTGGGTTATTGATTCAGAAAGGACCATATCACGAGGTGCTTCAATAGTCTTGACTATCTTACCTTTGGCAGCGTAATACTCTGCAAGCGTCTGTGCAAAAGTGCTCTTTCCCATTCCAGGCGCACCGGCAATAAGGACACCCTCTGCCTGCGAAGTTATCCTCTCCAACAGTTTTTCAGAAAGGCTGTAATCCTCGAGCTTCATCGTCCTTACAGGCCTTACTGCAGTGATTTCCCAGCCGTCGGAGAAAGGAGGCTTGGTTATGACAATTCTGAATGATCCCAGCTGGACTATAGTTGAGCCGGGCCTTTCTATCTCGATAAACCCGTCGTTTCTTATCCCTGATTGCTCGATTATTTCCCTGCTGATATCCTGGATTTCTTGCCTTAGAATCGGCGCTTCCTTTATTTTTACGAATTCCCAGGCACCTGGTTTTCCTTTCTTAGCCATTGGGGGCACGTTCTCCCGAAGATGAACGCTCATGGTAGTGCTGTCAAAAAAAGAATCGAGTTCTATGGGTTTAGGAGTTGAGGTTGGCTTAACGTAAACAACTTGGATGCCTTTAGTTTGGCAGATTCTCCACTGGACTTTGTCAGACGTGAACAAGGTTCCGTCCTGTTCGTAAGCAAGGTCGCGAATTTGGCTGTCAACCTCGCTTAAAGTCATATTCTTGAGTTCAAGAGGCATGGGTCTTTTACCGACGAATTCAAGAGTGAATTTCAACTTTGAAGAATATTCTTTAATGCGCTCAAGCTCATCCAACCCGAGAAAACCAACAGCCTTATTCTGGTAGGCAAGATGCTCGAACAAGGCAATAGCAGCCTCGTGAATGACAATGGTATCAACCTCAAGCTCAGGAATTGAAAGTTTGCTTGAAAGAAGCCCTTCAATAAGGACAGAAGTATCAGGCACCAGCCTTGCAACGTGCTGCGGCTCTCGCATAAAAAAACAGCTATGAAGAACTTTAAATATGTTGCGGACAACAATGTTTATAAAAGTACCCAAGCATCTTTTGCAATTATGCCCTCGTAGCTCAGCCGGTAGAGCGTGCGGCTGTTAACCGCAAGGTCGGCAGTTCGAGTCTGCCCGGGGGCGCTTATTTTCTTGAAAACATTTTTATATTGTTCATTGAAAAAATCAATTTCATATGAAGGGTATGATATTGGAGCCTGGTGGAACCCGATATTTTGGAATCGGTGACGATTATGTCCGATTTTTTGCTGAGTCTTCTGCAGGTGTCTTGATTCGTCAGCATCCTTTACCTGAGCCTGGAATAACTGTGGTTTGCATTGGCTTATCTGAATACTGGGGTTCTAAGCCCTTAAATGAGAAAAAACAATTACTAAATGAAATGTTCACGCTCCTTCCATTCGACGAGCTTACAAAGTTATACGGCCCAAGAATTCATCCAGGAATGATTGGCATCGGCTATTGTCAAATGTCCCAGCATGAGCTTGTTCTTGGGCTGAAAACATTTAATGAAGCAAGTGTATCCGACCTGTTGGAAATTCAGAGGACAACATCACAAAGGTTTCTTGAAAAAATGGGATTTCCTTCGATAGATTCGATTGCAGACGAAAACTTCGACTTGGAAAATAATTGATACTTAAATTCTGAATAGATTCTATTTCTTCCACAAGCAGGATTGTATTGATATCGCGCTAACAGCCAAATGACGCGAATAGATTTATAAATGATTATTTTGACCAGTGTCATATCATTGGGCCCGTAGCTTAGCCTGGTGGAGTGCGCGACTGATAAGTCAAGATTCCATCGGAATCGCTGATATTTAGATATCGCGTGGTCCGCGGTTCAAATCCGCGCGGGCCCACTTATTTCATCAGAACAAAACATATTTAATTACGAGCCTAAAGAGAACAGTCATGGGATTAGTCCGGATTGATGAAATGTTCATAACGCTCCAGTATGAGGCGTCATGCTATCACAGATATATTACCCCGAATTTTTTTACAATTTTGATTCCTTTATTGATATTGCAGATAATAACAAACGTCGGCCTCTTTTATTATTTCAAAAAGAACAATAAATTATCGAACTCCAAATTAATCTTAGCATTAATTATTAATATCACAATATTGGCGTTAATTCTTTTTATTTCACTAAATAAGTCGTACAGAGGAGATGTTTGTGACTAATTTTTTTTTGATAGAATTCAAAGTATGATGAACTTTGTTAATCAATCATTTCCCATCAATAACTCTCTTTATCCTATCATCGCCTCTTGGCTCTGCCTTCGAGCCGAGCATGTAATAAATCTTTTCAGCTTCAGGACCCCAGCTGTAATCCCCTTTTTCCATCTGAACTGCCTCGACCTGAAACTCGCCAGTTTGTAAACCCTTGTTAAGATGATAATAAATGGAACGCATCGTTGCCCGAGGATAAATTTGCTGGTATATCTGAAAAATTTGGTAGCCGTAGCCTTTCTTCATGACTGATATGATCTCAACTACTCGCTGTCGTATCTCGCTCTTAACAGGTCGGCCTCTAGGCATGCAAATCCTTAGAATCTATTTCTTTCTTAACCTTTTCGATGAAATCAGACACTTTCATAGCACCAACAACCTTGCTCTCAGTTCGCACAGTAACGGTTCCGTCCTGAACTTCTCGCTCGCCGACAACAAGAATGTAATTCACCTTAGCAAGTTGTGCATCCCTGACCTTATAAGGAAGAGACTCGCGTCTGTCATCAATTGAAGCCCTGACCCCTGCATCGTCAAACAATGGCTTTATTTTCTCTGCGTAATCCAAAAACTTGTCTGAAACAGTCAATATCCTCACTTGCTCGGGCGACAGCCACAATGGAAACTTTCCAGCATAATGCTCAATAAGTATTCCCATGAACCTCTCAATCGAGCCAACAATAGCTTTGTGGACCATGACTGGCCTGTGCTCGTCACTGCCGTCAGTTCCCACATAACGCAAGTCAAACCGATCAGGCATTGAAAAGTCAACTTGAATTGTGCCAATCTGCCAGTTTCTTCCAAGCGAGTCCTTTATGTTGTATTCAATTTTCGGCCCATAAAAAGCTCCCTCGCCTTCCTTTACACCGAATTTAATTTCGCGTGCCTGCAAAGCTCCTTTCAATACTTCAGTTGCCTTCTCCCACTGTTCATCAGTTCCTACAGATTTCTCGGGCTTCGTCGCAACAAAAATTTCGTATTCGGTGAATCCAAATACCCTGTAAACTTCCTGGCAATAATCTATGATGTCAAGCACTTCCTGGTTCAAACCTTCAGGTGTGCAGTAAGAATGTGAATCGTCTTGTGTAAATGCCCTCACCCTGACAAGACCCGAAACAACTCCCGCGAGCTCGTGCCTGTGAACGTGGCCGAACTCAGAAAATCGCAGAGGAAGCTCACGATACGACCTTTTTTTAGTTTTATATGTCAAACAAGCTCCAGGGCAGTTCATAGGCTTGATTGCAAACCTTTGGCCGTCAATGTCAACAAAATACATGTTCTCGCGAAAATTGTCGTAATGCCCTGATTTTTTCCAAAGCATCTCATTTAGAATTGCAGGAGTCTGGATTTCATTGAATCCCCTTTTTCTGTTTTGCCCCCTGATAAAATCCTTGATTTCATTAATAATTATCATCCCTTTCGGATGCCAGAAAATGAACCCAGGCCCTTCCTCGTGGATATTAAACAAATCAAGTTCCCTGCCAAGTTTCCTGTGGTCACGCTTTTCAGCCTCCTGAAGCATGAAAAGGTAGCTCTCAAGCATTTTTTTCTCTGGAAAAATAACGCCATAAATTCGTTGAAGCTGCTTATTTCTCGCGTCAGCGCGCCAATAGGCACCGGAAATTTTAGTGAGCTTGAATGCCTTGAGTCTGCCAGTTGTTGAGGTGTGCGGACCCCTGCATAAGTCCTTGAATTCGCCCTGCTCGTAAACAGTTATTGGCTCTTCAGACTCATCTATTAGCTCGAGTTTATACTCGTTGCCGTTGAATAATTCTCTTGCCTGCGGCTTTGAAACTACATGGCGTTTCACTACAAAATTTTCCTCGACTATCTTAGCCATCTCCTCCTCGATTTTCGGTAAATCTTCAGGAGTAAAAGAATGCTGACTTTCCATATCATAATAAAATCCATCTTCGGTTGTCGGACCGATTGTTAATTTGACATCTTTATGGATCCGAAGGACTGCCTGCGCGAGCAAATGTGCTGCCGAATGCCTCATTACTTCCTTTCCTTCTTGTGAGCTCCAAGTAAAAACAGAGAACCTTCCATCCTGTTCCAGAGGACGGCTTAGATCGATTAAATCATCATCAAGCTTTGCTGCTATTGCATCCTGAGCCAACCTTTTCCCTATGGCTTGCGCAGCATCAAATGCTGTTGCTCCTTTGGGCACCTTTAATTCCTTGCCATCAGGAAGCGTTAGCGTTATTGAGCTCATCCTTCTATTGCCAGCCGTTTTATATATAAACTTTTGCGAAAGCCAATTAATAGATAAACTACATAAAGATTACATATACTTATTTGTCTTACATAACAACTACATATCACTTACTAATAGCTTATTGTGGTACATCCAAATATTTATATACTACATGCGCATATGCTTCGTACTACGGCTATACTGAACACATGAAAACGTATATTGGTAAGGCATAGTGGCTTCCAAAACAGATTCTGTACCCATCGTTAACGTCAGGCTCCCTGAGGAACTCGTAAACTGGCTCGACACTCTCGTGGACAGACGACTTTATCACAGCAGATCTGAGGCAATTAGAGATTTCCTAAGAAGTTACTTGGAGGGCCAATGAAAGAAGATGTCATAGTCAGCATCAGGATGCCAAAAAAACTCCAAGAAGACCTCAAGAAACTAGCTCAGGAACGCAGATTCATGGACGTAAGCGAAGCAGTTAGAAGTATAGTAAGAAGCCGCTGGGTTGAATCAACAAAGCTTGGCACGACAAAACTTCAAGCAGTAAGGGATGAACTGACTATTGAAAAACAAAAGCGCAGAAGAGAGTTATTCACACGGCAAATCGGACGGCTGAGTCAGGAACTAAAAAAACTGGGTGAGGAAATTGAAGAGTACTGAGTTGCTCAGTGCTGCGTGGATTATTGGAGTAATAATTCTCCTCGCAGGCTCATTTGCACTTGTTCAGTCATTCTCAGTCAGCACAAATGAGTCTCAGCCAATCAATGTTGTCTTAAATTACGCATCTGGCTCAGCATTCGATACGGACGACAATGGTATTGAGACGACACAAGGCGTCATAGACTTTTCTTTAAATAATTCAGCTTTCAATTTTACACCCACAGAATCAGAGCTTTGCTCATTGTGGCACGTGCAATCACAAAACACGTTCGCTATCAAGGCATACTGTCAAGGCTCAGAAGATTGCTGCATAATTGCGCAAGCAGTCTCGCCAATGAACTTGACTTATGTGGACTCTTCACAATGGCACACCTTCTATCTCTCTTACAGCCAAGACGGAATAACAACGCAAAACAATTTGGTAATGGCTCAGCTGTGGTCAGCAAACTCGTCCAATATAACTGCTGCAGCCTTCTCAGACTGGACAAACTTGACTGCAACATTTACCTCTTCAAGCAGCTTATCAGTTTCCCTTTCAATCCCACTAAACAATGCGGCTTTGAACACGAGCACAGCAAACTTTGCTTTCATTGCTTCAGAAAATTCCAATTGCATGCTTGGCATCAATTCAAGCATTTCCCAACAAAATGTCAGTGCCCAGCAATCATTACAAGCAACCATCGCAGCAACTTTGCCAGACGGTAAATACCTCTGGAACATAACCTGCACAGACTCACAAGGATCAACAAGAACAAGCGGAACAAATACTTTGACAATAGACACGCAAAAACCTGTAATATCAATCAATCAGCCGCAAGATGGACAAATCACAACCAGCGGAGCAATAAACCTGAGTTTTTTAGCTAGTGATAGCATTTCCTCCGACTTAGATTGCTTCTCTTTAATCGACACAACCCCAAGTTTTTTAGGAAAAGTTATCTTAAATGGAACGGATTATATAACAACCATCTCAGTACCCCAAGGAACACACACTATATCAGCCATGTGCAAGGATTCCGCACAAAATAGCTTCCAAACACCAGCAAGAACTTTCACTTACACCTCGCAAACTGGGCTAATACTCACCCTGGAAAAAAATATTGTCGATTTAAGAGAGCCTTTTGCTCTTAACATTGCCTCATTAGAACAAGGGCAATTACAACTCACGGTACAAAGATTCGATTTACTCAACCATGCAGTTCTCGAGTCTTATCACTCATTGAGCCCTCCGTACCGATTTGTATTTAACGATACATTTTTCGAAGGTACCTATATGTTCTTGGCGATACAAGGAAGCAATCAAAAAAATACATCAGGAAGCGTTTCGAACAGCATCACAGCAACAATTCAAACCACGCCTTCAGTTGCAATTGCTGGAAGAGAAGTTGTCCTAAACGCCACTGTTTTGGGCGGAACACAGCCTTACCAATACTTTTGGCTATTCAACGGTTCAACATATACTTCTAGCCAATTTTCAAAATCTTTGGAATCGTCATATCAGCAAGCATTCCTGACTATAAAAGATGCAAATGGAAACAACAAGAGTTTTGTGAGAAACTTCTGGGTTTACAACAAAATAAGTCTAACAATCAAGGATAGTATTAGTGGTTCTCCAATTGATAATGCTAAAACAACAATTAATGGTGAGGTAAAGTATTCAAACATCTCCGGGCAGGTTTCATTCGATGAACTCGGCGGAACATACGAGGTTATTATTGAACATTACAATCATTCAAGATTTACACAAATATCTCCTTATTTCTCTACACAAGAAAGAATATTTTCCTTGACACCGCTAATTGCAGAAGCCTCTGCACCATCAATATCACAAATCACGCCCGACCAGGGTGCTTCTGTCACATCACCAGTGGCTGTAACTGCCGTAGTTTCGAGCCTGGCTAATTGTAGTCTCTACAAAAAAGATGAAGGAAGCCAATGGACACTTATAGAAACTAAACAAACGAACAATAACGAAGCAGAATTTACAGAAGACTTTTCAGAAGGCTCACAGTCAGTAAGAATAGAATGCAGTGACAGTAGCGGCAGAACAACATTGAGTGAAACAAGAACTTTCGATGTAAACCAGCCATTCTCAGGAATAAACAATGAGCTTTCAACCAGCATAGTTAATGACGAAGACGGATTAGACAAAACAATAAACGAAATAGACTCACAGATTGGATTCTTCAATGGTCTTGACAAAAACCAAAGAGAGCTAGCAGAAGCGCTAGATATCTACAAAACTCTCGATGATGCTAAGGTACAATTCATTACTGCAAAAAGAAACATCAGCGAAGCCAAGTTCCAAGAGCTCACCGAAATTGACCTCTCAAGATTAAGGGATACAATACTTACTAGCCTTCAGGAAACAAGGAAAAAAATACCAACCAGCTTCAACATCCTTGAAAGCACAGAATCAATTGCATATGCAACAAATCAAGATATTGAAGCGCTTTCTGAAGACCTCGCCCTCGCGTCAGGAACAAAACTTAGCGCTGGGCAAAAAAATTCATACGTAAAACAAATACAGGCATTGCAGGCTAATCTCGGTGTAACGGCTGTTTACGGCGTAGCCGAGATAACTTATTTATCAGGAGAAAGGGAGAATTTTGGAATTGTAATAAAAACAATATCGCTAAAAGACTCGCAATCAGGAATGCAGCTCATAGAATCAATACCTAAAACATTGGCTACTTCATCATCGCAGATAAAATCAAAAATATTATACCAAGTCGTTAAAGAAGATCCAATACTGCGGTTTCCGGTATCTCTTGACAATAAATTAAGCTATTATATTAGTGGTATCAAGCAGCTTGACGCACTGCAACAAGCAAAAACTATACTGGTTGAATCTCCCAAATCAGGCTCAGCAAAAAAGTCATCTGCCACAGGCTTTGCGATCCTTCCACAAGGCGTCTCAATTGACTTCGCGGAATCTGGTAAGTTTTGGTTGATAATCGCTGCAGGAATCCTCATGACTTTTTATTTATTCCATTCCCTCAATCTCGCAGACTATGTACTTCCTGATAGAAGGAAACACGCTGAAACGCAGCAAAACTTAGCGAGCCTTATGGCTGCAGCCACCACTGCAATCGAACGGAAATCGCCAGAAGAGGCAGCATTGCGCTATACTGAACTGCAAATGCTATTCGAAGCAATGAACGAGAATGACCAAGAAAATTGTTATCCACAACTTGAAAGCCTTGCCATGAAAATTAACCTAAGTTTCGCCGAATCAGTTCTTGTACAAATAGAGCAGGCAATACATTACGGGCATTACGAGGAAGCGCAAACAGTCTATCCTGCGCTCAATGATGCATATGAGAGGCTTGATTCGGCTCATAAAAGTGCCATAGCCAGCAGGTGCATGAACGTTTATAAAACAATAGCTGATAAACAATGATAGAAATAGACCCAATAATATTGGAAGAATCAAAACAGATTAAGAATAAGCTTACTGAAATTAAACTTCAGCTTTCAGCAAAAAGAAAGGCAGGAGGATACACTGGCATAGCAGAAATAATCATCATGGGCATCCCCAGCAAAATTAAGCTATTCGAAATAGAAGGAAAGCCAGAGCAAAAGGATGCAATTGAATCGCAAATGAAAGCAGCAGAAGATGATTTAAAAACCGAATATCCATAGGAGCAACAATGTTTTTTTTCAAACCAAAAAGAGTCGACCCGGAAAACGTGCACATCGAATCTGAAAAAACAGATGATACCGCACAAAAAGGTTCTGGAGAACTGGCCTCAGGACAGGTCGGCATAGAACTCACGAAAATCAATGCACAAATTGACTCGATAAAAGAAACTCGCAAAGGCGTATCAGAACAAATCAGCCAGATAAGAGAGCAAATAGGTGAGTTAAGGGGCATGATAGTAAATACAGACAAGACAGTTTCACAGATGGAAGTAAAGACGACCAAGGCAGTTGACATGGTCGAGTCGGTGCAGCCTGATAAATTGATGATAATGATTCAGAAGCAGGACTCAAAAGTAGAGGCTCTAAGAGGAAATATTGAGAGTAACGAAAACATGATGAAGACGATTCTGGCAGATATGAAGGATATCAGGCTGAAGATGGGAGTTTTCAAGGGTCTTGACCAGGTGATAAGGCTTACAGAAGAATCAAAAAGCCAGATTACGAACGTCACGAAAATCAATGCGAATATAGAAAGACACTCGGACAAAATAGAAAGCATTTACACTGAATTCCAAAAATCATTCAGCGACTTCAGGCAATTGTCTGAGGATTATAAGAGCCTGACTAAACAGTTCAAGGATATCCAGTCAAGTTTCGACCAGACCAAAGTCAAGGTTGATGGGCTTGCAGCTAAAAAAGAGCTTGAGAACCTAATTAGCAAATTCAATGATTTTGAAAAAAGAGTTTCAGGAGTGGTTGAGCTCATTGATAAGCATGCGAATGACTTGCCAATTCTTCTCGAGGAAAAATTCCAGCGAATGGAAAATAGAATGGAACAAAGGTTTGATCACTTCAAGAAAATAAGAGAAAGCATAGAAAAATTCGAGAAAGACTTTCCAAAAGTGTCGGAACAACTGAAGATGCCTCAAAGCCCGGAAGAAAAACCGATTCCGCCAATACCCTCCGAACTCCCTAAGCTCGGCGAAAAGCCAAAGCTCGAGCAAGAAAAGAAGGAAGGAGAGAAAAAACAAGGGGGTTTTTTTGCGAGTCTATTCAAGAAAAAAGAGGAAGTAAAGACATAACTATTTTTTTAAAATATCTATTATATTCTAAATAGTATAATTATATATTCTAATTGATATTATTAAATTTTTAAATATACAATATCTGAACTTAATTGACTTTAGTCTCACTGAACAGCTTTATCAAGAACTTCAATTACCTTGTCCTTTTTGTGTTCCTGCTCGATTTTGACAGCAAGTTCATCGTCGTGGAAGACATCTCTTACCCAATTGGCAAAATCATTTCGGCCTAATTGAACATGTTGGGAAAATGATTCATCGCTAAGCTTTCTAATATAATGGGCTAATTCTGGGATGTTTTTGCATTCCTGACCGCTCACAAGCTTAAACCACTGGTCTTTTGGAACGTCCTTCTTCAAACCCCATTTCTTCATGAGTAATTTCAGTTTT
>JBBSVZ010000089.1:0-1134 GCA_038046545.1 Nanobdellota archaeon | reverse complement strand
AGGAGATTGCGGAGGCTATATTAATTTTAATGGAGATTATACAGATGATGGCTATTCATTTGGAAGAGCAGGAAGAATAAATGGAAATCAATATAAATACTGTTCAGAATATCAGCCAAATCAAAAACCTGCTGACCCCGGTAATTTCAGTTTCTCCCAGATTTTAGGAATTCCTGAAGGAATTGGAGAAGGAGAAGAACCTGAAGCAGATAAAACAGGAGCATATCTTGGTGCGGGGATGAGCGGATTAAATTTCTTAAAAAAGGGAACTGCGGCTACAACTCTTATAACTTCTACTGCAGCATATGATAATTTTTTCTTTTCTAAAATTGCTGAAAAAGGATGGAGTTATACTGAAACCTTAACCTCAAATTGGATAATGGAAGCAAATCCCGCCACTTCTGGCGGGATGTATGGACCTACTGGAAATGAATGGATAGGGATGGATGGGCAAGAATGGACTAAGGGATTGGATGGAGAATGGGCACAAACAAAAATTAGCACAGTCGGAAGTGAAACAAATATTGCCCCTCCTGGGGGAACAAGTGAAACAGGTAAAGCAGGTGGAGGCTTCAAGCTTCCTTCTTGGTTTGGCAATGCCTTAGCATCAGTAGGAGCAGGGTTATCTGTTGCAAATTTTATGCAGGCAGGATTTGGCGCAAATACTGAAGTAAGCTATTCAGTTGGGGCAACCTATGCTGCAATAATGTTTTTTGGCCCAAAGGCATGGTTTGGCCCTATGCTCTGGATTAGTTTGGCAATTGCTCTTTATTCTTGGATAGGTGGGCTTGGAAAAACACAGAAAAAATATGTCACATTTACATGCCTCCCATGGCAGCCTGAAACAGGAGGATTAAATTGTGATTTATGCAACACAAATGACCCTCTTGGAGTGCCTTGCTCTGAATACAGATGCAAGAGTTTAGGGCAGACATGCGAGTTTATTAATCCAAGAACAGAAGATGAAAAATGCATTAAAAATGACCCTAATGATATAAGCTCTCCAAGAATAAAACCTCTTTATAAAAACATAACTAGCGGGTATAAATATGACAAGGTTAGTGATTCTAGTTTTGAAATAAAATCAAACAATGGGGAATGTGTTCCTGAATATGCTGTTTTAGAATTTGGAAT
>JBBSVZ010000088.1:0-1286 GCA_038046545.1 Nanobdellota archaeon | reverse complement strand
ATTGGTTCTGTTCTAACAGAGCATCTTTTAAATCAAGGATGCGAAGTCACTTGCTTAGATAATTTAATGTATCGGCAAGCGTCATTACTTCATCTGGCCAATAAGCCTGGTTTTAATTTTGTTTTTGGAGATACAAGAGATAAAGGATTAATGGGAAAACTTGTCCCTCAATTTGATGTTATAGTCCCTCTTGCAGCGATTGTCGGAGAGGGTGCATGCAATGCGCGAATGTTTGAAGCTACGACGACAAACCGAGATGCGGTTGTCATGATAAATGAGCTAAGAAGTTCAGATCAAAAATTAGTTTTGCCAAATACAAACAGTGGATATGGAAGAACAACAGGAGATGTGTTCTGCACAGAAGAAACTCCGCTGAGCCCCATAGGCCACTATGGTCAAACAAAAGTTGAAGCTGAAAGAGCAATACTTAGATCAGATAAAAAAGGGCTCACATTGAGATTGGCGACGGTGTTTGGCGTATCTCCAAGAATGAGGACAGACTTGCTTGTAAATGATTTTGTAAAAAGAGCGATGACTGATAGATATCTTGCTTTATTTGAGGGACAATTTATGAGAAACTATGTCCATATCCAAGATGTTGCACGAGCATTTGAACATGCGCTTCGACGTTATGGTGAAATGAGCGGCGCATATAATGTGGGGCTGGATGAAGCAAATATGTCTAAACTAGATTTAGCAAAGAGAATAGCAGAACATCTTCCTGGAACCGCAATAAGAGAAGATCTCGAAGGAAAAGATACTGACCAAAGAAATTATATTGTCTCAAATGAAAAACTAAAGGGAACGGGATTTGTATTTCAACATTCTTTAGACGATGGGATTCAGGAGTTAATTAAAGCTTACACAATCTTGCTCAGATTAGATCCTAGCAAGAATAGTTAAAATGAACCGTGGTCTTTTTCTAGACAGGGACGGTGTTATTTGTCAAGAAAGAAATTTATTTTATGGAGGAACGCCGGTGACTCGAGCAGAAGATCTTGAATTTTTTCCACGCACTGAAGAAGCTTTTCAGCGTATGGCTCGGTTGGATTTTAAATTAGTAATTGTCACGAATCAGTCGGCAATCGGTCGAGGCGAACTCAGCAGAGAAGAATTTGAACGGATGAATGAAAAAATAAATCAGATGTTAGGAAAATATGGGAGAAGATTTGATGGGATCTATGTCTGCCCGCATGTTCCTGAAGAAAACTGCGATTGCAGAAAACCAAAAACAGGAATGTTACTTAGAGCAGAAAGAGAACTTGAAATAAGTCTGCGAGATTCTA
>JBBSVZ010000087.1:0-7214 GCA_038046545.1 Nanobdellota archaeon | reverse complement strand
CTTCCTATCTTCGAGATTTCTATGTTCCTGGAGGTGTTGAAGAAAAAGTCTTCCATTTCCGCGAACTTTGATGTTTCCCTGTCGAAATCCTGGAGCATAACGAGCACAAACATACTAATTATGCCAGATAAAAAAGAATGATAATAAGCCAGGAAAATCGCTGCGAATGGAGCGACATCAAGCTTCAGACGATTAATCCACAAATCCTCGCCGAACAGATAGTTTAGCTCGCAAAACAACAGTTGAAGGGCGAAGAATATAATAGCAAAGATTAGGGCGCTGAATTTGTTGATTACTGCAAAACCAATAAACATGGCACAGAAGTATGGAAAGTACAGCCTGAAGATTCGTGAACGAAACTTGGATTCAAAAGCATGCAGATTATTTTCTTCCATTTTTACACTATTTCGAAATCATCGTATTTTTCAGAGACTGGAATTTCTTCTTGCTCAATTTTCAGAATTTTTGACAGCAAAGGCCCCCGCCTGCATTCCCTGATAAAAAGGTCAAGCTTCGATTTCATGGCTGTTTGCCCGACTATTTCTATGGAACCGTCAGCCAGGTTCTTGACATATCCTTTGATGTCAAATTTCGCAGCCTGATGAGCTGCATGGTAGCGAAAGCCGACTCCCTGCACTTTTCCGCGAATAATGAGCTTTACTGCTGGCATGCCTATTGTTTATTTCCTAGCTATTTATCTTTTTCTTATCTTTGCCATTTTAGAACTCAAATCGATCACTGTTGATGGCCTGCCTTTCTTTATTCCTTCATAGATTATGAAGTCTATCATTCTTGCGATTTTGGGTTCAAGATTCTTTAAAGAGGTCATGAAAGGCTCTCCGGCCTTGTTCGCGCTAGTTGAGACTATCGGCACTCCGATAGCCTTTGCTTCTTTTAGGAACCAGTGCTTTGGCTGCCTAACTCCAATGGTTTTTTCATTTGGATTTACTGCTTTTGATAATGCCTTTTTGTTTTTCAAGCGAAGGATGAGTGTGTAAGGCCCAGGCAGGCGTTTTAGCCAGAAATCATATTTTTTCGGCATGATGCAGTTTCTTCTTATCCATTTCTTGCTTGGCGCCATTACTGAAAAAGGGCTTGCTGGCCTGCCTTTCATATCCCTTATTCTTTGTACTGCAGTTTCATTTAGAGCATTGCAGCCTATGCCGTATATTGTGTCGGTAGCGTAAACAAAGACAGCCCCTTTTTTTATCAGTCTTCTGAGTTCAGCTTTTTTTGAAGCATAAAGCTCAGGATTGATTATGTTCATTGAAAGAGGGATGCGGAACCGTTTAAAAAAGTTAATAACGGAAAAAAAATCCCCCAACTAGAATTAGAGTAAAAGAAAGCGGACATCGTCCGCTGTTGCAGGATATTCGTATTCTTCCAGCAGCTGGGCTATGCGCTTCTTGTATTTTGACATTTTATTTCCTCCCCTTCCAGTATGCCTGGAGGGAAAGGTTCTTTATTTGCTTGTAGTACAGCGCTTCTATCGTCGCAACACTTAAGTCTGACATAACAATCACCTCAATGCTATTTTATGCATAGTTTTGCTTAAATACCCTGTTCGAGAATGTCCAATGGGAAGTGGTTCACAAATTAACGGGCAAGAGCTGCGCCTTCAACAAGAACATTGTCTAGCCTAACAGCCTCTTCAAGAGAAAGCTGTCTAAGCCCACAATCATGCGCAGCATAAACGCGGCTTGCATCACCAAGAATATCAGCAACTTGATGAAGCCTACCTGCTACCATTTCTGGTGTTTGGCTTGCTGCCCGCTCTGCGGTGATGTCTATGACACCTGCACCAATCGAGAAATGAGTGCTTTTGAAGGGCGCCAGATCTCTCTCATACTGCCCAGCATTTGCTAGCTCGAGAGAAAGATGGCTGATGCGTCTGTCGAGCGATTCAAGGTGTGGGAATAATAATTCGTAGCCGCTTTTTTCAGTGAGAGAAACTCTTCGAGGATAGCAGAGATGCACGCTGAAAGTAACATCATCTATTCCCGCAACAGATTCATTTAGTCCTTCGATGAAAATTGGAATGTGGGCGAGGTCAAGCGTTGCTGCAGGGGCATCTAATTGTATCCATTTTGCGCCGTGTTTTGCAAGAAGTTCAACCTGCGGCCTGACAACATTTCTTGCGAGTTCTAAAGTGAGGTTTCGTTTTGCCTCATATGACGCTGCAGGTCCTGACAGTTTTTTTCTTGCTTTTTGCAGATAGTAGGCGTTATCCGACATGACTGCCATCATGTAAGGCTCGTTGATTGGAACTTTGACCTCTGTATTTGCATTAGAAACAGTGAAATTGAATTCACTGAAAAGCAAATCTGTTGAAAGTAATTTTGGTGGTGCAACGCAAATTGATTTTTTGTAGCTGTCGGGACCTCGAGAGCGAATCATTTCAGGGATGTCTTCAAAGCCAGAAATTTGCCTTGCCATGTGACGGTACATCTCGATTCTGCGACCTTCTCCGTCATAAACAAAATCAAGGCCTGATTTTTCTTCCAGCTTGATGTTCAGGAGTGCATTGAAGTTTGCAATAGCATCTCGCTCTTCTTCGTTTGGTTTTCTTCTTTCTGAATTTAGGCGTGAAAATACGTCAATGATCTCAGCATCATCAATTCCTGCAGCTTGCGAGAAATATTTTACCTGTGCAATATTTTTTTCTGTGACTTCCTGCCCTGCAAGAGCTTTGACTCTTGCTTCTAATTTAGGCATGCTGCCGACTTCATATGTCGGGAATAATTTATCCATTAAGCTCACCTAATGCAGCATTAAGGATTTTTATTTTTTCGAGAGTGTGTGTAAGTCCTATTAGCTCAGTCGATGAGTTAGGAGTTATGTAAACCGCGCTTGGATTTGTTTTTTCAGCTAACCTGTACGCAGATTCTGAAAGCAATAATGGATTCTCAATAAGAGTGCTTCTGGCATCGATCAAACCAAGCTGCAATTCCTTGCCAGAAAAATCGTGCTTCAACAAGCTTTTGATGCTTGTTTCAGTCATGTCTATTCCAATACCATCCGTTCCTAGCGAGGATAATAAGCCAAGCTCTGAATCAACTGGGCCGAAATAAGTGTGCACAATTGTTGTCGCACCTTCTATCGGGAGAAGAGCAGAATAAGCAATATTTATCAGCTCTCGGTCTTTATCAGATAATGATTCAATTCCATTCTTATAAGCAAAAACTGGTTCGTCAAATTGTATTCTCCTGATGCCATTTGCTACAATGCCTTCTGCATCGCTTCTAATTAGCTGTGCAATTCCATTAATTGCTTCTTCATCACTCTCGTAGCCAGAAACAGAAGAGAGAGCCCACAAAGTAAAAGGTGAAGGAAGCAAGGCCATTGAATTTGTTATGCCAAACATTTCAGGGCTAACTGATGAGGCATAAGGGAATCTGCTTATTGGTGGAAGAGTCCTCTCGATTACAGGTTGGCGAAAAAATAGGTTATTATTGAACCAGTTCTCCTGTAAACCCTGCGAGACGCCATAAGTTCGGATAGCAAAAGGCTCAAGAATCGAGTATCGTTCAAGGGAGGGATCAAGAGTAAATGAGAGCCCTTTTTGTGACGCTATGGCCTGTTTAGTATCTTCGCTTATTCGGGCTTCAAGCTCTGACTTGGTTGCGCGGCCGCGCTTTGCAGCATTTCGCATTTCGTAAAGTTCCTGAGACTGAGGAAAATCTCCAACCAGATGCGCGCCAAATAACATGTCTCTACGCGAAAGTAGATGCTATTTATATTTTGTTATTATGTATTTATCAGTTAAAGGACAACATTAAATCATGAAGAATGCTGATAATGCCCATGACATCAAAGAAACTCGAAACAGCAACCTTCGGAGCAGGCTGCTTCTGGGGAGTTGAAGAAACATTCAGGACTCTGAAAGGTGTAAAGGGAACAGCAGTAGGTTTTATGGGCGGGCATACCGAGATTCCCTCTTACAAAGATGTCTGCAATAAGGATACAGGACACGCTGAAGTCGTTCACATCACTTTCAAACCGTCAGAAATCAGCTACGAAATGCTTCTCAACGTTTTCTGGGAAAATCATGATCCGACCCAGTACCACAGACAAGGCCCTGATGGCGGCTCGCAATACAGGAGCGTAATTTTTTATCACAATCCGAAACAAAAGAAAATTGCAGAGCAATCAAAGAAATTCTGGAGCAACTCAGGAAAATTTGAAAAGCCGATTGTTACTGAAATAATCAAAGCGGGAGAGTTCTATAAAGCTGAAGATTATCACCAGAAGTATTTGATGAAGAGAGGAGAAAGTAGCTGTCACGCTTAATAAAAAATCACGGATTATTAAGGTAATGTGTTGTTATTGCATCCATTTCAATCTGCGTGAATAAGGTTCTTACATCATAACCCGCGTATTCCGTTAATTTGTCAAGAAACAAATTAAATTTATTAATTTTTGTCGTTGGTAATTCATTCACTGGAAGACTCATGAAATACCTAAAAGTCTGTTTGAAAGGCTCCCAGCCGATCTGATCCCTAATCTGAATAAACTTGTAAGTAAGGCCATCCCCGCTAAACACGCCAAGCTTCAATGTTTTGTCCCAGCTTGCACCAGCATCTGTGCGATAATAATTTTTTAATTGGCTTCCAGTATAAGAAAAAGGAGGGTAAATTATTTTTCCATTCAAAGTTTCAATAGCATAATACATCTTAGTATTAGCCCAAAATTCAGCATCCCAGTTCCAAGTTCCATTACCCGGAGCGCCTAGATTGCTCAAATCAAAATCATGACTAAGCTCATGAAGAATTCCAAAAGACCAAGACCCGTTTTTAACGAGCTGAAGTTCCTCTTGAACACCTGGTTGGTTCCATAAAATCGGATTTCCAGCAACCGCCCAGCCTCCCGGGTAGTCCCGTGAAGATTGAATAACAATTTTATTTCCATCAAATGGAATTCCACCGACAAGTTCTTCATATTTCAGATAGGAACTATCCAATTTTGACACCCACGAAGAAAGATCCTGAGGAGTTACTGTCTCGCTATCTGCTTGTTCTATCCAAAGCTCTGTTTTTTGACCTATTGTACCGTTTAATGAAAGACAAGTGTCCATATGTTCACAATGAGTTTGTGAACAAGAACTGCCGCCACATATGCAAGGAGTGGGTCCAGTAATAGCTCCTGCAAAATTTATTGAACATAAAGGTAAAGAAGAACAAGTAGTTCTCATTAAACAGTAAGATTCTGAACAGGGAATATTGCCACAATTACAAGGTTTAGGATTCTCGATTAGATCAGAACTATCAGTAATACATGTTGGGAGAGGGTTACATGAAACGCTCCAATAAAAATTTGCAACCCCCACACAGTTTGTGAGGACTTCAGGAAGGTATTGTTCTACTTCACCGCCAAGAGGACATTCAAAGGCAGGTATATTTTCCACCTCTATCAGTTCAAATTGCTGCTTGTCAATAATTACTGATAAATTGGGTATTAGAATATGGTTTAGGTTAATCAGGTCGTATAATTTAAGTTGTGTAACGATAAGATTGTCTGTGTTCCCATAATTTTTAATAGTCACCTTAATAAGATTATTTGCTGCATCATAATTAGCGTCTTTAACTGAAATTTTAGCTCCTGTACAGTTTAGCATTGAACAAACCGGAAACGTATTTGTGTTGTTTCGAACATATTGTAATAGAATATTCCCGTCTAAAACATCAACTTTGCCATCTCCATTTACGTCTCCTCTTTGCAATTGCTGTGAGGTTAAACTTCCAAGTCCAACATCATATTCTAAAACTAAATCTGAGTCTAAAAAAGATACAAAATTATCGTTGTCAATATCTCCAAAAACATAACAAGGTGAACTCCGGGCACATGCACCTTCCAAGCAAATGGAACCGGCAGGACATTCATACCCTGCAAGCTCCGGTTGATTGTTTACGCAAGAATACTCTGCAACTCTTGAGGAGTTAGCGCAAGAATCAATCATATCATGAAAAGGTATTCCATCAAGCATGCCTGAAACATTTCCTTTAACGAATAAATTTATGCCGTTATCAGAATCAATACACGAATTTTGCGAAACAGGAGTCTGAGGTAATGGACAAACAGAATTAAATGCTCTCGCACCGCCGAGCATCGGTGGGTAAGCTAATGGACCGGCAAACAATGCTGTAAGGTCCGCAATATTAATTAAAGAACCGGGGAATGATGCCGTGTTTATATTCCACCTTGCGTTAAAACCCGCATCGCCAGGATTCGAGTTAAGTCTTCTGCTAGGAGCTATAAAACTGGTAACATCCATAATATCGACCTTATTAGGACTCATAGTCGAACTAACAAGATCCGCTGGCCAGCCTAAATTGCCGCAAGGATACAAAGGATTAGTACCAATCAATGCTTCATTAGAATCACTGTAGCCATCATTATCATCGTCATCATCACAAGCATCACCAACACCATCTCCAATGAAAAAAGGCGCAACAGTATCAGTCAGCTGCAAGTCCATATCAGTATTCAACTGATCTGGATTAATAACTAACGGACAATTATCCTCAATATCAAGAATACCGTCGCCATCAGAATCGACATCTGAAATTAAACTCCCGGTAATCGATTGTTCATTTGGAGAATCAGTGCCTCTGCAACCGAAAAGGAATAGCAGAGAACAAAAGAGTATCAAAATAAAACGCTTATTATGCATAACAGTCATTTAATCTGGATTATTGAGAGTTAAATATTTAATTGTATCGATTTAATATTCTTCAATCATATTTACCAATAACCTTTAATACGCCTTTTTCTTCTCATCATCATATGAAAATCCTCGCATTCGGCGACATACACGGCGATACAGCAATGGCCAAGAAGCTTGCAGACCAGGCAGAGAAGGAAAACGTTGATTTGGTGGTTGTCTGCGGCGACATAACTTATCACGAGCGCTCTCTGGAGAACTTGATAGGTCCTTTTGCGAAGAAGAACAAGAGAGTTGTACTTATTCCTGGAAATCACGAAAGCCTCGCAACAGCCGACTTCCTCGCTGAGCTTTACGGCGCGACTAATTTACATGGCTATTCGATAAAACACAAAGAAGTTGGACTGTTCGGATGTGGATTAGCTAACATCGGTCCGCACATGATTTCAGAGGAAGAAATATTCAGCGTGCTAAAGAAAAGCTATCAGGGGCTAAAGGGCATGCAGAAGAAAATACTTGTTAGCCACGTCCACCCTGCAGACTCAAAGATGGA
>JBBSVZ010000086.1:0-3535 GCA_038046545.1 Nanobdellota archaeon | reverse complement strand
ACATAAACATTTCCGGAACTATCAACTGCAATATCTTTTGCTTCATCTTCCATATCATATATGGAGTTATAGGAAGCATCCCAAACTAAATCTCCGGTTAAATTAAATTTGGCTATTAAAATATCCTTATTTCTGCTATTCGAAACAATGCCAGCGATATAAACGTTCTCTCCTTTTACTTTTATTGAATTACCAACATCGTGCAGGTTATATAAGTCATTAACAGATATTTTCCATCCGTCAGAAAGTGTTGAGCGGTTAATTGTCCAATACTTTTGGCAGACTGGAAAGGTATCTGTCAAACCTTTAATATATTGCAAAATGAAATTACCATCAATCACATTTACAGCTCCATCACGATCGACATCCGCCCTGATTTTTTGTTCTTGAGTCAGTGTTGCAAGACCCGCATCATAATCCAACACCAAATTAGAATCTTTTTCTGTTACATAATTATCTAAATCTGCATCACCATAACTGGAACAAGGAGAAATCTTTGGTAGGGCAGATTTATTTATAACTGTCACGCATGCGTCATTTGCTCTGTCAACTATTGGGAAGTTTTCATTCATGCAAGGATAAGTAATAAAAATTCTTGTAGGTCCAACATTAATCATATCTAGGTAATCACCAGGTTCTCTCATTCCAAGCTCGTTAACTACCGGAATGTCATTGACTTTGATATCCCGGGAGAATATTTTTCCACCGTCATATGAAATGGCAACGTATATATTGTAAAGTCCCTTGTCTTGATTATCCCTGCGGTCTAAATAAGCAACATAAATCGTTCCTTCTTTATCAACTGCAATATCAGGAAAAAATTGGTCTCCGCCACTGTTGTCGCTATTTACTTTTATTGGCTGTGTCCAAGTTAAACCCTCATTATAACTCGAACTAAATAAGATATCAAAATCATATCCGTAATTTGGATATTCGAATAAAGGATCAGACTTACATTCTTTAGGTACTGACCAAACCGCAAAAAGAACACCCTTACTATTAATTGCCAATTCGGGTCCTTGATATATGCCATCTGCTTTATTGCTTGTTGTTGAAACTCTAGCGGGGCAAGAAGGAAAATAATTGTCTTCAGGGAAATTAACTTTATTGAGAGTAATTCCTCCGTCCTTGGATACTAACAGTTTATCAGCATACATCATACCTCCATAAAGTTGTCCGTTAGGTCCAATCACAGTCGAAGAAACAAGATAATCAATACCACGGAATTTTTTAATTATCCCCCTTGTTTTATTTAGAATGAATAGTCCTTGACCTGTGTTATTGAATTGGTCATCCCGAACAGCATTTGCAAAAATATAAGTGTTTCCATAATATGGAGAGTTAGGATTTCGGTCAATTGAAGTTTCAGGTCGATCCATTATCAGACCTATATTGCTAAAATTCACTGATCCATCACTAGGCAAAGATTCTATATCGATCTGAGTGAATTGTATTGGAAAGCTAAGGGGCGAATTTTCTGAATAAAAAACACCAGTTGTAGGTTCAGATGGTATCCAAGCGAGGGAAGTTAAAGATACTCCTCCATCACTTTTTAGAGTTAAAATTGGGTCACCCCTGTAATTCCTTTTTGGAGACAAAGTTAAATCTTCAATATTATAAATCTCTGAAGTTTTCCAACCATCTTTAGTCTGCACAAAGCTCGGAACTCCTCCAATTAAATACCCATAATCTTCATTGAGCTCACTAATAATTGAAACTGACTCCCAGAAGCACCATTCACAATTAAGCCTCCCTATGGTCGCTCCGGGAAATAATTGTGTGGTTTGAGCGATACTCTGAGTCGAAGTTACTGAATAATTGGATGGTTCATATGATAGGTTGACGGGCAATTGAAATAGTTGTCCTTCAACTGCGAATTCAATTACGTATTGTCCTCTACCAATATTGTTATCTGTGTTAAATGTAAAATAGTTTCTCCTTTTTTTTGTAACGTTTTGAATTTTTGAATTTTCTTGAATGGGTATTCCGCCAGTAATTCTTTTTATTTTCACGTTTTGAGGTGAAGATAATGTTTTCTTGCTTGTAATTTCTTGAATCTTCAAAGGTCTTCCTGCAAAGAATCTTTGGGGTTTTTGGAGTTCCTCTCCTAAATACTCGGGAATGTCGTATTTTACCTCAAATCTGTTTTGGGAAGCTTGAACTTTTGCCGCGAATTGCGACGCAGCATTGGTTATATTTTGATTATTTGTTACAGTTTGTATGGGATTGTTCTGCTGAGCTTGCACAATTCGACTTGTTACTTTGCTATCGACTATTTTAAAATAACCGTTTTTTTCTAAAACAATCGAAGTTACAAGTAGAACTGATATCGTTAATGCCGCTAATGACAAAATTAAATTAACGTCAATTTTATTTTCTTGCACAAGTGGTTCTGGGCGAATTGCATTTAAATATTTTATTAAAGAACTCTTAAAACAAATTCCTTACAGCATCTATATGTTCTGCAATATCCTGACCTTTCTTAGTCAAGGTTAATAATTTTAATCTTCCCTGCTTCTCGAAATTAACAAGGCCTTCCTTGTTCATCTGCTGGAGTATCTTCACCACGTGGGAATATGTGCAGTCAATCTGCTTTGCCATGTTGCTGGCGTATATTGTGTTTTTAGAATTCTTCAACGTGACTAAAAGCATCGCCGGCTTCTCGCGGAAAAAAACATTGAAGATTGCTTTGTTATCCATTTCAAACCCCCTAACTAATGTCTAGAACTACTAGCTTTCCAATATATAAACTTTACTATATACATTTTTAGTCGAAGAATCTGACTTTATGAAGACATCAGCGTCGCTGATAATCCTCTCTTCGGGATAAATTACGTCCAATAGGAGTTAGGTCGTCTATGGGACTATCGAGATTTGAGGTGTAGAGTAAAATACCCAAGCTTCTGTTTTTGGTAAGTGCTATCAGGATGGGTACTGAATCATCTGAACTGTCCACAAGATAAAACTCCTTAACTCCTTTATTTCTTGCAGCTTTTTTTAGTGCATTGGTTCCGCTTATTGAGTCATAAATCAAGCGGGTGTAGTTTCCTTGTTGCAATAATTTTTCTGCTTCGTAAGGATCATTTTCTGGGTCAATAGCTGCTCCTAATTCATAAAGTTGGCTCACAATGCGCCATCTAAGATCAACATCTTGAACAACCAAAAGTATCGTCTCGAGGTCTAAACTTTGCCAGTCGGGAAGCATACTCGGCATAATTTGTAACCCTGCTTTACAGCATGTTTTTCGTCTTCAAAAGTTATCCTGTTTTTCTTCGGAATGTTTCCAAGCACTATGCAATTTTTCTTGTGAAGGCTTTTTCCAGTCTTGCTTGCAACAAAAAAAGTCTTTTCTTTCTGGGGCTTAACCATCATCTTTCTGACTTCCTTTGCCACTTCTTTTTTAACGTCATCCATGCCCTGCTTGACATTTTTAAGTCCTTCCTTTAACTCCTCTTTTACCTCTTCTTCGCCTTCCATGACCTCTTCGACTTTTTTGTCAAGCTCATCCTTGATTTCTTGTTTTGATGCACCTGAA
>JBBSVZ010000085.1:14414-30714 GCA_038046545.1 Nanobdellota archaeon | reverse complement strand
CATCATTATTTGTCAGACTGTCAAAATCAATTGTGATGCAATAAGGTGTTCCGACTTCATCCTGCCGTGCATATCTTCTTCCAATCGAGCCGCTCTGGTCGTAAAAGCAGTTTAAATTCTTCCTTAGGTCTGACTGAACTTTCTTTGCAAGTCCGACCAATTCTTCTTTATTGGAAAGCAATGGAAACACTGCTGCCTTGAAAGGAGCTAATTTAGGGTGCAACTTCAAAACAACATTCCCTCTTTCCTTATCGTCGTTGTAAGCATCAAAAAGGAAAACAAGGAATGTTCGTTCAACTCCCATTGACGGTTCAGCTATAACATGCGGAACAATCCTCTGCTTAGTTTCCTCGTCGAAATAACTTAAGTCCTTGCCTGATGTCTTGATGTGCTGCTGCAAGTCGAAGTCTCCTCGGTTTGCAATGCCTTGCAACTCTTTCCAGCCGAATGGGAACTTGAATTCTAAATCCCAAGTATCGACAGCATAATGGCTCTTTTCGTCGTTCAAGTGCTGTCTTATTCTCAAATGTCCAGGGTTGGCTCCAAGAGAGACAAGCCATTGGTGCTCTGTTGCGAGCCAGTATGCATGCCATGGCTGGCTGATTATCTTGCGAGCTAGACATTCCTTGATTGAAAGCTTCACAGGCTCTTCTTTTTTCTCTTGCATTTCTGCAGTAAGGACATTGATGTGAACATTAGTTACTTCAGAAATGTAAGGGCAGTCTGTTTTCTCAGGATTCACAAAATATTCTATTTCCATCTGTTCGAATTCCCTGCATCTGAAAAGAAAGTCTCGAGGGCTTATCTCATTTCTAAATGCCTTGCCCATCTGGGCAACGCCAAAGGGAAGTTTCTTGCGTGAAGTTTCAAGAATCTGCTTGAAATCAGCAAATATCAGCTGCGCAGTTTCAGGGCGGAGATAAGCGATTGCTGCAGCTTCCTCATTCGGCCCAATAAAAGTCTTGAACATTAAATTAAACGGCTTTGCCTCTTCAAATGGAGTCTTGCATTTAGGGCACAAAATTTGGCTGCTTTTCACCATGTGCGCGATTTGGTCGGGAGTTAGTGATTCTGCCTGTATTTTCAAAACTGTTTCAATGAAGTGGTCAGCCCTGACTCTGTTCTGGCACTTAGGGCATTCAAGCATTGTGTCAGCAAACATCGCGACGTGGCCGGAAGCAACCCACACTTTTTGGCTGGCGATTATTGAGCCATCTAGCCCAACCATGTCGTCTCTTTGCTGGACGTGCGATTTCCACCATTGTTGTTTGATATTATTCTTGAGCTCAGTTCCAAGTGGACCAAAATCGAAGAACCCTGACAAACCTGAATAGATTTCTGAATTAGGATAGACAAAGCCTTTCTTCTTGCAGAACACTGCCATTTCCTCTATTGTAATCGACATCAGCCATTGGATAGCGCATTTATTTAAAAAAGTTCAGGTAGCAATTAAGCCCGCGCGGCGCTTGAGCGCATATTTAAAAAGAAAGTACAAAACCAAACAAGTTAAGGGGCTGTAGTGTAACTTGGTATCACTGGCGGTTCGGGGCCGCCCAATCGGAGTTCGAATCTCCGCAGCCCCATGAGCGAAGCGAATGGGGGGCGGGCTTGTCGTGTTAGCGACATTGTCCGCAGCCCCATTGAACGGAGTGAAATGAGGCGGCGGGCTTACGAGCGCACTCGTTTTGTCCGCAGCCCCATGAGGAAAACATGAAAACTTGTATCGAGGATCAAAAATTTCATTGGAATGTATTGCAAACCTACGGCAAAATGTCGCAGATGCCATTTGAAGAGATGGGTGAAGAAAAACAACAGTATGTCCTGCGGAATTTAGGCCATTCGAAAGAATGCGATTATCACACTAGGGACTGGTATCTTTCCTTTGGTGATTTCATTCAGCAGGAAAAATTATTTGAGCCTGTAAGCATACCAATGATGAAAAGAAATCTTAATTACATCTTGGATAACGATTTAGTGTATTAAGTAAGAATGTCTCCGTATTCGCCTTCCTTTGTTTGTATCCATTTCTGCTCGTTGTAAGTGTAGACCCACTGCCAGTCCCTGAGCTCAAGATTACTTATCCCTGAACAATAATCACTGAGTGCCTGAACTCCTTGATAAGTGCCTTCCATTATTTCTTGAGAAGTTGCTCCTCTAGTTACCGTCGGCAAAGTTCCTTTTTCTGTTTTGCATCCATCAGCGTTAAACTTAACCATGTACGCGCCGTAAAAAGTCCCATTTGCATTATTTTTCTGCTCAATTCCTTGTGATGGGCTTCTTACGCCAGCAAAAGTTTCCCAATTACCCACTGCCTGCACTATTCCAGTGTATCCTACTTCATTCTTGAATATCAGCAAGAACTGGTTGTAGTCATCAATTGCCCAGAAACCATTGTTTCCAAGGTCTGCGTCATCAAGAATATTTTGTGAAGTTGCAACTATGAGTTCTGAGCTGGAAGGAACTTGTACTTTTCCAAAATATCCTGCAGCACTGACTGTTGTTGTAGCTATCAATATAACAGCTAAAAAAACAATTATTCTCATAAAAATAGAAATCAATTAACGCTATTTAAGCCCTTCGTGGTCTCTTGTGAGAGGCAAAAACCATAAATACCCCTCTCAAAATCTCCTCACATGGACATCGCAACAATACAGCCAAGGCAGGGAAAGCTTGAGATCGAAGGAGAAATCACCGAAGTCGGCGAAGCAAGGGCTTTCAACAAGTTCGGCAAGGAAGGAAAAGTCGCAAATGCAGTTCTTCAGGACAGCACTGGCTCAGTCAAGCTAACCTTGTGGAACGAGCAAGCAGACCAAGTCAAGGTCGGCGACAAAATCAAGATTTCTAACGGTTGGAGCGACGAGTACAAGGGCGAGCTTCAGGTATCAACAGGCAGGTTCGGAACCCTCACTGTTTTAGGCAAGACTGAATCCCCGCAACCAGGCCAAAGCAAGACAGAAGCTGACGAAGAAGACATCCAGTACTAGCATTATTGGTGAAAAGTAAAAATGAAGCTAGGGACAAATATTGCAGTGTTCGTAATTTTCTTTGGGATTGCTTTAGTCGAAGCATTACAATCAAGAAACTGGCTGTTGGCGGGATTGTTTCTATTGCTTGGTTTAGTGTTCCTGTATGCAGACAATCAGAAAAGCAAAAAGTAAACATTCAACAATACTCGAAAGACTTTTAAATCACTCCAAGAAACTTCAAGCTTGTTGGGAACGTAGCTCAGACTGGGAGAGCACCACGCTGAAGCCGTGGGTGTCCGGGGTTCAAATCCCTGCGTTCCCATACTCTATTTTTGCAGCAAGTTGGGATTAATAATCCATCAAATGGGAACGAAGGTTCCCGAACGTTAGTGAGGATATCTGCGTTCCCAGCTCTCTTTTTCAAGTTCATTCTGCATAAATGTAGATATCACGCTGGGAACCAGGTTCCAAGACCGCAGTCGATAAAATCTGCGTTCCCAGTTTCATTTTTCTCTAAAAGCTGCAATCAATGTCATGTTTAGACTGGGACGCAAGTTCAGAGAACCGCAATTCGAGGGTATCTGCGTTCCCAGTTTATAATTCTTGCAGCAAATTGGAATCAGTTTCAAATTCAGACTGGTATCGTTTGAATTAACCTATACTTTTACAATAAACCTGTTTTACCTTTATTCCAAAGTAAGGTAAGTTTTGGTTTATCTGCCCTACAATTATCTCAACCGTTTTATTAACAACTCTGGGATATGAGCGTGTAGAATTCGTAGCTTTGACTCTTTCAACACCCATTGTTGTCCAATTCAATTTGTCTCCTGGCTTGAATTGATTTATTTTATTATTGAAATCATCTAGGCTTTTAATAAGTTCATCATTTATGTAATCAATTTTGTCGCCGCTAACAAAACCAGCTTTTTGGGCAGGAGAGTCTGGATCAACAGATAATGCGAGGACACCGCAAGGAACACCAGTAGACGATGCTTTTGTCATTACAAAGAAAAATAATGGCAAAATCAAGATAATAGTTAAAGTTAGTGGATTAAATATTGCCAGAAGAATTACGAATAACAAAACATTTTTTGCAGTAATTGAAGCCATCCCTCCTTTTATTAATGTTGCAATAAAACAGGCCAAAGGATAATGATAGACTGAAATTAATATGCGACTTATTAAAAAAATAACAATTCCAATAAAACTTGGATTTAGATTAATACCTGGCATTAAGGGAGCGAATGCATTTTTATCAAGAGTATTTATATAAATTCTAAAAAGAAATATCAATAATTCAAAAACAATAGGTAAAATCAACGCAATTATTATCTTCGTCTTATTTGGTTTAAGAAACTCCATTAAGCCCATTACTATAATTCGGGCGCTAATCTTTATAAATTTATACTAATTGTCTTCAATCGCCAGACAGGCTTGATTAATCAAGCCCGCGCGGCGCTTGAGCGCTAAAGATTTTTCTTAAGTTCAACTTTTCATTCTTTTTACGAAACCCTTTTATCCTGTTTTATCCTTTTACCCTGATATGCAAAGCATTGTGGTTTTTTGCGCTCATTCGGATGACCAGGTTCTTGGCGCTGGAGCAACCCTGGCTAAGTATGCCAAAGAGGGCTATGAGATACATATCGTTGTTTTTTCTTTCGGCGAGTTAACTCATCCCTGGCTGAAGAGGGAGCACAGTGCAACAATGCGGGTGGAAGAATCCAAGCATGCTGGCAAGCATCTCGGCTTCAAGGAGATGATATTTCTCGGTCTCAAGGAAGGAAAGTTCAAAGAGGAGTTTGAATCAAAGAATCTGAAGGACAAGATAGTGCATTTGTTGATCACGAAAAAGCCTGAAAAGATTTTCCTGCATGCTCCTGACGACTTTCACCCTGATCATAGGGATGTTTTCAAAATCGTAACTGCGTTGCTTAAAGAGAGAGATTTCGGCGCAGATGTCTACGCTTATGAAGTGTGGAATCCGCTGGATTTAATGAAAAGCGACTGGCCGCAGATGTATGTTGATGTTACAGACACTTTTAAGGTCAAGCTGCAAGCGTTGGGAAAATTCAAGAGCCAAAAGGTTGCGCTTACCGTGCTGATAGCGAGCGTTCTTATCGGCTCGGTTATTTTCGGAATCAGGCACGGCTGCAGGTTCGCTGAGAGGTTTTACAAGGTTCCTCTATGAAAAAGCTACTGATAGCCACAGACAGCTTTTTGCCAAGATGGGATGGTATTTCAAGATTCCTCTCTGAGATTATTCCTTTTCTTTCAGAGGATTATGAAATCACAGTAATCGCTCCTGACTTTCCCGGAAATACGCCCCCTTTCAAGGGATTGCGAATAGTCAGGGTTCCTCTGGGAAAATTTGTGTTCGGAGACTACCAGCTGCCGAAATTTAAACTTGCACTTGTACGCAAGGAAGTTTCAAGAGCAGACATCGTGTTTTCTCAAACAATTGGTCCAGTAGGAACATTTGCGGTATTCGAAGCATCAAGAAAAAAAAAGCCGATCATTTCTTACATCCACTCAATAGAATGGGAGCTTTTCACGTACAGCCTGAAGCCCCGACCTTTTATCCGTCCTGTGCTTCATGCAGCATTTAAGATGCTGGCTAGGGTTGTCTACAACCGCTGCAAATTACTGCTTGTTCCATCAAGGGAGATTGGGGAATTCATAACGCATAATGGAATCAAGACCCAGAAAAAAATCCTTCATATGGGTACAGATGTTCACAAATTCTCTCCGCCACACGACAAGGCAGCAATTAAGCAGTCCTTGGGACTCAATCCCAAAGCGCCTGTAATAGGATTCGTGGGAAGGCTTGGCAGGGAAAAGAACCTGCAGACTCTTTATCGGTCTTTTGTCAGAGTCCAGAAGCATGTTCCATCCGCTCAGCTTCTTATTGTCGGAGAGGGTGTGTTGGAACTCAAGGAACTTTTTGCAGGAAAAAAAAACATTTTCGCTGTAGGCTTTCAGAACAACACAGTTCCTTATTATCAGGCAATGGATGTTTATGTCCTGCCATCATTAACTGAAACTTCATCACTTTCAACTATGGAAGCCATGGCATGTGGTGTTCCGGTCGTTTGCACTCCTGTCGGTTATGTAAAAACCTACGTCAGGCCGGGCTATAACGGATTCCTGTTTCCCAGAAGAAAATCTTTCTCGCTTGCGCATCATCTGAAAACTCTTTTGAATGACGAGCAGCTTAGATTGGAGATGGGCAAAAATGCAAGAAAGACTGCATTATCGCAGTTTTCATGGGAGAGGATGATTAAGGACCTCAAGCAGGTGTTAGAGTTTTTTTAAGGGTGTATTGCCTCATTTAACAAAAAAGAAAACAACAGCAATTATGAAATAAACTGAAAGTAACTGCACTCCTTCTAGCCAGTTGCACCTGCCATCGCTTGATAAATAATTGACTATCATCACTGCGAAAAGGACAGCAAGGATGTGGAACAGGGGGAAAACAAGTGTTAATGGATTTCCCATTAGCATGCTGACAAATACCAGTACTGGGACAACGAACATTGCTATTTGTGTGCTTGAGCCGACTGCGATGCCTATCGAGAGGTTGACGTTGTTTTTTATTGCTGCGCTCATTGCAGAGGCCATTTCGCCAATATTTCCTATTATTCCAAGAACTACTACTCCCATGAAAATCGGCGGTAGCCCGTAAGTTTTTATTGTCGGCTCTAGACTTGAGACAAGAAGGTTTGTCTCAATGGCCAGCAAACTAACACCAAGTGCTAGCAGTGAAAATGTTTTTCCTTTGCCCCAGTTTTCCATAAGCATTCTTTGAGAGTAGCTTCTTATCGGCTGGAAAAGGTGTTTGTGGGTAAAGAAGGTAAAAACGACCCCTAGGATATAAACTACTATTAGCACCGCTGAGACAAGCATCGATATCGTTTCGACTGGTGCATTGTCATACCCAAGGGCGAAGATTGATGGGATTGTAAAGCCTGCGAATGCGATAATTAGCATTGTTGATGCTATTCCTGCAGTTTCAGTATTGAACCTCTGCTCTTTATATCGAAGGCCTCCGAGAAATAGCGATGCTCCAAGAAGGAATAGCAGATTGGCCAAGAGCGAGCCAATGATTGCAGCCTTCACTATAACGATGAGTCCGGCTGCGATTGCGAAAATTGCGATCATGACTTCGGTTATATTTCCAAGCGCAGCGTTGATAAACGCGCCAAAAGCAGAGGATGAGTTGTCAGCGATTTTTGCTGTCGTCTCAGAAATCAGCCTAGTCAAAGGAATTGTTGCGATTGCTGAAGTTATGAAAAGCAGAACCGGATTGAAATCCATTAATTTTATCATCCAGCTTAGCGGCACAGCGACTAGAAGGACCAAGAATATTGTCTCGATTGTCTTGTCCGTTTGCTTTGTCTCAGACACGCAGGCTCACCACGTTGGATGTGCCGCTTTCGTCCATGCTGACGCCATAGAGTGTTGACGCCTCCTGTATTATGGAGTCGTTGTGGGATATGACTATGTACTGTGCTTTTGAGGAATATTTTTTTATGAGCTGGGCTAGCTTTGCAGAGTTTTTCTTATCAAGTGCTGCATCCACCTCGTCGAAAACATAGAAAGATGCAGGCTCGTGCTCCTGAATTGAGAATATGAATGCGAGTGCAGTAAGCGTTTTTTCTCCTCCTGAAAGGCTTCTTATGTCGAGGAATTTTGTGCCTGTGAGGTTGACCATTATCCTGACTCCCGCAAGGAAGGGGTTCTCAGGATTTTCTATTACAAGCGAGGCTTCGCCTTTTGTTGAGAGGCTCTGGAATGTTTTCTTGAACTGCTCATTTACTATGTTGAAGCTGTTCATGAAAAGCTCTTTCTTCCTGTCTTCTATTTCAGCTATC
This sequence comes from Nanobdellota archaeon, assembly GCA_038046545.1. Classification (GTDB taxonomy): domain Archaea; phylum Nanobdellota; class Nanobdellia; order Woesearchaeales; family JBBSVZ01; genus JBBSVZ01. The sequence goes on along the minus strand of JBBSVZ010000085.1, from coordinate 22,877 downwards.
ATCGAGAGCACGTCATTTTTCTCTCTCATTAGGGTGTCTTTTTTTGACATGAGTTCGTTGTACTGTGCTTCCACGCTATCATAGACTTCAAGTGCCTTCAGGTTGACATTTCCCATTTCAGTGAGATTTCTTTCTGCCCTGTAAATAGCATCTTTTAGTTGTTCTTCTGTTTTTTCGGTCAGGATTTGCACTCCTGAGAATTGCTCAAACTCTGCTTTCAAACCTGCAATTTGTCCAGAAAGCTCTGCCAGCCTGAGTGAAATTAAGTTGGTTCTTTGCTCGGTTGAGCGTATCTCCTCTTCCTTTCTAATGGTGCTTGTTTCTATTTTCTGCAGTTCGGCGTGCGCTTTTTCCCTGTCGTTAAACAAATTTTTATAACGCTTGTAGAATTCTGCCGCTGCTTTTTCCATTTCAACAAGCATCTTTTCGTCTGATTCTATTTTCGAAGTGAGATCCTTTGCTTCAAGGTCGAATTGTGCCCTTTCTTTTTGTATCAGTTTGATTATCTCGCTCATTCTGCCTGTTTCCTGCTCGTGAATTGTCTTGCTTTGCAGCTCAACGTTTTTTATCTCCAGCTCGATTCGAGCAAGGTCAGTGATGAGGTCTGTTTTCTTCTGCTCGAAGGCGTTCAGTTCAGCAAGCATTGTGGGGCTTCTTAGCTGTCCAATCTCATTGCGAACCATCTGTCGTTTGGTCTTAAGCGCTGCAAGCGCGCTGCTTTGACCCGATACTGTCAGCTCAACGCTTCTCAGTTTCTTAGAGACTTCATCAAATTGCGTTTGCATCTCTTTCTTCTGTTTCTTAGAGACTTCAGTGTCGCTTGCTTCGAGCGAGAGGCTTTTCTCTGCCTTGAGTATTTCGCCTTCCATTTCCGCTTTTTGGGTTCGCAGCTGAGCGATTTTTTCTTCATTTTTCGACTTAATTTTCTCTGTGTCTTCGAGCTGTGTTTCTAGCAGGCTTAGCTTGCCCTCTGCAATACTCATCTCCTTGCTCGTGTCTTCTTCCTGGAAGCCTAGCGATTCCCCTTTTCTTGCCTGGTAACCGCCTACCATTGCGCCTGAAATTTCTGCTAGGTCTCCGTCGAGAGTTACCATCCTTGCTTTTCCTATTCCTATTTTTCGGGCAGTTTCGATGTTGTCAACCACTATTGTGCTTCCAAATACGTGGCTAAAAACTGTTGAGTATCTGGGGTCAAATTTCACAAGTTCTAATGCCTTGCCGAATACTCCTGCAGTTTTGATTATAGTTGCAGGAAGTTCTTCGTCTTTCCTTCCTTTGATTTTATTCAGGGGCAAAAATGTTGCAGTTCCAAGCTTATTGGTTTTCAGGTAGCGGATGCAAGTGGCAGCTACCTCATCGTCCTCAACCACTATGCTCAGCGCTCTTGGGCCTGCTGCGATGTCGAGCGCAAGAGAATATTTGCTTTCGACTTTTCCCAGCTCTATTACAGTTCCAATCACTCCTTTGAATTTTGATTTGTTCTCAAGGATTGCCCTTACTGCCCTATTGGAGCCACCAAGCCTTTCTCGCAAGCCTATCGCTCGCGCCCTGAGCTTGCTTAGTGTTTCTTCCGATTTTGTTATGTCCTTTTTTATTGATCCGATTTGGGCCGCGAATCCTGAGTCCTGGCTAATTAGAAGATTGAGGTCAAGAATGAGTTTTTTGAATTCAGTCCGTTTTTTCTTTATGGATTCGAGCTCATCCAAACTTTCTTTTTCCAGCTGGGATATCTTGTCTATTTTTTCGTCTATCCCTCTGACTTGGATGTCGAGCCTGTCCTGCTCGCGCAGCATGTTCTGCTTCTGCTCAACAAGCCCCTGAAGTTCTGCCTGCTTTGTGTCAATGTCTTTGTCGAACGTTTCTATCTGCTGTTCAAGATGTACCAGGTCTTCCAGCTTGTGTTTTTCTCTGAACGTTGCAATGCTTGCTTCTATTCTTTGTGATTCTTTTTTCTTGAGCTGGCGCTCTTTCTCTAAGTCTTTTTTTTGCTGGTCAAACTGTTCAGTTTTTTCTCCCAGTTCCGTTTGATCTTTTTGCAGCTGGGTTTCTCTTGTGCCGAGTTTGGTGAGTTCTTTTTCGCATGATTCGAGCCTATGCTTGTTGGTTGCGAGCTGCACTTTGGCATTCTCAATTTCCTTGTGCATCTTCACCTGTTCTTTTTCGCCTTTCTTTTCTATCTCCTCGTTTATGGCTGCTATTTCGCCTTTTTTCTGCCCTGCTTTTGTCTTAAGAGTTTCGATATCTGTGATGTTTTTTTGTATGTCTCCTTTTTCATTTTCAGACTGCTTCAGGTTTTGCTGGTAAATCTGTTCCTTTTTCTCGAGCTGCAGGTGAACAAGAGTTGCCTTTTGTGCTTTTAGTTTGTCTGTTACTTCTTTGTACTTTAATGCCTGGTCTCTGTCATCCTTCAATTCCTTAAGGTGAGTCTTTCTTTCTGTAAGAAGTATGTCAGCTTCCCTCAATCTTTCATCAACTCTTCCTAGCTCGCCTAAGGCCTTGTTCTTTTTTTCTTCGTAAACTGATATGCCTGCTACCTCTTCAATTAGCATTCTGCGTTCTTCGCTTGGCATCTCAACAAAGTGTACGATGTCGCCTTGCAGGATTATGTTGTAGCCGTCATAGTCAATTCTTGCGCTAGAAAGCAAATCCACTATCTCTTGCCTTGTAGCCCTTTTATCATTTATTTTGTAAACGCTAGTGCCTGTTTTCTTGACGAATCTCGACACCTTTACTACTTCCTCTGGAAGAGGGAATTCCTTGTTCTTGTTTGAGAATAGGATTGAGACTTCGCATCTTTCTGCTGGCTTCTTAAGCTTGCCGCCATTATATATTAAGTTTTCAAGCTTTTCAGCCCTCATGCTTTTCGAGCTAGTTCTGCCAAGAACGAAGCAGAGAGAGTCAAGCACGTTGCTTTTGCCTGAGCCATTTGGTCCCAAAACTACATTGAACGTCTCATCAAAAACTATCTCGGTGCGCTTGGCAAACGACTTGAAGCCGTGCAGCACAAGCTTCAGGATTCGGGTCATAGGCTACTTGATTAAACGGGCAATGTTTGTTTATATAGGTTTCCCTGAGCACTTATTCTGCTTAACTCAATATCTAACTAATAATTAGCACTCTGGGCCGTGCATAACGCTGAGCAAGCTCAGCGGACTTGGAAACAATTTTCCAAGGGCCGTGGCTAAACTTGCTGCGCTTTAAAGTCGCTTTGCGACAATCAAGCGCCTGCAGCAATCAAGCCCGCGCGGCGACTGAGCGCAATGTTAGTTAAGTAAAGATTTTAGCCCATACAAAAACTACAAAATCCCAATTTAGAAACTTTTAAAAACGATTTGCGGCATTTTAACCCCATGCTTCTCAAAGTTCGGGATTTAAACATACATACGGGGGGGCCCCTGATAGCTATTATTTACAGTAAAGATGCTGACCAGATGGATATTCATTATGGTGACAGGATTCTGCTGAAACACAACAACCACAAGGCAATCGCGGTCGCTGATATTACTCATAACAAGAATACCATTCGACCTGGAATAATCGGGTTGATGGAGGAACTTGAAAATAAGCTGAATGCCAAGACGGGTGCCATGGTAAGAATCTCTATTATTCCCAAGCCAGAATCAACAAGGATAATTAAGAAAAAGATGAGCGGCAAAAGGCTGTCTTACAAAGAATTTCTGATGGTGATTGAAGAGATTGTTCATAACCATCTTACTGAATCTGAACTAGCCGCCTTCGTTACTGCATGTTTCATCCATGACCTGACCAACAATGAAGTTGTTTCTTTGTGCAAAGCAATGGTCGTTACAGGGGAGACGCTCAAGTTCAAAAGGAAGCCAATAATGGATGTTCACTGCATTGGTGGAGTGCCAGGTAATAGAACCACACCGATTATTGTTTCAATAATAGCTGCTGCAGGCCTCTTAATCCCCAAGACAAGTTCACGTGCAATAACCTCTCCATCAGGTACTGCTGACACAGTCGAGACAATGGCCAACGTAAGTCTGGATATAAAGAAGCTAAAGAGAGTTGTAATGAAAACTGGCGGTGCAATGGTATGGGGAGGCGCGCTAAATCTTGCGCCTGCAGATGATAAAATCATAAGGGTTGAGCATCCTCTTAATATAGACGCAGAAGGCCAGATGATTGCAAGCGTCATGGCAAAGAAGTTTGCTGTAGGTTCAACCCACTTACTTCTGGACATCCCTATAGGCGGTACAGCTAAGGTAAGGAATGTCAGGGAGGCAACTAAGCTTAGAAAGAGATTTGAGTATGTGAGCAAGAGCTTAGGTATAAAGACAAGGATAATTTTCACAGATGGCTCAGAACCTATCGGTAATGGAATTGGGCCAGCTCTCGAAGCGTGGGATATAATAAAAGTCATTAAGAACGATAAGGACGCCCCAAGGGACCTTCGAGAAAAATCTCTAGTCATGGCTGGAATCATGCTTGAGATGGTTTCTAAAGCAAAGCCGGGCAGGGGCTATGAGCTCGCATGTGGCATACTTGATTCTGGCCGAGCACTGAAAAAATTCACTCAGATTTTAAATGCACAGGGGCGATCTCCCAGAAGGATGCTTAAGCTCGGGAAACATGTAAGGATTTATTATGCTTCAAAATCAGGAAAAATAGCTTTTATTGATGCAAGAGCATTATCCCAAATCGCAAAGGCAGCTGGTGCACCAAAGGACACAGGTGCCGGCGTGTATATTCACCATCACCTTAAGGAATCAGTTAAGTGGGGAGATCCCTTGATAACTGTTTACGCCCAGAGCACTGAAAAACTGCACCATGCCTCAGAAGTTGCAAAATTTCCAGCCCTGTTCAGAATTAACTAATTTCTTGTTTTGTAAACGTAATAAACTATTCCAATGGACCCAACCAGAAGAGTGAAGAATATCGGGGTCGAAAGGTCTGGTTTTTGAGCGGTAAGTGGCGCAGAAACGAATCCTGTAAAAGTAAGTGTTCCAAATGACATCACAAAAAGCAGGATTAAAACAAGGACAAGGCCAATGAGAGAGCTTCTATGGTGCTTCTCCATAGCAACATTTTAGGCAGAAGAGTATAAAAAGGTTTTTAATAAGGATATGGCGACCTGTTTGTTGTTGCCGCAGTCGCAACCGCCAAAAGCGTGGCTTCGTGGGAGCTTCTGCGCCAAAAGTAGAATAGTTGAAGTTGCCGACGTCGCATCCGCCCGAAGCGTAGCTTCGTGGGCGCGCCGTCAGCAAGGACAGAAAATATGATGTTGCCGACGTCGCATAATCTGGTATTGCGCTAGCCTTGAGAGCTGGTTTCCGAAAGGATATCTCGGTTCAAATCCGAGCGTCGGCGTTTTATTGTCTCCTAATATGGAGCTAAATATTTATTAGCACTCCTGGCCGTGCAGGCCATGGCCGAACTTGCTGCGTTCTAAGGTCGCTTTGCGACAATAAAGCGCCTTAAGCAATTAAGCCCGCGCGGCGATTGAGCGCAAAGTTAGATTAGTAAAAATTACAATTCCCGCAAATAAGACAATAGTGTGGTAGGTCATGGGGAATGTCACCCCCATTTTTGTTGTTGTTTTTGTTCTGTTGTTTTTAAGCGTTGTTGTAGGTTGAAGTATACTTCTGCTGGGCGTTTGCCCAGCAAGCTCATGTGTGGCCTTATGTGGTTGTAGCGCATTCTGAAGAGTTCTAAGTCGTAATTGCAGTATGGCAATTCTTGTTGAACTGTTTGGTGGAATCGCTCAACTTTGCCTGCTGTTGTTGGTTTGTGGATTCTTGAGCGAATGTGAGTTATGTGGTGCTTTTTGCACCACTCATCAAATTCGCTGTTCTTGCTTGTTGTTCCGTTTTCTGAACCGTTATCCGTTAAGAGTTCTCTTGGAGTTCCATGAACTCTTATTCGGTCCTCAAGAAATTCAGTCACTGCACTTGTAGTTAGATTCTTCACTTTTTTTATCCCAATGCAGAATCTTGAGCAGTCATCGATTACATCGATGACCCAGTTTCCGTCAGGATGCTTCCAGCTATCAAGCTGCCACAAGCTATCAGGATGTTCTCGCTGCCACTTCACCCAATGAATTCGTTGATTCTCGATCTTGCTACCTCTTGAAAGCCCATTAAGCTTAATTATTCGGCGGTAAGTACTCTCAGAAATATCAAAAGGAAATAACTGCTTTAATATTACTCTACCCCAACCAGACTTTTTACGCAACCTACAAATTCTAACAAGCATCTCAGGAGTAACTTTAAACAAAGGTTTTGGAGGGACAGGAACTTTAGGCCCACACCAAGAAGCATCAGAAATACGCTTCTTCCACCGCTTCAAAGTACGAACACTAACCACTAAACCATGATGGTTCAGCAAGTACTGCTGAACATCAGCATGGCACCAGCCATGCGAATAAAACTTTCTCAGTTCAGATAAAACATGTGGATTTCGCAGTTTCATACACCCCGATTAAGCCTAACGCTTAAAGGGGTGACAAATCCAATGACCTAGGACACAAATAAGACAATAGCCTGTGGCGTTATGTTTATATATTAGTAAATTAAAGAAATGATTTAATGTCATCACAATATAAAGGGCTTCTGCCTGGCGTTGTTCTCATTGCAGTTGCTTTGTCCGTCACTCTTTTTATGTTCGGTCCATTTACTCTGACCGGGTTTGCAACCACTGGAGCAGTCACAACAACAACAATTAGTTCTCCAGCTACCGGAGCAGAGTTCAAGCCGGGAGAAACTTTCACAGTCAGTGTTGTTGTTGGTTGTCAAAATTCAAGATGCAACACTGTTAAGTCAACAATTTCATTTCCAGCAGGCGGCTTGATTTTGAAGTCGACAAGTTCTTTAAAGTCATGGACTGCAATAAATTCTGGTACAACCCAGACAACATCTTGGTTAGTTCAGGCAAATTCAACGGGCAATCGCCAAGTTCAAGTTAGCACAACCAGTAAAAACGCAGCTTCAAGTTCTTCCCTAATCAGTATAACCGTTTTCGTCCCTGCTTGCAATTCAAATAATGATTGCGGAACATCACAATATGTTACTGGACCTTATTGCGGAAGCGGAGGAAGTGTTTACAGGGATTATCAGAGCTTCACCTGCAATTATCCAGGAACAAAATCAGCATCATGCCAGTCAACTGTCACACCGATATTAATGTCAGAATGCGGAAATTCAGGGCCGATTGGCTCAACATTTTGCTCGGGAAGTTCAGTTTATCAAAAATATTTGTCAGTTGGCTGCACAAATGGTTATTGCACAAACGGTACTTCTGATATGTTAGTTCAAGATTGTCCTTATGGCTGTACTGGGGGAGTTTGCAATGCTGCTAATCCTGATACATGTTCAGATACCGATGGCTTGAATTTGAATACGCTTGGGCAAGTTTCAGGCAATGTGGGTGGAAGTCCTTATTCTTACTCGGACTCTTGCTTCTCAACTGATCAAGTAACAGAATTTACTTGTTCTAGTTCTGTTTCGACAAGCGGCATATATTCATGCGGATCATCAGGCAATATCGGATCCCCATACTGCATTGGCTCATCAGTTTACCAAAATTATGCTAGTAGAGGATGTTCGCTTGGAGTTTGCACAAATAGTTCATCGAGCAATCTAGTCCAAACATGTGCGAACGGTTGCACTAACGGTGCTTGCAACTCAGCCCCTTCAGATTCATGCAGCGATACAGATGGTGGGTACGTTACCAGTGTTCAAGGTACTGTTTCAGGAGTTCTGAATGGGTCTACTTATAGTAATACAGACAGCTGTATAGGATCGGCAGTTGTCTCAGAAAACTATTGTGTTGGAACATCAAAAAAGACGAATTTATCAAGCTGCGGATCTGATTATTATTCAGGTGCTAATTACTGCTTGAATGGCAACGTTGTTAGGAATTATGTTGATTATTATTGCGCAAGCGGAGCATGCGGAGTAACCACGACTCCAACTGTTGTCCAAACATGCACAAGTGGTTGCACTGGCGGAGTTTGTAATTCTGTCACAACCGATTCCTGTGCCGACAATGACGGAGGATATTACCCGCAGATTCCAGGAAGTGTTACAGGCTACAAAAACAATTTCCCTTACAATTACTCTGACTTCTGCATTTCAGCATCTGTCCAATTGGAGTATTATTGTTCTGGAACTTTAGCTTATAATTTCTCGTCAGGCTGCCCGGTTGGAAACGGTTCTACAGGCCAATGCTTTGGCGGCTCTTGTTATTGATTAGAGTTTAAAGAATTTAACCATATGTGATTTTCTTATTTAAGGCCAACATATGGTATTAATAATTGAATAATATCAGCCAATATCAGGGGCAGTAACCGCTTACGCTCCATGATATCAACAAATCTAGTCAAAGACGTGTCTTTGACAAAAATTGAACTTAAGCTGACTAATTATCAGACTCCTAAATTATCATTTTAACCTAACTTGCAAACATCGATTTAATCACATTGTTAGCTATAAAAAAGCTGAC
>JBBSVZ010000085.1:0-14314 GCA_038046545.1 Nanobdellota archaeon | reverse complement strand
TAACCTAACTTGCAAACATCGATTTAATCACATTGTTAGCTATAAAAAAGCTGACCAATGAAAGGCTCACTATCAACAATGCATATTTGAAGCCATACTGTATTTTCTCTTGCTTTATTACTGCTACAAGCATGCTTGAGAAAATCCCAGTAGCTACAAGGAATATGAGTGCGCATATTCTTAGGAACCCGACCGTGATGGATATTTGCCCTCCGAAGCCAGCAATAGATTCCGAACCTTTAGTGATGCTTTGGATGGCGGTAACCATAGTTAGAAACTGAATGGAAATTGAGAGAAGAAACGGCGCTAAAATTACAACTGAAAACATTATGAAGACGCTGTAAGATTTGGTGATTGTCGATAATTCTTTTTTCAGCCTGCGCTTCTCCTCGATGTAAGTTGTTGATTCTTCGAGAACTTGAGCAAGGTGGCCTCCGCTTTTGAGGGTTGAACTAAACAGTTTCAGTGCCCTGTCAAGGCTTTCGGACCTTATGTGCTTATTTATCGCTACAACAAGATCCTGAAAATTTTCATTGCCAAGGCCTCTTATTGTGATATAATCCACTTCGTCTTTGAGTGGGCCGAACTCCGGCCTAGCAGCAAGTTTTAGCGCTTGAAACGGAGTCATGCCTGAACGTATGTTAGAAGCTATTAATCGAAGAAAGTCAGGAAGCACATCTTCTATTCTATTTGTATAATCTTCCCCTCCGATGAATACCAGTAAGTAGTTCAGGTAATGGACAAGGGCGATAATGGCAATTGAAAGTAAGATGTAAAGGAAATTGAAAGGAAGCTTAAGCGCTAATGGTATAAGTGGGACTATTAATCCAAGCAGAATGGAAATTACGGTTGTGCTGCCTAGGTACTCATCGACATTGACATCCCTTTTACCGCTATGGTTGAAAATATCCGCTATGCCCTTCCTGTATCTATCCGGCAGAGATGATCCTATTTTGCGGTAAAACGCCTGGAATAAATTCTTCCTTAGAACGATATTGCAGGCCTCCTTGATTTTATGAAAGTGATTAGTGTTATTTGTATTACCATGCTTCCGACGCCAAATGAAATAAAAGTGGCTGGGCTTATCCCTTGCCCTCCAAACCCAGAGAGAACGATAAGAAGTGTGGCTCCAATACTTGGTATTGCTATTGCAAAAAGCAAGTACATCAGAATCATCATGTTAAGCTCTTGCCCATATTCTCTTATTTTGGAATATTGTTCGGCTTTCAAGTCAGTAATAATGGATGCGAGAGTTTCTTTTAGGCTTGCTCCAGCTTTTAATGCATTGACCATTTGCCAAAGAGTCTTTTGCAAATGCCTGGATTTGCTGTTATGGGCCATCCTCTCGAGCGACTTTTCAATTGGAGAACCTGTTTCGATTCTTATCACTGCTTCACCCAATTCTTTGGAAACTGCACCGTAGCCTGACATGCTAACATTCACAATCGCGAGATAGAGGTTTACTCCTGCTCCAACCTGAAGATGCATGTCTTTGAGCGCAAAAATTAAGTTATTGTCGATATCTTCAGCTTTTTTTCCTGCGATAATGCGTGGGTAAATCAGGTTTATCAGAAGAATAAGCATTGTAAATGCAAGGCCGAGTCCAATGGATTTCGCGATTGCAACACTTAGTACTTCTTTCTTTGAGACGTATAAAGTTACAAAAAGGACCAATCCAAATAAATTTCCAATGATGATTGAGTTAAGTAGTGACAAGGATGCATATTTCAAAGTGTCCATCTGCAAACCAGCTTGCTGGAGGTCGAATTTTAGGCCTGGAAAAAGCAATGCTATCCTGCTTGAAATCGGAGAAAGAAAGACGAAGTTCTTGTTCTTCGGGTTAATTATCAGAAGCGGTACTTTGCTCATACGAATGTATCCAGCACTGCGCCTGGAGACTTATTTGCATTGACGAGGCGCAGGATAATTTCTTTATTGAAATAGTAAGCCTTCATCACGCTTCCAATTAGGTCAAGGTCAGTGACATTGTGGTTTGCCATCCATTGAAGGATACTCTCTTTCTCTTTCAGGTCTTGTTTTATTTCCTGGATTGTAAGGCCTGTATGGAGATTTAGGTCCTCGAAAATTCTCTGGCTTTGGTTTATTGGTTCGAATGTGTCATTACGTGGGTGCCATCGGAATAGGTAGTTTGTTAGAAGTGTTGGCTTGGGATTTTGAAGTACTTCTGCCAATTCAAGTGTGCGCCTCAAGTTTCTGCGCATATCCCTGTACTGGATGAGGATAAGAGGCAGGCTTTCTACTTCATTCTTCGGTATCGAAATAGGCGGTTCGAGCAGCCTCCTTTTTACTTGTTCAACATTGTCCGCGTGAATTGTTGAATAGACTGAATGGCCTGTATTCATTGCTTCGAACATTGTTTCCGCTTGTTCTCTTCTCCTAACTTCTCCAATTATTATCCTGTCCGGTCTCATTCTAAGCGAAGCCACTATGAGATCAAGCATGGTAACTTCTCCCTGTCCTTCGGCGTTTGCTGATCTGCTGTTCATCGGCACCCAATTCCAGTGCAATGCTTTTGGAAGGAGAATTTCTCTTGTGTCCTCTATTGTTATTACGCGTTGGGAAGGAGGTATGAAAACGCACAACGCGTTGAGCATTGATGTTTTTCCTGACGCGGTTGCTCCGGCAACCATCACGCTTCTTTCATACTGAATTGCAAGCCAGACAAATGCAAGAATATCGATAGAAGTCGTTTTATTTTTTATCAAAGTCACAATGTTCCAAGGCACACGGGCAAATTTTCTTATCGTTATTGTACTGCCTGCAGTTGATATTGGGAAAAGTGTAGCAGCTACCCTGTCTCCTGCAACGAGGTGCGCGTCCATAATGGGCGTGAGAAGGGTTATTTGCCTGCCAATTCTCCTGCCGATTTGTGCTGCCAAATTGTATATGTCCTCTTCTGAATTAACATTCTTGTTTGTAATCATCCACCCGAATTTTTTATGGTAAACTGAGATAGGCTGCTTTGAGCCATTAATGACTATTTCCTCGAGAAATGCGTCAGCGAGAAGTGTTTCGAGTTCGCCGATCCCGTAAACTTTTTGCATGAGCATGCCTGAAATAACAGTGCGCTGCAGGTGATCCATTGATGGGAATTTTTTTTGAAGCAGGGAATTCGTAACGTCCAGAACCTTTGTACGAAGCTCGTGTGCGTGCTGGGGATCAGTTATTTCTTCTATTGTTATTGTGAGCGTCCTTGCAAGCTCTTCTTTGATCTCATCAAGTACCGCAAGTGTCCCCATATCGACTTCGGGGACTATCAGCTCATAGTGCGGTATAAGTTCTCCGGGAACTTGCCAGATATTTATGGTGGCAGGGACACTTTCCGCGATGAGTGAATAGCTCTCTATTAGGGTGCGTTCCATAAGATTATTAGCGACAGGGTGATTTTTTGCGACTTATCTTTTTGCTCCACTATTTCGAAAGATAAATCACTAAAGAGGGATCTTTTTATTACAATGAGGTTCCTATCTGCCAAAATTGAGGCGTATTCCTCAATTTGTTTTCGCTTTATATTCAGAGTTTTGCATGCAAAAGATATCCTTACAGACCCCGCTGACCTGACCATATAATAAAACCTGTCTATGTCGGTATTTAGCTTTCCTGATAAGTTCTGCTTGTTGAGGATCATATTGCGCTCAAGCGCCATTCCTTTAGAAAGTAGTCCCATTATTTTGCCTTGTTTTCTTTTTTAACCGAACTTTTTTTTCCATATTGTTTAAATTCAGAGCTTTTTTTCAATTGGGGGATTTCTTCGGTTTTTTTCTCTTCGCGAGGTTTTTGAGATTCAATTTGAGGAGGCTTTGCACTCAGTTTTTGACTTTTTTCTGGTTCAATTCGCGCGGGGACGTGATTTTTCTGGATTTTTGATAATGTTTCCGAATCTTTTTTTATATCTTGGTCTAATACGGGTGCCGCAATTGCTATTGGTGTCGGTTTTTCAACAGCATCATTGGGTGAATTGTTTAAGATGGGCTTTAGGACTTCCTTATATATTTCAAAATCAGGCGAACTGACAAATGACCATATTTCTGATTCTGGGAGCTTGCCAAGTAGTTCATCAGTTGTTTTTAAGACTCTTTTAAGTTCACTATCGGTTGTGCATGCTAATGTATTCTGTTTCATTTTACGCTTTAGGCTTACTATGTACAATAAGAGAAACGTTACTATGACAAGCGTAACCATGAGTAATATGTTGAGGACTAAAGGGTCATTTAGAAACTGAATGTTTGTTATGTCTACCATCCTCCTTTAAACCTTTGTTAGGGACACACTGTCATTTCTCGAAATGCTATTGCCTATAATCCTGAGTTTAGTGTCCTGCTGGGCTCTTTGCTCACCCGGGACTAGGGTCAAGGTCATTTTTAAATCTTGTGGGGCAATGTAAATGCTTCGGCTTCTAATCCTGAACGTTCCTGGCCTTCCAGTTACAGTTCCGTAATCTATTGTGAGCGAGGGCACTCCAGTATCGTTGAAAAAAATGCTGATTTCCTCATTAATTTGTGATGGGTTCAAAGTCATTTTTTGGTTATATACAACGTTGCCTGCCGTGTCTATAACTTTAATCGTGATGTTTTGTCCTTCAGGATCATTTGTTGGAACTGTGCTGTTCCAGTATATTGTTCCGTTTGTGACCAGGACGATTGTGATGTTTCTAACGTTTTCCGGATTATCGAAATATATGTATGATTCATTGGTATCAAAAACCATTGTTATGTTATGGCCTGAAATGCTCATGTTAGAAGTCAAATTTGACAGAGTCAAGTTAATCTTATCTATGTAAGAAAAGTTGCTTGAAATAAAGGATGCATACTCCTGGCTGATGTTGGAAAAATTTAATGCTGGCAAAGTTCCGAATCTGCGAAATGTTATTTCAGTTAGGTTTGTGGTTGTATTTTTGCTCATTACAGGCCGGGTTATGTTGCTTAGGCTAAGCAGGTCTTCTCCTATGAATGATTCAAGCGCGACTATCTTTAAACCCGTATTTATTGATGATCGCCTGTCGTTAAAATTTGATTGGCTCTCAAAAACTGCTAGAGTGTAAAGGAATAGCGAAAACAGGATGAAAACTGTCATTATACTCATGAGTACAGCTTTTTTCATTTATACCAGGTCTCCATCACAGCCATCCTTGTTATGCCTGAATAATGCAGAGGTTGCCTGGCTACCGCTATTTGATTGCCTCTTGGGCAATTGGTTTTGTTAAAGCTCTGCTCAACCTTGAGAGTTTGGTTCAGGATGGAAAGATTAGCGCAAAGTCGAGCGCTTGTGGCATTTTCAAGGAATTCTTTTATGAAATGTGACTTGTCTTGTTTCAAAGCCAGGTGCAAAGTGTAGTTTGAGTCAATTGATTGCAGCAATGAGAGCGCTTGATGGTGCAAATCCGTTTGCGAAAAATCTGGAGTGCTTGAAGGGCTCATGAATAGTATTATTGCAGTAAACATTGTGAGCGCCATTAGCATTGCAAAGAGCATATCAAGCGTAAAGATGAAGCCTTGCTTCATTTCCACACCACCAGCACAAGCTGCTGATACGTTTTGTTCATCGAAAGAGTTCGTTCTAAGCGGACTTTTTCATTAATTGTTGCCGAAGAGTTTTTCCCTATGTAGAAGTTGCTTGTAGTCGAGAATCTTTGGAGCGTATAATCATAGGGATAAATGAAAAGCGCAAAATCATAGCCTTGAAGGCCTAAAATCTTTTTGTAGTTGTCATAAAAAGATGAATTCCAAATTGAGAATGAGTAAAGCTTTGATTCTTCAAGAACGAAAGGGATGCTTGTCAATCCTAGCTGAGATGCATTAAAAAATTCAGCTTTGTCCCAGGATGCTGGGTTGCCGGGGGTTTGGGTCAATGATTGCAGGGCGAATCTTGCTTGCGTGTTTATGTCTCTTTTTTCTGAAATCTGCTCCCCCCGATTTCTTGCCTGCTCCCATAATAGCAACGTGCTTACGAGGATAATTAGGAACACAATTATGGCAAGGATCAAGTCCATGCTTAGGAACTGTCCTTTAGCCAAAGTTAATCGCCCCATTGTTATTTCTTACGATAATTTTCGTGCCTGGCGTAAGTTTTGTAGATGTTACATTGGAAGTGATTAGTGCTGCCTGAGCTTGCCTTCCACTATAAGTTACACTAACAATGCTTGAATTAATTGTCAGGTTGTAAGCAAGATTGTCCTTAATCGATGAAGGCAAGAAAAAGCTGCCAGTCGCATTGTCGCCTGCTAAAGCAACCTCATTAATTACAAAAGCAGCAGAATCAGCTATGTCTGTTGCTGCCAGTTTTTGCCCGTAAGAAAAAGACAAATTATCCTGGCCGGAGAATAAGTTCATCATGACGACTAGGACGACAAGTAAGGCAGCAATTAAGATTATGAACTCGGTAGATGTTTGGCCATTTTTTTTCATAGGATTAGTCTTCAGGTGTAAATGGTAAAGACCAATTCACGCTACTGTCGTTGAACATAAATCCAAGTACTATTTCTGTACCTTCAACACTTTTCTTCCAATCGATTTTATCAAAAATACTCGATGATAATGGTGGCAGGGTAAAAAGTAAAGTGTTTGTTCCACTGAAGTTGACAATGGTATCAGATGGTTGTCTACCTAATGGCACACAGCCCCAGTTGCAATTATACCCCCATTTTACGCTTCCGTCTATTTGTACAGCTTCCAATAAATTTGTAGGGTCATCCCACGATATATTGGCGCCAGCGACGTATATGGGAAAAGGGCATAGGTTTGTTGCAGTAATGAACTTAATTCTATTATCGGTTGCCTCGAGTGCTATTGTGCTTATATCAACTCCAAGGCACAAGCTTTGTGCAGGTATGCACTGAGAAGTATCAAAGGTACATTGAGAAGCACCAGGAGGATTATAACAGCTAAGTGGTCCCAGCCACCACCCTTGCGTCCTGCAAGTTTCGCCTGCAAGATCAGTTCCATCGCAAGCCTCGCCTCTTTCTTTTAAGTTATTGCCGCAAACCGGAGGAATGCATAATGATGTGTTGTATCTGCATGTTGATGAGCATGAAAGTGTGCCCCTGTCGAAATTGCCAACGTCCCAGCAGGTTTTTCCAGCAAGGTTGCTGCCTTCGCATTCTTCAAATCCTGCTATTATATCATCGCCGCAAGTTGAACAAAGAGTCGGATCGCCATAACATATTCCAGAATCAAGCGCTTGCGCTGTTATGTAATTCTTGCCTTCGCTTATGTTAACCTGGCCATAAACTTTGTACGGCACAGACCTTGTTGATGTCTGTCCAGAATTAAAACGAAAGGTCATTGTGTTACCAGAAAAAATCACTTCTTTTACGTCCGCAGGCAATGATAAGTCGACTTGTGACTTTGAGCCCGTTCCTTGGCTGTTCAGCTCGTTTCCAACTGCTGTAAGTTCGTCAAGTGCACTTCTTGCTACTTGAGTGCTTGTTGTGCCTTGGACATTGCTATTTGTGTTTCCAACAAATGTTCCTATTATTACAATAACAACAAGGCCGATTGCCACTGCAATTATCGCTTCTATGGTTCCTTGCGCTTTCATGGACATGCAGAAAGGTTGCCGAAGCAAACTTCATTTCCAGTGTTTTTTATCCTAAGTTTAATTGGTCCTAATCCTGGTGTTGGCAGGCTTCCTGTCGAATTATATGACAGCGATCTTGTTTGATACTTGCCTGACTTGTAATAAATCGTGGAAATCATGTTATTAAATGTAACGTTTTTGACATCGTTCGGAAACGAAACTGACAAAGTAACCTGAGCTCCTTTTCCTTGCTCATAAACTGCCTGTCCTGCAGAATCAAGTTCTTGAAGAGCATTGCTCGCGCTGGAAAGATCAATTATTGCAGAGGTTCTTGTTCCACCTTCCTGAAGAACATTGAATAATATGAGCATGACAATGAATATTGCCCCAGACACCAGAATAACTTCGAATGTTCCTTGCCCCAGATTGCTCATTCAGCGTCTCCGCCTATAGTAATGCCTTTATCAGTTATCAGCATTGGGAATGTTTTCTGAGCATGCTTTGTTCCCCTCATCTTGTAAATCTCAAGCGAACGCATCCTTCTGTTGTTTACTTTTTTATTGTAAACAAGCGTAACCGAATCTGTTTCGAATTCAAGGACAGAAGCCTGGTGCCTTGTTTCATCGCTTTCCTGCTCAAGGGTTGCGATGGTTGTCACATCCCACTTTTGGACAACTTCAAAAAGCTTCATTACATCTTTTCTCATTTCACTCTCGTCTGTATGGAGCAAGGCAAACGCATTTAGCGAGTCAATAATTAGCCTTTTCCCTTTTACGAATTCAACCATATCCCTTAATACGTCGCTGCCGCTTTGAAGTACGCTCTCAATCTGTTCAGGTGTGAAATACATTATTGCGAGCTTGCCCTGCGCGATCTTCTCATCAAGTTTCCAACCGAAGCGCGACATGTCCTGAAGAATTCTTTCCTCGCTCTGCTCGAAGCTAACAAAAACCCCATTTTCCCCGTATTTTTCAATTCCATTAACAAGAAATTGCATGCAGAAGATGCTTTTTCCGCCGCCTGGGCCACCACCTATAAGGTTCACGCTACCGCGAATGAAGCCTCCTTCAGTCACTTTGTCGAGCATAGGAATCCCGATAGGTGCTCTTGGTAGGCGTACTGAAGTTGATGGGCGTTCCTTAGCTCGCTCGTTATTAGTGAGCTGCATTTTCCCTGTTTTGAGGGCAATCTTTACCTTGATTTTTTCTTCAGGCGGAGTTGTTGGAACAAGATTTTGAGGCAAAGGCCCTTTAGAAGGTTCCAATACTAATTGCTGCTTTTTTCCTACTTCCCCTTTTTCCAGCTTCTCTAACAAACCCATGCGCGATAAACCTATGGTTCTACGTATTTATAAATGATTATGGTATTTTCTTCTTAGCAGACAATAAAGTTTATAAATGCTAACTGTCCTGGATTATGGTTAAGGTGATGTTATGAAAAAGGCACAAGGTGCAACTGAATATCTAATAATTCTGGCAGTAGTTGTAGTGATCGCGCTGATTCTTATCGGCGTTCTCGGCGGAATCCCCGGAATCGGCGGAGGAGCTGGCAGTAGGACAAGTGACGCTTATTGGTCAAATAAAGATGTGGGCATTACAAGCAAAGCATTTTCTGCGAGTGGAGCAGATTCAGTTATTGTTAAAAATAACTTAAAAAATTCAGTAAGAGTTGGCAGTGTAATCGTAGGTCCAACCAATATCTCTCAAGCAGGAGAAGTTACTTTAACTCCAGGACAAACAGCGAGCATTGGAAACGGTAATTTGATTACGTGCACTGCACAAGCATCGTATTCATACGTTGTATCAATTACCTACGTGGATGCAGCCACTGGTGCTTTGATAAACCAGACGGGAGCCCAAAACCTGGATGGAACCTGTACAAATTAAGCAATAATTTTTTATTTTTCTTTTAATTTCTTTTTATTATGAAGCCTATTATATGTCTCGGCATTGAGTCGACTGCCCACACCTTCGGTGTTGGCATAGTGGATTCTAAAGGCAAAATTCTTGCTAATGTCAAGGATGCATTCACAACAAGGCAGGGCGGCATTATTCCGGTGCAGGTTGCTGACCATCATTATCGCTGCGCAAATTCAGTGTTATCAGATGCACTAACAAAAGCAAGAATTAAGCTTGATGACATTGATTTGATTGCATTTTCACAAGGGCCGGGAATTGGAGCAACTTTGAATGTTGGTGCTGTAACTGCAAGGACTTTATCCCAGCGACTCAAAATACCTCTGACTGGAGTTAATCACTGCATTGCCCATTTGGAAATAGGCAAGCTAAGAACAAAAGCCAAAGATCCTGTTCTCTTGTACGCATCAGGCGCCAACACGCAGGTAATAACGTGGCAGGAAGGTGCATTCAGGATTATGGGGGAGAGCCTTGACATCGGGGTTGGCAATTTTTTGGACGTTTATGCGAGGGATTTGGGTTTAGGGTTTCCTGGCGGTCCATTAGTCGAAAAATTAGCATTAAAAGGAAAAAACTACATTGAACTTCCATATGTCGTCAAAGGCATGGATGTTAGCTTTGGAGGGATTCTAACAAACCTAAAACAGAAGATTGCTTCAAAGAAGTATTCGAAGCAAGACTTGTGCTATTCAGCCCAAGAAACAGTTTTTGCGATGCTGATTGAAGTTTCAGAGCGCGCCATGGCGCACGCAGGAAAGAAAGAGCTTTTACTAGGTGGTGGTGTTGCCTGCAATAAGCGCCTTCAGGAAATGGCTAAACGAATGTGCAAAGAAAGGCAAGCTAAATCTTTTTGTCCAGAAAATGAATTCTTGGTTGATAACGGCGCAATGATAGCTTGGAACGGAATTGTTAATCACAAAAAACATCTTTTTACTAAATTGAAAAACTCAGGGATAAAACCATATTTACGGCTTGAAGACCCTCTTTTCGGATAATTTTCGGTAAACTCGTTTTTCTTCCGGATTTTTCTACCAAACACATGTAAAGGAGTTATGTTTCATAAATTTCATGGAACCGGAATCATTTGCCCACATATGCCTCGGCATGGCAATAATTGGATTACTTGCATTATACGTCGTCATTACTTTTTATCATCCAAAAGAAGTTGAGGTCGAGGAACTTTATGAAAAAGACGCTGAAGAAAGAGTCAGGCTAAAAGGAACTGTTGTTGACATAATCCAAAAAAACAAGACAAGTATCATAGTTCTCGGCCATTACAGGACAGCCGATGTAATTTTTTTCACAGACGGAAAAATTTCACTTTCTAAGGGCCAGGAAATAAGAGTAGACGGTCGTGTGCAGGAATACAGAGGAAAAAAAGAGCTTGTCGCGGATGAAATCTCGCTGGTAAGTAATGTTCCTTGAGCTTATTCTCGGAGGAATTTCAGGATTTTTGTTAGGGATAATTACAGGCTTGACTCCAGGATTGCATATCAATCTTGCTTCAGCGATTATTGTTTCTGCAGCAGCGCCATTTATCCATTTGCAGCCTTTTTATTTTTCAGCGCTATTAGTTTCTGCAATGATTTCGCATAACATGTTTGATTTCATTCCTTCAGTTTTCCTTGGAGCTCCAGACGAGGCAGAAGCAATGTCAGTTTTGCCAGCCCACCAGCTTCTTTTGCTAGGTAGAGGAGTGGAAGCTGTTTATTATTCAGCGGTTGGTGCAGTAGTTGGAGCTTTACTAATGATCATAATCTCAATCCCTTTCTGGTTTTTTTTGCCAATAGCATATGGCTTATCGCAAGGTTTCATCGGGTTTGTTTTAATTCTCCTCCCTTTTGCAATGATATTAAGAGAGCAAAAAGGAAAAAGATTTTTCGCATTAGCATTAATTCTTCTCTCGGCATGTCTCGGCTTTGCAACTTTTTCAATTGGTTTGAAAGATCCTTTACTCCCACTTCTTTCAGGACTTTTTGGTATAAGTGTTTTATTAGGAAATTTTTCAGTTTCCGCAAAAATTCCACCTCAACTTTTAGACCTTCCAAAAATAGAGCTTAAAGGACTCTCAATAGTTTCTTCTGTTGGTTCCATTATCGGTTCTTTGCTTAACCTTTTTCCTGGTGTTGGACCCTCGCAAGCGTCTATCCTGACTATTTCTGCAACAAATGTCAAGAAAAAAGAGCTTGTAATAGCATCTGTCAGTGCTGTTTCAACAGGCTCTGTTTTCGGCTCAATAATCGCTCTCTCAGCATTGGGAAAAGCGAGAAACGCTCCGCTTGTGCATTTGCAAAACCTCATCAGCGTTTCGAGTGATTTGATAGCTGCACTTATGCTTTTAGGAATTATTGTCCTTGCAATTGGATCTTTGACTGTTGTTTTTCTGGCTCCATTTTTTATGAGAATCATTGCAAAATTTGACTATAGAACATTGACGGCAGCAATTCTTGCTTTAACTCTTTCTTTGGTTTTATGGAGAACATGGCTTATCGGTATTCTGATCCTTTCAATTGGAACCTGCTTAGGTATCGCTGCTCACAAAGCAGAAGTCGGAAAGCATCACCTTATGGCATGCCTGCTGATTCCTACAGCGAGTTATTTTTTATTTTAATTAGGAGTGATTCGGTGGTTAAGATTCCAAACCAAGTTTTTATATTCTCGAACTGCTATTACGTTGTGAGTAGGGGGGGTGTGGATATGAAACTGCCAAAACGTATGGCAAAGAGAAGAGTGCTTAGGCTGCTTCGTCACGGCGATGGGGGCGAAGTTCGGCAAGTTTTATTCGATATGGATGAGCTTGTTGAAGTTGACGAACTGACCCCTGAAGAAGCGGAATTTATGGAAGGATATGAGCGCGTCTAGCTGAACGGATTTGGCTTTGCAGGCTTTTCCTTGCCGGCCTCGTCGAGAAGCTTCCTGATGAGATCGGATGCTGATTTTCGGGCGAAGTTCTTGTTAGATATTGTGTACAGCCCTTTCACTCTTACATATCTGGTCTGCTGCTCCTGAACTGCTTCGAAGAAGTCGTTGTACTCGGCAAGGTTTCTGAAACCATAAATAATGAGGTGGGTAATGTCTGCCTGAGGAATTCTATAGAATTTAATTGCATTTGGATGCATGAGGATATTGTTGACGGCTCTGCCTCCGAATTTCTCCCATGCGTCTGCCTGAACTTCGAGCAGTGCTATCGCAAAAACACTCATTCCAATTTTATCGTAATCAATCTGTGTCGAGTAACCTGTTATTATGCCTTCATGCTCGAGTTTCTTGCGGATTTTCCTTACGGCCTGAAGTGATATGTTGAGCTTGCGCCCTATGTATGCGTCAGAAGTTCGGGCATTTTCAATAAGCGCTTTCACAACCTTTTTTTCGTTTTCCGTGAATTTGCCCACTACCATATAAAAAGCGATTGGGCAGTGGTTTATAAAATTAACCGTTTGATGTTTGCATCGGTTAAAGAGAATTTAGAACAGATTGCTAATGACTGACATCAATTCTCGGCCCGCACGGCCTAGAGTGCTAATTATTATTTAGTTCCCGAATAAAAAATATATTTCAACAAGCTTTATAAACATCCCACGACTCCTCCCGTGCATGGATGCAGTCATTGTGAACTATCGCGGAAGCAAGCGGACTCAGAAGGGCAACCAAATGGTGCTTTTCGTGCCAGAAGTTGACTCGCTTACTAAGGCTAAGAAACTGGTTGGAAAGAAAGTTATTTGGACTTCTCCAGGCAAGCTTAAGAAGAAGATAATTGGTAAGGTTTCAAGCACACATGGAGGCTCCGGCGGAGTCAGAGCCCATTTCGAAAGAGGAATGCCAGGTCAGGCATTAGGACAGAAAGTTGTAATTGAATAATTCTAGATTCTTAGAAATCCTGTTTGCATTGCCTTTGGCCAAAGTGGTTTTAACAATGGTCCAAGCGCGAAAAGCCAGATGTATGGCGCAGCTGCCACAAGGCAGCCAATAATAAGAGAGTGATAAATCTTCTCGCCTACGCGTCCTGCGATCGCTGCTGCAGCTCCTATTTTGAGTGTTGCGAGAATTGCTATTACAGCTCTTATTGCTATAACGACCCAGATCCCGCCAAGCTTCAATTCTGATGTTCCGAATAATCCAAGAACCCAATCAACATTCATGGAAGCGAATATGAAAAACATCATAGTTGGAATAGCGTGCAATCCATGTCCGAGCCAGCCCATTCCTGCCTCATCTTGGTGGACGAACACGAGTTCTATTATGCCGATTATTGCGCCCAAAATCAATGCTGGTATTATTAGAAGTTCAGCCATTTTCACGCAGGTTTACTGGCAATCGGGTTCGGAATGAATCCTTTCATGAATAGGTAAGTAAGTATAGCTCCGATTATCAATCCGATGAGTATGCCTTTAAGCAGATCTGCAGGGCTTAAAATGTATCCTCTTTTTTCCCGCATATCGAGAACAACAGTAAATCATGTTTAAAAAGGTTTGGATGGTGTTTACGGATTTGCTGTATAAGCTATTGAAGTCATCAATAACTTTAAGAATAAGGATTGTTCAGGAGAAATATGGATAAAAAATATGTATTCTTAATAGTTTTATCAATTATCGTTCTCATTGCTTTTTTCTTTCCGAAACCTTTTGTTAAAGGAGGTCTTGGAGGATTTATCCCTCTTGGAGAAAAAGTCTATAGGGAAGAATACAAATGTTTCGGCTTCTCTCATTCCTTCGTTCCGACAAATTGTGCAGATTGTGGTACTATCAACAATTGTTATGGTATACCTTATGGAAAAAAATGCTATATTGAGTCATACGAAAGTGGAGAAAAAAGAATCATAAGGACTTTGGAGCCGGCTCAATGCAAATAAATTTCTAGAACTT
>JBBSVZ010000084.1:0-1635 GCA_038046545.1 Nanobdellota archaeon | reverse complement strand
GAATTTGTCGTTGTCAAAGACAAAGACCGCCTTATTGAGTTATCTGCCATTGTTGGTGGGATGCTACCTGCTTTCTTTAGGGACATATGCTGCTATGATTGCAGGACTCTTATTTTTCATGCTGTTCAAGATATTGGATTGCTGTGACGGCGAAGTTGCCAGAATAAGCAACCCTAATACGATGCAGAGTAAAATGAATATGGAAGGGGCTTACTTTGATTCAGTAGGTCATTTAATTTATCCTGTTTGCCTTGGAGTTGGTCTTGGAATAGGCCTATTCAGATTTTACAATAATCAAATTTATTTGGTTTTGGGGGCATTGCTTTCCATCCTGTTTGCCTTGGAGTATGGGCTAAGCCAGTTTGCGAAGTTTTATCTGAGGAGAGGCGTATTAAACAGAAATATAAAGCTTGGAATGACAGACAAGAAGTTGCAGCAGGAACTTGGAAAAAGGATGAACAAAAACATGAGTCTCGCAAAAAAAAATATTTTTGTAAGGCTATTTAGCATTTATCCAGTGCAAGGCTTGTTTTATGTAGGAGAATTCATTTACCCTATAGCGATAATTTTAATCCTGATAGAGGTGTATGCAAATGATTATCTGAAAAATATTGTTCTGTTGCAGGGCATCGGGCTGCTGATGTCGTATATATGGCTGCTGGCTTTTGCCAAAACAATCTGGATAGTCAATTTTATTCATAGAATGAAGAAAAAGAAGTACATTTCTGCATTGTTGCAGGATCTGCAAAACAAGAAGATATGAATGGTAATCAAAGGCTACAATGGTTAGAATACTTGGATTTAACGGAAATGATGATTCAGGCGCGGCATTGCTTGAAGACGGGAAAATAAAGTATGCTGTCAATGAGGAAAGATTGATTAGGATTAAGCTTTACAAAGGCTTTCCTCAAAAATCAATAAATCTTATTTTAGAAGAAAATAAGCTTAAGCCAGATGATATAGACAAGGTAGTTGTTACAGGATATCCTTCAAAATATCCAAGCATAAAAGATTACCTGAAAAAGCTTGCAGCCACTTCTCCTTTATATTATTACTATGTTGCTGGCAGGTTCAAGTATATGCATAATGTGATAAAGACGGATTTTAAAGAGACTATGTCCAAAGCAAGAAAATTATTTCCTAAATCTGAGATAATTAACGTTGATCACCATCTTGCGCATGCTGCCTCCGCGCACTTTACTTCAGGCTGGGAAAAAAACCTGATAGTTACTGCAGACGGCTGGGGTGACAGGCTCTCCAATGGGGCATATCTTGGAAACGGCCCGAAGATAAGGATGATTCACGGATCTCATGAGATGGATTCTCTCGGATATTTCTACGGCAGGCTGACTGTTGCCCTGGGTTTTAAGTTCCACAGGCATGAGGGCAAGGTTACAGGGCTTGCAGCCTATGCTAAGCCGACAAAAAGGCTCATGGAAATAATGAAAAGAATGGTTTACTTTGACAGAAAGAGCATGTCCTTCAAGTCAAAAATAGGCAAATATTATATTCCATCATCCGATGTAAAACCTGGTTTCATCAGACTTTTTTCAAGCTTCAAGAAAGAGGAAGTTGCTGCAAGCGCGCAGGATCGCCGCTCGACGATCTCGAACGGTGTCTCGAGCGCACGTCACC
>JBBSVZ010000083.1:0-2556 GCA_038046545.1 Nanobdellota archaeon | reverse complement strand
CTGCTCCGGCACCAGCCCCTGCCCCCGCACCAGCACCCGCTCCTGCCCCCGCACCAGCACCCGCTCCGGCACCTGCACCAGCTCCAACACCCACACCTGCTCCACCGCAGCCACCACCTCCACCACAACCTATCACTGGATAAAAAATGCAAAAAAAGGCAGAAATCTCGATTTTGATGATTGCATCAATTTTTCTGAGCATTCTTGGCATAGTCCTCGTGATGCTTTTTTTAACACAAACTACAGGAGGAAAACAATTTTACTGCAACAATCTTGCAAATTATTTTGACAAGCTCGGAGCAAAAAGAGAAGATCTTTGCAATGAAGCGATCAAACTAGAATCCGAGTTCGGCGCCCAAAAAATCAAGAACATAAGCTTGTTCCCAAATAAAAACATAAAATACCTTGCAAGTGTTGAAATAGCCAAACCTTCCATTTTTCAGTTATACTTAACCAAAGATTCATTTATCCGAAACGCCTCCATCGTAATGCAAAACGGCAATTATGTTGGATATATTACTCGGTTCAAAGACAGGGATTTCACAACTGTAGTAAATTTTGGATTTAACGGAGGAACTCAAACATTGTTTGTGAACCTTTCAAAAAACAGCGTTGTTTCCCGCTCAAAACTCAAAGTTAAAGGATACAATCTTCCTGGCCAATTGGATCTTGTATTTGTAATTGACCAATCAGCGAGCATGCACAATGAATGGGCAGCAATTTGCGGGATTATCGACGAGCTAAAAAAGAATCTTTCAAAAACAGGGCTAGGAGTTGACGTCCAGAGCACAATTTATGGTCTGGCTAAACTCAATGATGCAAAAGAAGGAACTTTCGGAAGTTGCCGGGATAAGGTAATAAAAAAAGATGACCTAGACCCTATAATCAGCGCTTTAGGAATATCATTTCCCTTGGAATCTGCCGTTCTAGTCCCGCCAGACATTTACAATTATCCACCATATGACAGATACGATGAAGCATGGGGCTTGGGAGTCTATTGGGCGGCAACAAAACATCCTTGGCGAACCAATACAAAAAAAATAGTTTTTCCTATAAGCGATTCAGACCCGACAGGCGGCGGGCCTGCAAGCTTGCGCGTAAATCAAAACAGCATAATTGCGATTCTCAAAGATGCAGTTTTCTCAGGAAACGAGGGAACTGTCATAGATGCAGCCGACCAAGTTTCCCAAAATAATGGGATTTATGTCTTTCCAATTTACGGCGACCAAAACCCAAATGAGCCAGACCTTAAAAAAATTGAAGGATACAATGTCGGCTTGGGCTCGACGACCTGCGATCCGAACACAGACATGAATTGTGGATGCGACCCATTAAAAAAAACTGTTTGCATGCCAATCATAAATTGGATGCGAAAACTTTCACATTATAACCAGTCAAGGCTTGCCGCATACCGAAGCGGTGAAGACCTGAAAGTGTTCATGCAATACGTTCTAGCAACTAATTATCCTCATGAAGTCACAATTAAAGTTGGAGGCAAAACAATTTTTTTCCAGCCAGGAGCACTTGATGATGGAAACTCGCCAGCTTGGGTGAATGAACAAGAATTCAAAAATGCTCTTGAAACTGCGTCGCAGCTATGCGCTGCAGATTCCTGCCTCATACCTGTAGAAGTCAGCTCTAGCACTGAAGGAGCAGTGGTTTTAACAGATCTCGAAATACTTTACCAGCGATATATCAAAGATGCTGAGCTTCTTCTGAATAATGATACTATTTTTTTCTCTCCCAAATTTGTTTTAGCAAATAAAATTGATTTTACTGACAAGGCAAGAGAAATAATAACTGACTGCACTGACCCGGATTGCACTATTGAGTTCAGGGTAAAAGCAGGCGAGAAGGCCCAAATTCTATTATCTAACCTGTCGATAGAGTACAGCAGGGTTTTTATTGATGAAGATGTTCTCGATGCAGTCGTATATTGCTATGAAAAAGCAAAGGATGAGAACTTCGTGAGAAACTTGCGATGCAATGAATTTTCAATACCCCCATCATACATCTTTTACAAAGAATTCAACGAATCATCCTTGACAGACCTAATAATAAAGCGGAAATGGTGCACAATCTTTGAGAACAGCGATTACAATTGCGGCATACAAGACCACCTCAGATTCCTTCATAGCTTCAACATTCCAACCAACATCCTCGTCGAGTATGACGCTGCAAGCAAGCAAGTGGTGGTAAGCTGATGCAGGACATGCTCCTGAAATACGGGATGCTGCTTATCGCGCTTGTCCTGGCGCTGATGATGGCTTTCTTCGCCTTTAATGCGTTGAAGCAAACAGAGCCGGCGCTTGATTCAAACCAGCAGATTTCAGGAGACAGCGCAGCTGTTTACAGCAAGATATTCTCGCTTTGTAAAGTTTGCGCAAAAGATGCCAATCAACAAAAAGACTGCTTCATATTAAAGACATCATTGACTGAAGCATTCCAGCCGGCATCAATTGATCCTTCTATTCTCCCTGCAGGCAACTGGCAGACTCCAACGGCATTCAAAATTGAAAACCAAAAAGGAAATCCAAACCGCTTGGGAAATCTGGA
>JBBSVZ010000082.1:0-14112 GCA_038046545.1 Nanobdellota archaeon | reverse complement strand
CACAGACAAAGAGGCTGGAATTTCACCTGGGCTTATTTTTTCTTGTAAAATTTGAATTCTTGTACCCTCATCGAAAAAAATAATATCATTGTTTCCAAAACTAATGATATCATTATACCTTTCTGATTCGTTGGAACAAGAATCAAGTGTTATATCATTAAAATTAATCAGAGGAAACTCATTACCTAAGTTCTTGTTTAAAACTATCGAAATCATATCGCGACATCCTATTTCAGTGCATCCGACTCGTGGTACGTTAAAACATCCAGAAACTAAAAACAAAACTAGTCCTACCACAATAAGAATCCATTTCATTTAGTTCTTTTATAGTTGTGTGCTATATATTATCTTCTATTAGCGCTCAATCGGCCTTGATTAAACATGCCTGCACGGCGATTGAGTGCTTTATTATTATTTCAATAAAATCAAGAAT
Organism: Nanobdellota archaeon; assembly: GCA_038046545.1. Lineage (GTDB taxonomy): Archaea > Nanobdellota > Nanobdellia > Woesearchaeales > JBBSVZ01 > JBBSVZ01. Next base: position 13,679 of record JBBSVZ010000082.1, on the reverse strand, counting down.
ATTATTGTTTGAATAGAAACGGGGGCGCTTGGCACCCCCGCAAAGCGGTTTTGCTTTGGGCTTTGTAGGGATATTTAAGCCAGCTTTTTGAGCTTGTGAACGCTGAATATAACAAGGCCAGTAAAGAAATAAATTGATGGTATTATGAATTGCTTGTGCTGTGCAGTTGAAAAAAGTTCTGCAGCAAATGCAAGCAGGCCAAGTCCTATGACCACTGAGCCTATTACCTTGCTGATGTCTACTTGCTGCGGATCCTCCGCCTTGCCGTAATGAAACGGCTGGAATTCAAGAGCCATTGTTTTATCCCTAACATTTATTAGGAAATAGAACTACGGTATATATACATTCTGAAAGCAATAAGCATATTTATTAATAATAAGCTTTTTATATGATTAAAGCTTTCTTTTTGCTATGAAGCGCAGCATAATCAAGCACGGCCCCGCGACTTTGATAGTTTCTCTTCCGTCCAAATGGGCGAAGGAACGTGACTTAAAGCCAGGAAGCGAAGTGGATGTTCAGCCGCAGGGCAACAGGCTGATAATAAGCACTGGAGAGGTATTATCTGCGCTTGAGCTTAACCTTGATGTGACTGGGCTATCACCTTTTATGATAACACGGTTGCTCGCGCGTTCCTATCAAAAGGGATATGATGTAATTAACTTGCGTTATGCTGACAGAAAAAGCCTCAATGCGATTAGGGAAAAAGTAACAGAATTATTAGGCTTTGATATAATTGAAGAGGACAAGAACGTTTGTACAATCCGCGCGATAGCCACGACCCTGAACATCGACTTTGATATCGCTCTCAGAAGAGTTTTTTTCAGGATTCTTGAGAGCTCAAGAACTTGCCAGAAAGCATTCAATGAGCAAGACAGCGAATCGCTTTCTGATATTTGGGAGAGTGACCTTGAAGTCAACAAAATGACATATTTTTGCCTGCGCACTCTTGCGAAAGGGGTAGTATCGGGTTATGACATCTTCGTTCTTTATCACTTAATAGAAACCCTCGAGGATTTAGGGGATGAAATAAAAAAATTGGCCATGGAGCTTTCCAAAACCAAAAGTAAAAATATGTGGGTTAGCAAGAAGCTAAAAACGATGGTAGAGTTGACTGAGCTGATTGTGCAGTTTTTTTACTCTCCAAAAAAAGAGGCGGCGGTCAAAGCTTTCGAACTGGTTAATGAGCTTTCCTCTCTCGAAGACTTGCCAAAAAACATCAACAAAGAATTTCTTCAATCTGTAATTCATTTCCACAGAATCGCAGACTTCCTGTATCTTTATGTTGGAATGCGCCTAGACACAATCAGTGAGCTGCACGCGCCAACAAGTAAGGCTTAATCTCAGGGTCAGCAAGAGCACGGTTCCTGTCTGCATATATGACTGAGCCTGGATGGCTCCGGCTGCTGATCCCTCCTGTAATTATCCGGTCAAGAGCTGAAGGTGAAGGGCCAATAAAATATACGCAATCGATATTGAGAGTTCCTTCCTCAAAATTCCCATTTTTGTAAACCTGAATTTTTCCAGCCATAGCTCTTAAAGACGAATCCTCTATCAAATGTTGGGACGTATGGTCTTGAAGTCTCTCTCTGCTAATCTGCCCTTCGAGAACATCCGCAGCTGAAATTGCGTTGATAGCAGTTAGCTGCCCTCTTTCGACACTGTCATTTGGATCGACATTACAAATTCTTCCATTGATATACTTGCCTTCCGGACCTTTTATGGGCAAGTCTTTCATGAAAATCACTCGCGCTTTTGTATCATTGGCAGCATTAATGTTCTGATTGGGGTTGTAAATGTGGGCGATAAGCAAAGGTAAAAGATCGGTTTCCCGACCTTTATAGCCTCTGATGAAATTTTTTCCAATTCCTGAGGGCAGTTCAGGAATAATGCAAATCGAATCAAGAGTTTGCTCTTCTGTCAACGAATAAACCTCATTGGGATGCAGGATTCGCCCGTCAAGGCTTCCAATAAGGTGCCTTATAGTCCGGGAATTGGCCTGCAAGTCGTCAATGATATCCTGAGCAGTATAAGATTGCAGTCTTCTTGTCAAGTCTGCCCTCGGGCCTCCACCAACTGACAGTACTATAGACCATCCGGGAGTATCTGATTCTCCTTTGTCGTATAACAAAGCTTTTTCACGTCCGAGCCTATGAAGAAGCTTAAGTTTTTTTACAACGGCCTCAACAAATTTAGGACCCTCCTCTTCCATCCTGTCTATTATGCTGCCGCCCCATTTTAGGAAATTAAGCGAATGCCTGAAACTAGTCTCTGGAATCCTATGTATCCCCAAATCGTCGTATATCCGGTTCATCAATACTTCAGGGTCATAGGGACTTTCAATCATCATAGTCTGGGTAGTTTCTATTGCCCTTCTTGCAATCGTTGAGGCATCTGGCTTCTTATGACTTATAACAAAAACTTTTTTTGAAGGCAAATACCTTAGTTCATTAAGAACCTGAACATGGTCAATTCTGCCCTCTAAAGGGAGGTCATCAGAAAAAACAATGACACCAAACGGTTTTTCACCTTTATCAGCGCGGCTGACTGCTGAATTCACCAGTTCGTCGGCGTTTCTAGCCACACTTGAATACAAGACTTTTTCTTCAAATTTGATTGCAAGTTCTTCTTCTATCGATTTTTCTCCTGCAGACCCAATGAGTACTTCGAGTCCTGCCGCGTAATGCTTTATCCTTTCAGCATGAAGGTCGTCAATGACGCGATTTATCATTCTCTCAGGAGTCAATACTTTTATCTTGCCCGTTTTTGGGCTTCTAAATTGCTGGAAAAGCACGTCAGCCGCTCCAAGTTTGTATTCTTCGCTTATCTTTTGAGGAGAAGGGTCGTAACCTACATCAATTAGCAAAGTGTCTTTACTTATTACCCGTCCCTCTTTTAAGTCTGAAAGATGACGAAGAAGTCTCACTCTGTTCCTGTCATCATTAAACCCAAGTCCGTTAATAATGACATCAAGCTCGCCATGCTTCTCTTGTCCTAAAATTGTCTCCAGAAGTTCGCTTTCGGATTCTGCAAGAGTAGCATAGAACGCGCGCTCGAATGTGGGAGGCTGCAAGTCCTTATTTTTTGGACCCCATGGAGACACGTGCCTGAAGTGGCTATAATATCTGTTGAAAAACTCCATGAATACATTAGGATCAAGCCCAAAGTCCTTCGTTTCTGCGGGATTGAAAGCCAAAACCACGCGAGCCGGAGGCTGTATTACTAGGTTTAGAATCTCTCTTCCACCCTCCACCATACAGTGGTGGCACGCACTCGCCAATAAATACTTTTCCTGCTATTCGGGCAGCAAAGAAGTTATGAGCAGAGTTATTGCTAAAATACCTGCAGAAAGTGCGCCAATTTGAGTGATTCGCGTGACAAATGCATTTGCACCAATAGCATTGGAAAGTAGGTTCTGGGCAGCTAATAGAAAACCTGTAATAACGAGCAGGAGCCCGGCGTATGCTGATTCACGGGGGATTGTTATTTTCATTAAATCACGCTAAACCAGCTGTTATATTAACTTTTCTGCGTGAATACTTTTTTATAGGCAAATGCCTCAAGACGAGTATCCGAGGTGAATTTAATGGAAGGAATGGGTATGTGTTCAAGGTGCAAAGGATCTATGATGATAGCTGTGGGTATATTGGTTTTGGCGAATGTTTATTTTCTATACCAGCCCTGGGCCCTGTTCATAGCGGGTATTCTAGTTGTTGGCGGAATCCTTAAGCTGATTATGCCAAAATGCGGCCACGTTACCTGTTGCACAGAAGAAAAAAAAGTCACTGGCGGAAAGAAAAAGAAGTAGTTTTTTATTATTTAGAAAATGTTAAAAAGAGTCAGACAGTCCCCAGTTCATGCCTATTCAGACCTTAGTTAAGGGCGAGTTCCAAAAAAAGCTACTTCAGCCAAGGATTCTGATACCGATTTTAATCGCATTCTTCGTCTTGTTTTTCTTCGTCATACCTCAATGGAAAGAAATCCGAAATATTTTCTTCATCACCGTTTTTTTCGTACTGGGATGTTTGTCTTACTTTTACAGACGATTCTTTAATGTGAGAATAGGAATCGAATTCATTTCGGTTGGAACTTTTCTTTGCACTCTTGCTTATGGTGTTGGCGTGGGGCTTTTTATTGGCAACGCAACTTCTTTCATAGCAGAGATTATAAGGGCAAGGGTCGATGAGAGAATTATCATCAATATTTTGTCAATCAACGGATTGATTTTGATTACACCATTTCTTGCAGGGCTTGCGACTAGCAATCTTTTAATTGCAGCTCTCATAGCAAATTTTGTTTATAATCTAATTGGCGTGGGTGGAAATATGTTGCTTGGAGGCAACCCTGGCAAAACGATTGTTTTTGTCTCAACTAACGTATTTTGGACTTTAGCCTTCTTTTTACGCATAGGTCCACTGGTTTATATTGCGATGACTGGTTGAGTTTATAAATAACCCTTCATGAATATAAAAGAAAGGCATGGAAAACCGTTCTAATGGGCTAAGCCTTTATAATTCATTTTCTTAATGTCAATCTTGGTAGGAGGTAATCTTATATAGGGAAACTTCCCAAAATAGTATATAGTTGGGGTTTGATAGTAGCAGAGTTGGTTAAGTTATCGTATTAGAAAGGTGCATTCATCACTCTGCAATAGTAAACTTTATATATCCTTCAGCTTTGGAGATCATAATGGCAAGAAAAACAACAAAACTGGTCGCAAAGGAAAGGCACAAGGTAATGGTTGATACTGTTACTCAGGTTGCTGGCGAGCAGGCAATTCCAGTAATTAGATACCTGAAAGACAAAAAAAATATTTCTGAGTTCAAGATAGCAGATGCAACTAAGTATGAAGTTTCTGCAATTAGAAGCATGCTTTACAAGTTGCACGAGCACAGCCTTGTAACATATTACAGGAAGAAGGATAGAAAGAAAGGCTGGTATATCAGCTATTGGACTTTTAACCAGACAAGCGTTCCTTACATCGCATTAAGCCTGAGGAAACAAAAAATTGACCAGATCCGTGAAAGGCTCGAAAAAGAAGAGCAGCACGATAATTTATTTTACGTTTGCCGCAACCTCTGCACGAGGATGGACTTCGAGCAGGCAGCGGACTTCCAGTTCAAGTGCCCTGAATGCGGCGAGCTAGTAAGCCAGCAGGACAACAGCAAGACTATTATAAATCTAAAACAGAAGCTTGTTGAATTGGAAGCACAGTAAACTTTTATTTTTAATTTTCATTTTTTACAATTTGAATAAATATTTCACCTGAAATCTAAAAAAATAAAAATGCGCTCAATCGCCGCGCGGGCTTTATTAATCACTTCAGCCCACATTCTCTGCAAATGAGCTCTTGTTGTCACACTTTTGGCATTTGTAAACAACAAACTTTATCGAACCTGTGAAGTGAGAGCCGGATTTTACTAGGTTACCACCACACTTCTCGCAGTACAAGGGAACCTTCATTAAAAAGCAATAAGTGTTCAAAGTATAATTAGTTTACTTGTTTTAGGCGGTCCTTTTGCCAGTCATTAATTACTGCCCTTGCTGCGCGCTCAATATCAGGAATCCCGCCTTTGGAGAGCGCGCCAATCCTTCGAGCAACACCTTCAAGAATTTCTTCTGGTTTTTTTGACTCATCAAGATTGTACCGGCGCGAAATTGCTCCGGGATACTCTTTTTTTATAGTCCCTATTATCACTTGGGCAACGTTTTCGACATTTTTAAGAAATTCCGGATTCTTCGCGCCAAGCAACGCGAGCCTGGATTCGCTTTCCTTGAATGGAGCGACTCCTGGCGAATCCCACATCATAACTTTAGGATTAATCCTTAACTTCTGGACGCCTTTTGTGAAACCTGCTCGAGAGCTGGTGCCGGCGGAATGGCTGCCCTTGAGCATGTTAATAATTGAAGATTTCCCTGTGTTCGGGTAGCCAAAAACGCCAATCGTAATCTCTTTTTTTTTTGAAAGGCTTCTAATAAATCGCCTTAGCTGTGAGAAACCTTGCCTGGTCCTTGCAGAAACGAATATTGCGTCCTTGAATCTGTATTCCAGACGCTTCAATTCTTCGCTGTCAACAAGATCGGACTTGTTGAATATTATTGTCAATCCCTTCCCTTGGCCGCTTATTTGCTGCTCGAGCTTCCTATGGCGGCTCCAGTCGGGATACCTTGCATCCGCAATTTCAAGAAGATAATCAGAATTATTTAAAATGCGATAAAGCGGGGTCATTTTTCGTCTAATTCCCGGCCTGATCCCTCCTCCCCTGTCCTCGCCTGCCATGGAACATGGCAATTAGTTCTTCGTTATAAAACCAGCGGCTGCACAAACCTTTAATAAAAAAACCCACCATAGACTTCCAATGCTTCCTGTAAAGTACATCGCAGCGTTTTTTTTCATATTTTCGTTAATTTTTCTTGGATCGTGCTTTTTTAATTCAGGAGAGAAAATTAACGCGACTATCTGCATACCACCTTACATTGTATACGGGGATTACTGTTGCCTTGATAGAAATGATAACGTGATATGCGACTACCAGGAAATAAGCGTCAATAAAGAGGAGCCCTCCAAAATTGTAGCAGCAAAGCCTGCAATTGATGTCACAGTCATGATATCCAAAGTTATCGACGGAGAAACAGCCATTCTGAGTTCGGGCCAAAAGATTCGGCTTATTGGAATTGAGGCGCCAATAAAAGGGGAGTCTGGCTACAATGCGGCTCTGAAAAAGCTGCAGGAACTTGTTGAAGGGAAAGAAGTCGGGCTTGAAAAAGACAGGGAAGGAGTCGACAACCAAGGGAGACTATTAAGATATCTATGGGTGAATGATGAAAATGTCAATTTCCTTCTCGTCAGGGAAGGCTTAGTGAGAGTTAAAATTATTTCTCCGAATACTTTGTATAATAAGACGTTTCTTGATGCAGAATTTGAAGCCAGAAGCTTGCGAAAAGGAATCTGGGCTCCCGAGCTTGACAAAAGCGCTTGCGATGAAAGATGCCTTTCCGTTATCGCATTCAATTATGACGCTTATGGAGATGATTGCGAAAATCTCAATGGCGAGTATGTAGCTTTGAAAAACACTTGTGATCACGCTTGCGATATCAGTGGATGGGCAATGACAAATAGCGAGGAGCATATTTTTATTTTTCCAGAATATGTTTTGAGATCTGCAGATTACGTATTCATCTATTCAGGGCCTGGCAACAATTCTGGAAATTATCTTTATTGGGACAATAAACGAGGCATTTGCGATGCAGTGTGGAACAATGACAAGGACACGCTTTATTTGAAAAACCTCGATGATCAGATTATGCTTAAGCACAGCTATTTTTCATAGCGTTAATTGCTTATTCTCTAACTCATGGGAGTTAAATAATTATTAGCACTCCGTGCAGTGCGGGTCATGATTTTGCCTGCCGCGCTCCAAAGCCGATTTGCCACGATAAAGCGCCAATAACAATAAAGCCCGCGCGCAATTGAGCGCATATTTATGATTTTAATAAGCTGAAAATTCCTTAATACAACAGAACACACTACTTGAATCTTAGCGCATCGACTGGCTTTAGTTTTGCTGCTTGCAATGCTGGAAACATCCCGGAAAACGCGCCAAGGAGGAATGCAAATAACATTGCTCCAGCTATTAGCATTAATGGAAATTCTGCCCTGATTAGAGTCGTTCCAAGCGCTGCAGCGCCACCATATTGTATTCCCTTGCCGATTCCGATGCCAACTAGAACGCCCACAATTCCACCGGCTAGGCCCAACATACCTGATTCAACCAGAAACAAGTTGCGGATTTGTTCGTTAGTAGCCCCGATTGATTTCATGATTCCAATATCCTTAGTCCGCTCGACTACGGAAGTGTACATAGTATTAGCGATTCCAACAGCGCCAACAATCAGTGAAATGGCAGCGATGCCGATAATAACCGCCTGCACTATGTTGAAAATAGTGGCGAAAGTCGCGACCAATTGTAATGGAGTTTGAACTTCAAAATCTTCCTCGCCTTCTTTTAGGTTGCGGTAGTTGCGCAATGCCCGTTCAATGTCATTCGAAATTTTTTCAACATTGTCGGCAGAATCAACTTTAGCCAGTATCATCTCGATTCTGTCGGAATTATCGAATATGCTTTCATATGCATTCTGGTTTATGAAGACCATCAAATCAATTCCAGATTCAGCGTCGTCAGTTTTCGCAACCCCGACTACCTCAAATGAAACTTCATTAATTGTGATTTTATCTCCTGCATGGATTGTGCGGCTGAAAATTTTCTTTTTCGCATAGTCGCTTGCGATTACTGCCTTGAACTTCTCGCCTTTTTTTAGCATGCGGCCTTCGATGATTTCGACACCTGCTGTCTCAATCAGCAAATCCTGGCTGTTATCTTCTGGAAGCCCAACAACATAATAGAAAATTTGGTCACGGTCGTGCGAAATGGCTGCAGTTCTAAATCTTTCAGGCGTTGTTTCCATAACACCATTGACTTTAGAAATGACTTTCATGTCATCTTCAGCAAGAGATGCAGCACCTGGCAAGCCTTGAAATGCGCTTTTAGGGCTGATAATCAGTTTGTCCCCGCCGACTTTAGACATCTGTTCCTCGATAGCCATATTTAATCCGTTACCAAGGGATACCAATGAAACAACAGCAGAAATCCCAATGAAAATTCCTATAATCGTCAAATAAGTTCGTACTTTCCTGTGCGTAAGATTTGTCCAGGCCATTTGGAAATATTCTAGAATCATTCGTACCTCAGCGCGTCCACTGGCTTAAGTCGCGAAGCCTGCATTGCTGGCCATAATCCTGAAATTGAGCCTATAACAAATGAAAACAATAATGCGCCTATTAGCAAGTATGGAGGAAAAGATGCTTGGATTAGGCTTTTGCCAAATGCCCCTAAAGCAGCAATTTCCACGAGTTTGGCAAGTCCCATTCCAATAATTATGCCTATTAGTCCACCTGTCATGCCGAGAAGTCCGGCTTCCAACAAAAATATCATGAGGATGTCTTTATTCGTAGCGCCTATGGCTTTCATTACGCCAATCTCTTTGGTGCGCTCTATAACTGAGGTATATGTAGTATTCATAATTCCAATGCCGCCCACGATTAATGAAATCGCAGCGATTCCGACAAGCACAACCTGAACAATGTTAAGAATTACGTCTAAGGATGCTAGCAGAGATGTTGAAGACTGAACTTTGAAGTCTTCTTTGCCTTCCTTGACATCACGGCTTTTTCTCAGGGCTCGCTCGATGTCTTCGACCACTTTTTCAACTTCCAAAGGATTTTGGACTTGGGCAAATATCGCATCATGCAAGTTATTTATTTTAAGTATCTCCCTCATTGTCTTTTCATTTATTATCGCAACCGTATCCCCACCACCGACATGACCTGTTTTTTCGAGAATCCCGACTACTTCCATTTCATAACCATTGATTAAAACTTTGTCGCCTACTTGCAAGTAACGGTCGAAAATTTTTCTGGTCGCGTACCCATTCCCCAAGGTAACTTTGAAAGTGTCGCCGGGCTCAACCATTCTTCCACTGATAGGCTTAGTGTTGACAGCATCCATAACAAGATGACGCGTGTCATCCTCGGGCATTGAACCGGCTACGATAAAAATTGCTTTTTTATGGAATTCAAGCTTTACTGAACGGATAAGCCTGCTTGAGGTCGATTTAACTCCTGAAACTCCTCTTACGATTTTCAAATCGCGGTCAGTAAGGTTGCTCACTGCTCCAGTTCCAGGAGGGCCGAAGCCCATACTCGCTGCCTGAACAATAATTTTGTCTGTTCCAATGCTGGCAAACTGCTGGCCAACCGCATCTTTCAAGCCTTGACCAAGCGAAATCAGCGAAACTACTGCAGCTATTCCTATAAAAATGCCCACCATTGTTAAGTAGGCTCTTGTTCGGCGGTGCGTCAAGTTAACAAGGGCTATCCGGAAATAGTCCGGAAAAGAGGCCATCTACTTCCTCTTCTTTTGCCGCAGAAAGAACCACCAAACACCGGCAATAACTACTACCGCACCGACTATAAGTAAGGGGAAATTGTTTCCTTTAACTAATCCAAGCTGTTGTGCCTCAGCGTCCGAAAGCAGCCTAAGCGTAACAGGGAGTTGCTGGCTGTAAGCCTGGTTTGCGGCATCTCTGAACTGAATTTGCAGTGGGAGAACAATTTCGCTGCTTTTTTTCTTAACTAGTATTTTGAAATCAGCAGTCTCGAAATCATCTGACTCAAGCTTTCCTAGGTAAACGTCATTGCTTGAAACTACTTCTATTGCGTCAGAGGATTTCAGTGCTACCACTAGAAATCTCAAGTCTGTCAGGCCTTTATTCACAATTTTTATTGATACAGTTCCTGAACCAGATTTTTCAGTTATATCATTCTTGTCGACAATTGCGAGAATGTCTGGAGCTGAACCAACTCTTAGACCTGTGATGGAACTTTTGTTGAACTTATTATCATTTAGGTCCTTGAAACTTACAGATATTGGCAGCTTGTAGAGGTCCGCAGTTGCTTCGGGCTTAGCAATTATCCTGAAAACAACTTCCTTCTGACTTTTCGAGGACATCTCGCCAACAGTGTACTCGTTGGAAGAGCCGAAAGGTGCAAATGGAAGGTCTGAACCAGATAGCTCAAGCTTGACTTTTACATCCCTAAGCCGCTCAGAGCCGCTGTTCATCAGAATCATCGAAATGTTAGCGGTTTCACCTGGAGCAATTATTGCTGGGTCGACTTTTATTTGATTCAACACAAGGTCGGCATCAGCAGTCTTAACGCTAACGGCGAAATTTTCAACCCGCACCCATGCTTCTCCACGCCTATATCTCACGTCCATTGTGTAATCTCCTGTTTCGGCATTTGGCGCAACTTGAACGCTGTACTTTACTATGATGCCTTCTTTGCTTACTTGCTGGGATGCGATAGTTCCAATTTCTTTCACACTCTCGTCAAGAATTGTGAAAGGGTATTCAGGAATCAGCTCAAGCGCAACGTTGGATAGGCTTGTTGAGCCATTGTTCTCAACCTTGAAGCGAAGCTCAACAACATCGCCAGGCTGTACAGGGTCAGGATCCTGGTTTAGAAGGCTAACCTTAATTGCAGCCGTCGTGCTTACTGGCTGGGCGTATGCAGTCTGCAAAAGCAGTGCAGCAATCATCAAAATTATGAACAATGTTTTTTTCATTTTCTCACCTTCTATTAACTTGGCTCTTAATAATCGCACCATCTTTTAGGAATTCAACACGGTCAGCTGCCTTCGCAACATTCGTGTCGTGCGTCACCATAACAATAGTTTTCCCTTTTTTCTCATGCAAATTTTCGAGGAAACTCAAGACAGTATCGCCTGTTTTTGAGTCGAGGTTGCCTGTTGGCTCATCAGCTAGGACCATTTCGGGATTGCCTGCAAGCGCACGCGCTATGGCGACTCGCTGCTGCTGGCCGCCTGAAAGCTGTGTTGGCCTGTGGTCCATTCTGTCTCCAAGCCCGACGAGCTCTAGGGTTTCCCTGGCTTTTTCTTTTCTTTCTTCTGATGGGACACCTTGAAAAATCAATGGCAATGTGACATTTTCAAGCGCTGAAAGGGAGGGAATGAGATTGAACTGCTGGAATATGAAGCCTATTTTTTTTCCACGAATCTGGGCAAGTTCGCTTTCTGAAAGTGATGCGATATTATGTCCGTCAAGAAAAACTGAGCCTTTTGAGGGCGTGTCAAGCGCGCCAATCATGTTCATTGCAGTTGACTTTCCTGAGCCGGAAGGGCCTTGTATGGCAACGAACTCGCCTTTTTTTATTTCCAGGTCAAGCCCTCTTAGCGCATGAACCTTGTTCTCGCCGATTGTGTAAGTCTTCCAGACTTTCTCGATTTTTACGATTGATTCCTTCATATCAAGCCCTCTAACCGCATCGTGGCAGCTTTTATAATTCCCTTTATTTCTTTCTCTTTCTTTTGGATGAGGTTTTTTTGCAGGAGTTTTATAAGAGCTTCCCTGAACTGTTCCATTTCTTTCTCAGCTTCTCTGAACGGGAGATTATTTTGCAGCATATGCTTTGATGCTTCCTGCATGAATGGACTTATGTTACAGTCGAAAAGGTGGTCAAATGTCTTTGCCTGCCTAGTCATTTCTTCGAGAAGCTCTTCTCTTTGTTTGTTAGTTCTGGTAAGCTCTCTCCTTCCGCTTTTAGTCAATGAGAAAAGACTCCCTCGGCCTCTTTTAACTGCCTTTATCGTCCTGGCCTTGAGAAGCTCGTTTAGGATTGGATAAATGGAGCCTGAGCTTGGTCTTTTCCCGCTCATTTTTCCAAGGCCACTCATCAACCCGTAACCAGATAGGGGCTTATCTGAGAGCATCTTGAGAATACTTAGCTTTAAATGGCTGCTGTACATGTCGGAGCCGATATATCGGCAACGATATATAAATATTTGCTTAAAGCTAAACATGGCAAAATATTAAAAGGGACTGCTGTGCCACTGAGAGAATGAAGAAAGGCATCAATTGGAAGGCAATTTTTACTGTTTTCATAGGCGTTATAATGGTGGGGAGTACAATAGGCTTTCTTGTCGGCCCTTTTGGATTCGGTTCTGGAGTTTCTGGAACCTCTATAAAAGTCAATGGCCATAAGTTAGATGTTGTTCCGGGAGGATTCGAGACTAAAGTAGGCAAGGCGATTATAGCATTTACTTATTCACCCTCTGCAGCAAACAGAACAATTATCCCTTCAGAAGCTATTGACAAAATAAAAGGGGCGGGGTTTATTTACATGGCATCAGACCCCAACAGCTCATCCGCGCAAGATATTGCTTTGACCCAATTTCAGCTATCTGAAATGCTTAATAACGAATTTAATGTGAAGTCACAAGTTGCATTCACTAAACCTTTTAGGCAATTTCCTGTAGTTACGTGCCTTAACGCCTCCCCTTTGGTCCCTGTTATGATATTTGAGGACGCTAATCAGACAAATGCTACTTATGAGAATAACTGCCTTGTTTTACAGGCTGAGAATTCTGCTGCATATAATGAGCTTCGGGATAGGTTAGTTTATGGATTATTTGGAATTCTGACGTGAAAAAATGGATGAAGACACAATTTTCAAAATTATTTCAGTACTTGTTTTTATCGGAATAATAGGCGGAATGGTTACTGCAGCATATATCCTTAGAAAAGGGCCACCAGCTAAAAATCCTAATGCTATCACTTACAATAATTTCCCTTTCATCAGGGACCAGAATAATTTCTGGCTTACGCAATGGCAGAACAAGGATAAAATATACAACCTTCAATTCAGGTATCTGCCGAATGAGACGCTTGACATTCCAGTCGAAGGGCAAATTGATAACTCTTTTTTCACAGGTGAAGTTTACATCACTTTCGATCCAGCGCCAAGTGGCCTTCAGAATCTGACACTTGCAGCAGGAGAGCTTAGCCTAAATCTTGCTCGAGGCCTCAATTATTCATTGAAACCTTCCTGCACTAAAAATGCATCAGGCTGCGAAAACTTGCCCATAATAACCTGCGAGCAAAACAAGTCTGTTCCGATAATTTATCTGTCTTACAAAACTCCAACCATGATTTCACTAAATGGAAATTGTATAACTATTCAGGGTGGGGGGAGAGAGCTGATCAGGTCAGTTGACAGGCTGCTTTATCTTTGGTATGGGATAATCACCGCATAAAAAATCAAGTTA
>JBBSVZ010000081.1:0-1226 GCA_038046545.1 Nanobdellota archaeon | reverse complement strand
ATAGAAAATCAGAATAATAAAAGAGGCACAATATGAAAATCAGGTCTAAGCTCATTTTAGGATTTGTGGTAATCCTTTTTCTTGTTGTTTCGCAAGGAATAGCAATTGGAGTCCTGTTCTCGGCGAAACTGGAAGAAAATATGCTAGATAGCACCAAAACTGTTGTTGCAACTTTTATAAAAACGCAAGCAAGCCAACATCTCAGCGAAGACTTATTCAAGGAGCAGGATTACGAAAAAGTCAAAACTGTTTTTTCCGTATATTTTAAGGAAATCGACACCGAAGACATAATCAAGATAGTTGTGTGGGACAGGGATTCAAGGATTATTTTTTCTGACGACCCTAGCATTGTCGGGAAAATCATCCCAAACAACGGGGAATATCTTGAAGCGCTCGAAGGGGAAATAGAGGCTGAAATCAAGCCACCTGAAAAGCCGGAAAACGTAAACGAAAAAGGTTACAAGCAACTTCTGGAGATGTATGTGCCAATCACGTTTGAGGGCTCAAGCAAGACAGCAGGGGTAATTGAAACATATATGAAACTGGATGCGACAAACGAGCGGATAAAAAAAGCCCAGACAGACTTATGGGGCTTGATTCTGGTGATGACTTCCCTCTTGATAATCTGTTCATCAGTTCTGGCTTTTTTTTTCATTCATTTTCTTTCAAATCGCATAACTCAGCTGAAACATGAATTGGATGAGATAGGGAAAGGCAATCTGGGCTACCGCGCGGACACAAAGATGGATGACGAGTTCAGGGAGGTTAGGGAAACCATAAATTCGATGGCAGAAAAACTGCAAAAATCGACGATGAGCATAGATGACTTGAATAAAATAGTTGCTGAAAAGACTCTCGGGCAGGAGAATAAAAATAAGGAGCTAGTAGAAACTCTTGATGAGCTTTACACTCTGCGGATACATTTGCAGAAGGACATGGAGCTTGGGAAGGTAATCGAGGAAAACAGCAAGATAAAGGAAAGGCTTGACAGCCTAAAAAAACAGGATGAGAAGGCAGGCAAAAACTGAAGGAATAATAATGCCGTTGCCAAGATTTATTGAATGCTGCAGGAGGTTTAATATCCTGATTTTCGTTTAATCTATTCAAGTATCTTGCTTACCCGTTCGATAAGCTCTGCTTTTTTGAACGGCTTCATAATGTAGTCAGAAATGTTGTGGAATTTCATCCTCTCAATCGTCTCTCGTGTAGGACTGAAAGCGCTCAAG
>JBBSVZ010000080.1:0-5011 GCA_038046545.1 Nanobdellota archaeon | reverse complement strand
TGAAATGTGAGCTCATTGCTGCTCTGCTCCATGGCCCTCGGCTGGTTTTTTTGGACGAGCCGACAATAGGGCTTGACATAATCGTGAAAGAAAAAATACGAGATTTTATATCCGAAGTCAACAAGAAGGAAGGAATAACTTTTATCCTTACAACCCATGATTTGCAGGACATCGACCGTCTATGCAAAAGAGTCATTATCCTCGATAAAGGCGCTATTGCTTATGATGGACCGCTTGACAAGCTAAAGAAGCATTACATTAAGGAAAAAAACATCAAGCTTATGTTAGAAAGCCCTTCGAAATTCAAGCTCCCCATGAAAGGCATGAAAATACATCGGCAAAATGGTGCTGAAATTGAACTGAGAGTGCCTATTGGAAAAGTTCACGATGCAACTAGAAAGCTCGTAAATGCTTATGAACTCCTTGACATCACCATTACCGATCCAACCATTGAGCAAGTAATTTCTCATATTTATGGGAAAAAGTAACTATTGTTAAGCTAACATATTTAAATAGGTAAACCTATTCATTCCTAGCAAAATGGATAGAAAAACAGCGCGCATTCTTTGGTTTGAGCAACTTGGCATTGAAGATGTTCCACTCGTGGGCGGAAAAAATGCCTCTCTTGGCGAGATGTACAAGCACCTAACCCCGAAAGGTGTAAGCATTCCAAATGGTTTTGCAATCACAGCCACAGCATACAGGCATTTCATCGAAAGTGCAGGGCTAAAGCACAAAATCGAGGCTGAGCTAAAAGACCTAAATATTAAAGATATTGAACAGTTGCAACTTAAAGGAAAAAGAGCAAGGGACATAATTCGCCAGGCAGAATTTCCTGAGGATCTAAAATCAGAAATCAGGGGAGCTTATGCGTTACTCTGTAAACAATATAATGCGAACACAGATGTTGCAGTAAGAAGCTCGGCAACTGCAGAAGACCTGCCAGACGCAAGCTTTGCTGGGCAGCAGGAAACTTTCCTCAACATAAGAGGAGAGCATGAGCTGCTTGAAGCTTGCAAGAAATGTTTTGCCTCACTTTTTACTAATCGGGCCATTGTCTATCGGGCTGACAAAGGATTTTCTCAATTCTCAGTTTATCTTTCGATTGGCGTGCAAAAAATGGTCAGGTCAGACAAGGCATGTTCAGGAGTAATGTTTTCAATTGATACTGAGTCTGGCTTCAAAGATGTTGTAGAAATTTCTGCAGCATACGGCCTTGGAGAGAATGTGGTCCAGGGAGCAGTTAACCCAGACGAATATGTTGTGTTCAAGCCAACCCTTGCCAAAGGTTTCAATCCTATCCTTTCAAAGACTGTCGGTGAAAAATCCATCAAGATGATTTACACTCATGATGGCAGCCGCCCAACAAAAAACATAGAAGTCAATGCGCACGAACGTGAAAAGTACGCACTAAAGGACAGCGAAATTCTAACATTAGCGAAATGGGCGATAATTATAGAGGATCACTATTCGAAGAAGGCAGGCAAATTCCGGCCTATGGACATGGAATGGGCAAAGGATGGAATCACTGGCAAATTGTTCATAGTACAGGCAAGACCTGAAACTGTGCAGAGCACAAAAGACAAGCGCTTCCTCGAAAAGTATTCAATGACTAAGAAGGGAAAACTCATAGTCTCCGGTTCGGCGATAGGTGAAAAGATTGGTCAGGGTCCGACAAGAGTCATAAAAGACGTAAAGGATATGAAGAAATTCATCAAAGGTGAAGTCCTCGTCACTGACATGACAGACCCTGACTGGGTTCCAATAATGAAGATAGCATCTGCTATCGTTACAAATAGGGGCGGAAGAAGCTGCCATGCAGCAATTGTTTCCCGCGAACTTGGAGTTCCCTGTGTTGTTGGCACAAATAATGGCACTGAACTGATCAAGAGCGGGCAGAAAGTAACGGTTTCTTGCGCAGAAGGCGGCGCTGGAAATGTTTACGAAGGAATTGTTCCATTTGAAATTAAAAAAATCGACCTTAAATCAATTCCAAAAACAAAAACTAAAATTATGCTTAATGTAGGCGAGCCAAGGCAGGCATTCCAGCTCAGCATGCTGCCAAATGAAGGTGTTGGGCTAGCACGCGAGGAGTTCATAATAAACAATTACATCGGAGTGCATCCGATGGCCCTTTTGCATTTTGATAAAGTCACTGATGCGCATGCGCGCAAAGAAATAATTAAGCGCACTTCAGGTTATAAGATTAAAGCCGATTTTTATGTTGATAAATTAGCTGAAGGCATTGCAATGATTGGCGCTGCTTTTTACCCGAAAGATGTGATTTTGAGATTATCCGACTTCAAGACTAATGAATATGCCGGTCTAATCGGCGGCACTGTTTTCGAGCCAAAAGAAGACAACCCAATGATCGGCTGGAGAGGCGCTTCACGTTATTACGATCCAAACTTCAGGGATGCATTTGCTTTGGAATGCAAAGCAATATTGCGAGTTCGAAAGCAAATGGGCTTGACAAACGTCAAGGTCATGATTCCCATGTGCAGGACTATTGATGAAGCGCAAAAAGTCATGAAAGAGATGCAGAAATCAGGGCTAAAGCAGCACGATGAAGGCTTGGAAGTTTATGTCATGTGCGAGGTTCCTGCTAATGTTATACTGGCTGAACAGTTCGCTGACGTATTTGATGGATTTTCTATCGGTTCAAATGACCTGACGCAATTTACTCTCGCAGTTGATAGAGATTCTCAACTTGTTTCCCGCATATTTGACGAGAGAAACGAAGCTGTGAAATCTTTAGTGGCAAAAGTTATTGCTGCAGCAAAGAAAAAAGGGAAGAAGATAGGAATCTGCGGACAGGCGCCATCAGATTATCCTGAATTCGCTGAATTCTTGGTTGAATGCGGAATTGATTCGATTTCTTTGAATCCTGACGTTGCTATTAAGACACTTCTGGCAATTCATGCCAAAGAACTGAAACTGGCTGGAAAAGGAAAATAGCTCCTACGACCATCCCCCTGAACACATCAGTTTATTACTAATTATTTAGTAGCAACAATAAAGAAAGATTTAAAAATATAGCTCCGTCACCGTTCGCTATGGAACAGCTATACCTGTACAGGTTTGGACAGCCTGGCCAGCAGAAAGAATTTTACGATCTATTTCATGAGCCTGATGCCCCGCTTAGATCGATAATCGAATCTCTCGTGCCTGATGGAAACGTACTTTATTCGTCTAGAGTCTGGTCCGATAAAGAATTCGAAGCCAGCACAAGAGCCCATTTTAGAGTTTGTGCAGATCCACGATTTCAACAGGGCAGACACCAAGATCAACCAGATTATCTCCTAAGAGGATTAGCTGGTCAAATACAAATGCATGAACTCGCTTTGAAACATCAATCTCCTGTTGCAATGCTTGGCATAGAAATACACGCCGTAGAACCTTCAGTCTCAGACCGAATAACGAATTCAGGAAGATATTATGGTTTGCAACCCCTAGCGATCGACGAAACCTATATTGGAAGGATGCAAGAAACTGGGCTGACAAGCAAACGAGTTCTTGGGGGAGAATTTGATTTTAAGTTTCTACGTAGTTTACTTACTACAGCCAGGCCATAGACCCACATTTTCCTTTTAAGTATCAAGTTGTTAAACTGCAAAGGGTTCCCTTTTCTTGATGGACCAAACAACCAGAAGAAGATTCCTGAAACTTGCGCTTTCTCTTCCCTTGCTAGCAGTTTCAGCGAAAATCTCAGATACACTTTATTCTGAAGGCAATAAACAACCACTTGCTCTCGCTGATGATGACATTGCTTTACTCAAAGCTTCCCGCTATGCCAGACGGGAAGATACAGACTCACCAGAATTGGATCGTTTTCTCCGTCAGTCCCGAGTATCAAAGCCTGAATTTGTGAATCCCCTCACAGAACTTGATCAGAAAATACTGTATCTTATTTCCGGATTTGAAATCGGGGACGGCGGAGTCAAATACTTGCCAGACGGGTCTGTTGAAGACCCAATCGACAGGGTTGGTGCAATGCTTGGCGTAGTTTATGTGGTTACAAACAGGGCTGAGAGCGATTGCTTTAATGAAAAAACTATTCGAGATGTCGTTAATGCACCCAGGCAGTTCTCTCCTGTTTCGCAGTCACCGGGAGTTTTCCAGGAAGTCAAATCTAACGAGTTGAATCCTGGCTTTGACCCGCTGCTCGAGCTGAAAGGCGGGTACATCTCGTTTGCAGCAAGGCAGGCCGTCGGCCTTTACACTCTTGGCGAACCCAGCCCGTTTCAGAACGCACTTTTCTTTGACTCAAATGGCGCGCAGGAAGGCAGCTACATTCCTTGCCTTGAAAAAAGATTGGAGCCAGTTGCATCAAACATTAACACTGGAAGCACAACTTTTTATGCTTAATTGATTCTAGCTGATTAGGATTATTGACTTGAAAAGACACGCCAAGGCCTGGAACGCACGGAAACAAAGTTGCCGGCGCGCCAAAAACTTTGAGTTTTTGTGCGTTTCAGATTTTTGAGCGAAAACCTTTTGAACCGGGATACCTTTTCAGGTCCTCGTTGCTCAGACGAGGTGCTGAACCAGGCACAGCTTCCCTGGTGCGTTATTTTCTAGCTTGCTTTTCTTAATATGCGTTTCTGAAGAAAAATCGGAAGAATTTCGAGGATGCCGGATGATTTCTGAAAAAATGCTTTCAAAGAAGAAGATTTTACGGAATCGTGAGCAAAGAATTATTCGCTTAAGCCAACGGTTTTTGCTGTTTCCTTAATCTGTTATATCCAAGCACAGCCAGAATTATAATGGCCATAACACCAGCTACTAGCCAGAGGCCTCCGGCAATCCCTTTTTTAGCTTGAGTTTCAGGTTCCTGGTCGTCAGATGCAGGAACTGGGTCTTCTCCAGGCGGTTCTATAGTTTCAGCGCCTGTTGGGGCAATAGGGATTTCTGGTCCGCTTGCCCCCTGGGGGATTTCAGCGCCGGGGGTTGTTCCCTGGGTGGTGGTTGCGTTCGCGGGCAGAGCAAATCCTCCGCCGCCACCCCCCCC
>JBBSVZ010000079.1:0-5469 GCA_038046545.1 Nanobdellota archaeon | reverse complement strand
TTCTGATCAAGTTGGCATTTGTAAAATGATAGCAAGATTAGTTCCAATAGCTGTAATGAAAGGGTAATTGGGGAAAATTGGCAAAAGCGGTTTTGGTACAAGAAGCAGGAATACTTGATCCTGAAAAAATTCCAGGGTATTTCGATGAAACTGAACTTTATTCTGAGATAGCAAGATTAGAACAGTATATGGCGCCAACCGACAAGATAGTTTGGGAAGATTTTGGTAACTTGGATTTGCACTGGGCCAACATCACAGTCTATGACAGATATCTTGGCCAAACCGATTTGGCAACAATAATCCACCAAACAATTTCTCAAGAGGAATTTGGATCAATACTTGATGGAAACAGATTAGGAAGAATCGTATATAATTATGCATTTAATCACTTAAGACCTCTTAGAATCCTTGCAGCAGAAAACGTTAGGGATTTCTATACAGAGTCAAAAATATCAAATCATCCGCTCAACTTCGAAGAACTTACTATGATGGTTACCCGAAATAGCACATTGCATCCTTTTTTCGACGCTCGAATTTCACCTCCTGTAGAAATAGGTGCAGATAAGGTTAGAATTTTTATCAGCTATTTTGGATCAAACGAACAAGATGAGTTAGGTGAAGAAGAATGTATTGATCAAAGGTTGATTAAGCTAGGCTCTAAACGCTCATTGACCGATGGCGCTGATTTGAAACCCTTAATCGAGCTGTTCCCTGAGATGATAATCAAAGAAAGGCTTTATGCTTTCAGGCTGCCACAAGAAGTATTAGGTATGCAAAAACAATTAGAGCGCCTTTCAAAAAAATTAATCTCAACGGGGGTTGAAGAGGAAGAGTTTTACCACATTGATGAATATGTCGGACTCTATTTTGATGCAACAACTGCACACTTGCGTGCAACAGAAAACATGCTCAAAAGCTCGGGTATAACTATTGTGTCAGCGTCTTGGTATGATGATCCAACAAATATGGTTCATAGTATTCCAATTAGGAATATGACTCACGCATTGATGTTAATGGACAGCAAAGACTATAAAACACTGGATCTCCCTGTTATTACTGGAAACTATCGTGGCCATGCTGTTAAATTGCGTTTTGAAGGCTTCACAGAATTATTCGATTTTAAGAAGTATGCAATGGAAATGTCTGCTGATTACGAAATATTGAGAGACCTTCAGTATGACATATCGCTAATTGGCTAAAAGGAAAGTGCCTTCATAACTCCTGCAATATCATTTTCCTTGACTACAAAAATAGTTTCGTTCCAGCAGCCAAGTGTCTCGACTATGTTTATATTGTTGAAACTAAGGAGCGAAGTAAGGTATGCAAACGACCCAATCGTCTCTTCAATTTCCTCTGAGCTGCGGATTAAAACAAGTGCAAGATTATCATTTGTTTGAATGATTGTCCGTTTGAACCGCTTATTTATTTCAGGCATCAATTTTGACGAAACAACCAAAGTAATAACTTCAGTGCCTTCAACAGCATAATAAACACTTTTTTGCTTCTTCGCAACCCGTTCAACATCTATCAAGTCCTCAGAGAATGCTGTTTTGTCAATTATCACCACAGAGATCTTATTCTTCACTTCCACATCGCTCTTTTTTAACAATGAGATGATTTTGTCTTCTTGAGGGGTGTATTCTGCAAGTTTCCCGAAATAACGCCTGCATGCTATCAGGACAGCATCAAAATCCCTGTTTTTCAAAAGAGTATCCTTTATTATTGCTCGGGAAAGCTGGGAATAGTTGACGAGGTCTTTCTTCACGCAATCCTTTATGCTTGGGTGGGACTCGATGTACTTTTCCGCTGTCTTTGTGACATTCATAACAGGTAGTAATCAGTTCGAGTATATAAGTCTTATTTCGGACATTATTGTTCTGAATTGTTTCCCTTAGGTCATCAACCTTAAAAATAGAATTAATACACTTGATTAAATGGTGAACTTAGAAGATACTGTAGAAAAAAGTAATGGTGGCGAGGACCATGTAGTCAGAAAAGCAACTATAGATGACACTTGGAAAATTCATGACATCACTAAAGGCTATGGATTCCGGGATGTTGAAGGCAAAATTGAAGGACGGCTGATTCCATTGAATTTAAGAGGGATTGCTAATGTAATCAGAGAGGAAGGAGTATTCTATGTTGCTGAACTCCCTATATGGCCCGGTATAGTAGCTGTTGCTTCAAGGCAAGAATACAATGGAATTGCAGAACTGAGGTCAGTTGCAACACACCGAAAATTTTCAAGCAACGGTTATGGCCAAGATGTCGTGATGGCAGTTTTAAATGACACTAAAGAAAAAGGGATTGATAGGATTTATACATTAAGTCATCCTGACTCAATTCCTTTCTTTAAAAAGTTAGGTTTTGAGAGCTCAGATAGACCACTTGAGAAAGAATCAAAAGATTGCGCGGTCTGCCCGATTTATGACCATTGCAACGAAATTGCTTTAGTTAAGTACCTTTAAATCTCAATATTCATTATTCGTTTCGCGGCGACTATATAATATCCCAAAAAATCGTATTGTTTTTTTTCGGACAAAATTGTCCGATTTTGTTTCTTTTAGGTCGTCAAACTTAAAAGCAGGCTTTGCTTCCCTCTGTGCATGGCAACCAAATCCAAATTGCAGTTCAAAAGCCCCCGCCAAGTTAAGGTAAAGCATATCATAGGAATCGAAAAACTTGAATCAGATGAAATTCTCGAGTTAATTTCCTTGGCAGAAAAAGTCAAGAAGGACCCGAAACAATACGCTAATTTCCTGCAGGGAAAAAGCCTCGTAATGATTTTCCAAAAGACTTCAACAAGGACGCGCCTTAGTTTTGAAATAGCAATGACGCAGTTGGGAGGCCACGCCGTTTTTTTGGACTGGAAAACAAGTAACTTTCAGGTGGGCGATCTGCTTGATGAGGTTCGTTGCATCGGCAGGTATGCAGATGCAATAATGGCGAGAGTATATTCTCACGCGGACATTGAGAAGATTGCTAGTGTCGCGGGCGTTCCGGTAATCAATGGACTATCTGATCGCGAGCATCCCTGTCAGATTCTCGGTGACCTGCTTACAATCAAGGAACATAAAGGATCGCTGAAAAAACTAAAAATCTCGTTCATTGGTGATGGAAACAACGTCTGCAATTCTCTAATCCTTGCCTGCTTAAAACTCGGAATAAAAATAGCTGTTGCAACACCTAAGGGCTATGAACCTGATAAGGGAATCTGCAAAAACGCGGGCTCTGCTCTTGAACAGTCTAACGACCCCAAAAAAGCAGCAAAAGGAGCAGACGTAATTTACACTGACACTTGGGTGTCACTTGGGCAGGAAGCAGAAACTAAGAAACGCCTCAAAGTTTTTACTACTTACCAAGTTAACAAAATGCTTGTTCCGAAAAACGCTATCGTTATGCACTGCCTTCCAGCGCATCGCGGCCATGAGATAACTGATGAAGTCATTGACGGACCGCAGTCTGTCGTGTTCGACCAGAGTGAGAATAGGATGCATATCCAAAAAGCAATCCTTTTAAAGCTGCTGGGTGTAGCTTAAGCAGGGGGTATGAACTGTGAAGAAAAAAATCGTGTTGGCATATTCAGGAGGTCTTGATACTTCAGTCATCCTCAAATGGCTTATTGAGAAAGACTATGATGTTGTGGCATACATTGCAGACATTGGTCAGAAAGAAGATTTCTCTGCAGCACGCAAGAAAGCGCTAGCCATTGGAGCCAAAAAAGTTTATGTTGTCGATTTGAAAAAGGAATTTGTTTCTGATTGCATATTTACTGCCATCAAGGCAAACGCAGTCTATGAAGGAAAATACCTTTTAGGAACCTCACTCGCACGGCCGCTCATCGCAAAAGGACAGATTGAAATCGCGCGCAAGGAAAAGACAAACATCGTGGCGCATGGAGCGACAGGCAAAGGCAATGACCAAGTGCGCTTCGAAGTGACTTATCAGATGTTAATGTCTGATGTCGAGATTATTAGTCCGTGGAGAGATGACGAGTTTCTACGCGATTTTGAAGGCAGAAAAGACCTTATCGCTTACGCCATAAAACACAAAATTCCTGTCAAGGCATCAGTTTCAAAGCCTTACAGTATTGACGATAACATCATGCACACGAGTTTCGAAGCCGGCCAGCTTGAAGACCCTTATTTAATGCCGAATAAGGAAATGTTTGAGAAAACAAAGGCGCTGGAGGACACGCCTGATGAACCTGCAAAGATTTGTGTTGAGTTCAAGGACGGCATTCCAGTTTCCCTCACGCACGACAAGAAAAAATTTACAGATTCACTGGAGCTGTTCACTTATCTTAATGAACTTGCAGGATTACACGGTATCGGCAGGGTTGACTTGGTCGAGAATCGTTTTGTTGGCATGAAATCGCGCGGCGTTTACGAGACTCCTGCAGGCACGGTTTTGATGGCAGCGCACCTCGACATAGAAGGACTTACCATGGATAGGGAAGTCAAGCTTTTACGCGATTCGCTGTCTCCAAAGTACGCTTCGCTTATTTACAACGGTTTATGGTACAGCCCGGAATTTGAATTGCTAAACGCTTTTATGAACAAAGCACAAGAATACGTCACAGGCAAAGTTAATCTCAAGCTTTTCAAAGGCAATGTAGTTATCGAAGGCCGCAGCTCAAATGAATCGCTTTATAACCCGAATATCGCGTCAATGGACAAGCATGGCGGCTACAACCAAAAGGACGCTGACGGTTTCATAAAATTAAATGTCTTGCGATTGAAAGCATCTGCCAGTCGGCTAATTAAAAGGAAGTGACCAATGACGAAGCTATGGCAAAAAAAAGCCAAGTTGGATAATGAAATCGAGAAGTTTACTGTCGGAAGCGATTTTCTTATTGATAATTATCTTGTTCCTTACGATGTTGACGCGAGCAAGGCACATGCTCATATGCTCTCAAGAATCGGAATCCTCACAGCGAAAGAAAGCAAACAACTCTGCAAGGAGCTTGACAGATTTGAACAACTTCACCGAACTGGGAAAATTATTCTTACACAACAAGACGAGGATTGCCATACCGCAATTGAGAATTACCTCACGAAAAAACTCGGCAATGTCGGCAAGAAGATACACACCGGAAGAAGCAGGAACGATCAATCTCTTACCGCAATAAGACTGTTTGTCAGGAAGGAGCTTAACGAAATACTTGATGAAACAAAGCGCCTTAAGGTTTCGCTAAAAAAGCAAATCAGAAAAAATGGCAAAATCAGGATTCCAGGCTATACTCATATGAGGAAAGCAATGCCATCATCTGTCAAAATGATGATTTGATTTTTCAGCGCGGGAAAAGGATGGTTGCCGCGATAAACTTTTTCACGGCGTTCCAATTCACGTTTTTCTTTTTCCATGACAAGCTCAATCTCATCACGCGAAATATCAAGCTCACTCACAATATCTTCATTGAAAACGCTGATATCACTGGTTGCAATTGCGCCCATGGCTAGTTCTGCA
>JBBSVZ010000078.1:0-16735 GCA_038046545.1 Nanobdellota archaeon | reverse complement strand
TTTCCAATCGAGCACCAATATCATTGGTGGAGTTAATCTTGGAGGAAATTATTATGTAAACAAGTCAGGGGGTGGGTTCTCACAGACGTGCACAGATGGCGGTGGCGACGGAATATGTGATTCGAGCTTCACACTTTCAGCAAATAACATAGATTATCTTCCGTTGACAAAAGATTTCACAGCGCCGAATTCTGCTAACAACGGAACAAATGAAACTGCAACTTGGCCAAAAATAAATGATAGCATACATATGAATATTACTATGACAGATGGCATAGGGCTGTCATGGTACATCTTCTCATGGAATCATTCGGGAGCATGGGAGAACAGCACGAACGGAAGCATATCAGGAACCTCTTACCTGTTAATGGTTAACAAAACAGTCAATGCAACCAACAGGGCAAAAATAGGATGGATGGTCTTCTTCAATGATACATCTGGCAATAAGAACCAATCAGAAATTTTCTGGTTTACCATGAAAAGCACGCCGCCGCAAATACCTTCGCCCAATTATCCTGAAAACAGGAATTTCTCATTCAACAGGACGCCCATGTTCAACTGGACTTATCACGATCCTGACTCTGATGTGCTTAGGTATGAGATGAACTTCACGAAATTCGGCGGGCTTGGCGGAGAGTGCACAACACAGCAATACTCCAACATAACGAACATAACTAACAATTATTTTGTGCTCAATGAAACTTATGAGCTTCAATGCCTGAGGGACGAAAATTATTACTACAATTGGTCTGTCAGGGCTTTTGATGGCGATTTCTATAGTGGATGGTCAGATTTCTATAATGTCTCTGTTGTCGGCCTCATGGGCATTATCGTCGTCAATGATACGATACAATTTGGCACCATGACGGGTGGAGACATTAACGACACGACTGACAAAAAACCTTATCCATTCGTGCTTGAAAATTCAGGCAACGTTTATGTAAATATAACAATCAACGCCACACAATTATGGGCATTGATAAATTATAACTCTTCTTATTATCAATACAGGGTAGCGAATGCATCAACACGAAATGATTCATTCAATTTCTCATTGTCTAATACTTCATTCCAATTCATGCCCTTATTGAGCGGCTCCATGTCGCTTCGGGACTTTCAGTACAATGATTATCATGATTGGGCTGAAGTAGACTTGAAGATTGAAGTGCCAATCTCGGAGATTGATGGTAACAAGGAAACTATAGTGAACTTCCTGGCGGAAAGAACAAGATGAACGGAGCAATAAAAATTGGCATGGCAATCATTGCAATATTTTTTGCATTTATCCTAATCTTTCCGAGGAATTCTGTGCCTGTCCTTCCTATATCCCCGCAAATCAATTCGACAATATTTGAAATAAAGCCTATATTCAGATGGACCGGAGTCGCGGAAGAATTTGTAATTGATGACAATCCATCATTTACAAGCCCAACTAGATTGTACGTTTCAAAAACCAACACCATAATTATGGATGAGCAGCTAAAGCTTAGAACTTATTATTGGAAGCTTTCTGGAAAAAATGAGTATGGCCCTTGGCAGTTCACAATTCAAGGAAAGGCAGCGCTTGATGTTGAAAAATCAGACATAGGGACGCTTCTGAAAAATACTGGCAATGTCGACCTCAACGTCATAATTGACGCAGCAAAATCAGTGCAAGGAGTAACCTCTGCAATAATAGTTCCTGTTGGAAAAAATAGGCTTTTACCAAAAATATTCCCTGAAAAAGTCGAGGCAAAAGAGCATGAAGGCTAGGGTAATAATTATTGCAGCCATGTTATTAATGCTGGCTGGGTCAGCATACGCATTAGAGATAACTCCTACAAGAAAAATCTTTGATTTTGAACCAGGAAAAGCAATTGAAGGCTCATTCACAGTAATAAAAGGGGAAAACCAAGGGATGAAGCTTGCTATTTCAGCAAGAGGAGAGCTTGCCGATTATATCAAGCTAAAAGATTTTGTTGTGGACTTGTCAGAAAAAGAATCAGAAAAAGAATTCAGTTACACAATACAGCTGCCCTCATCATTTGACAAGCCCGGAACCCATGAAGGCGAAATAGTCGTGGTCGGAGTGCCCCAGCAGAATGTTGACCTAGGGACGTATGTTGGGACTTCTATTACACTTGCAACAAAAATAAGGGTAATGGTGCCTTACCCTGGATTATATGCCGAAGGCAGGCTTGATGTCACGGAAGCAAATGTCAACGAATCAGTGACATTCATACTACCGGTATCCAATTTAGGATCGATTGACATTAATTCAGCACAAGGAATTATTGATATTCAAAGCCCGACTTATGACAATATAGCAACTGTGCAAACCCCGAAAAAGCCAGTAAAGGCAAAATCGTCAGAGGAGTTGATAACGAGCTGGCAGGCAAATGTTGGACCTGGAGTGTATCAAGCAGATGCAACAGTAACTTATGATGAAAAAACATTCGACATCAAAAAAACATTTTCAGTTGGAAACCTATTGATAGAGCTGTTATCATTGAATGTCAAGGACTTCAAGCTTGGAGGAATTGCTAAAATCATCCTCACAGTCAAGAACAAGTGGAATTCTAACATAGAAAACGTATACGCGTCAATCACTGTTTACAATGACAAAGGAACAATAGTGTCAGAATCAAAAAGTGCGCCAATTGACATGAAGGGGCAATCCACAGACACACTTAACGTTTACTGGGATACACAAGGGCTGCCTTCAGGAACTTATTCAGCGAATATAGCGGTTGTCTATGCTGACAAAAGAACTGAAAAAACTTACAAGCTGAATGTCATGCCAGACAGAATAGAATCAGAGCTTTTTTCAGGCAAGGCAATTGAAGAAAAAGCAGGCTCAACAACTGCAAGCACCGCTTCCATGATATCAATAATCTTCCTTGTTGTTGGAATTTTAGTGGCAATCAATATAGGGTTATTCATTTATTTAAGGCGGACAATAGGGCAATTGAAGAAATAACACGATTGATTGATGACTCTGGAGAAACCGTTTTGAGTAGTTTTTTCTATTGAAACTTACACCTAATAAAACAAAGAATTTATATATTACTTATCATTATACTGATAACTATGTTAGACTTGATAAACCCTTACACAGCCAAAATCTTGATTGCGGCAAGAGACAGTGATTCGATTAGGCAAATCTCTGTCAAGATAAAAGAGTCTTATGGCTGGACTTACAAATGGGCAATAGACTTGGAAAAAACAGGAGTAATAAAAAGGAATAAACAAGAGATTGTTGTCAACAAGTCGCATGAATTGTTCAAATTATTTGCTAATATGTCAGAATACTTGTTAAAAAATAATTTGAGCTTAAGTGATGCCTACTTGTTGCCGAATTTGTCTGGATTGGATTACATATTTGCCAAAACAGATGCTGTTTTTGTCTGGACGCAAGGAGGATATAACATAGGCAGAAGCAAAGAGTCTTATCCCATATTCATAGAAATTTTAAAAGAAAACAAGGAAGAATGGCAAAATTTTTTTGGGCGCTTCGGCATAGTATATACTTTCAAAAATGAGAGAAAAAGAGGAATCTACTTCATTATTTCAGCAGTTAAGTCCATTGAAAAGCAATATTGCGAAGGCAATCCTGTAATGCCTTTGGCAAAAACTGTGGAGTGGGCAAAAAAATACGTATTTAATTTCGAGCCGGCATTGGAAATGCTGGACCAAATGTATGATTTGAAAATTAATGCGAAATATGCGGATTAAATGCTAAACTCATTTATCGAGCGGGAAAATGAAATAATAGGCATAATCGATGCAATCAATAAATCCGGCATGAAATATGTCCTTGTGGGCGGTTATGCAGTTTCTGCATATATGCGCAGATTCTCTGTTGATGCTGACATTTGCATAGATCTGGCTGATTTAGATTCTTTCAGGAATCTTTTGAAATCAAAAAATTTCAAGCTGACAAAAAGAAGGGACTTGGAAGATATTTACAAGGGTGAATTCGAGAGCTATGCAAAGAAAACTAAACTGCCAGTATCTGTCGATTTGATGATAGGAAGTGTCGCAAGCAGACAGACTAATGCCTCAATAAGCTTTAAAACTTTGTATGAAAATTCAATCATAAAAAAAATTATTGGAATAGAAAAGGAAACAGAAGCAAGAATCCCAATAAAAGAGCTTTTGATAGCTATGAAGATACATGCAGCAAGGCTGACCGATGCCAGGGATATTGCTGCTTTAAGCGAAAATATTGATTTTAAGAGCGTAGGAAAATTCATGAATAGTGGAAACCAGGAGGAAATCAAAATAAACATCAAGAACCTATTAGCTCATTTTAAAAGCGAAAATTTCAAAGACTCGTTTAAAGGAGTCTTTTCTATTGAAAAGCTTCCATTAGGAAATATTCAGAATGCGATCAAACTGATGGAAGGATTAGGTGAATCTTTCATTTAGCTCAAAGATTTTAAACAAAATACATTCGAAACTTGTCACGAACCAATTACTAACTATTGATACTTATATATAGCAAACTTTATATATTGGATTTACAAAGAACTCTTCAAGAAACATGGAGACCGAAAGAGACCCACTCGAAGACCTGAGTTCTGGAAGTATTCCTCCTAATCTTATCGAACCTGAACCGCAAGAAGATATCTCTAAGAATGCGATACTCATGCTATTAGTGCTCACAATATTTGTTTCAGCAGCTGGGACATGGATCGTGCTGAGGGCGACTGATAATATCCAGTACCCTGCATTCCAACCACCACAAGAAGATACAGTTTCAAATAATAACATGGGCCAAGCAGTCTTATCAATTGTAAGACCTGGAGAGGGCCCATTCGAAAAAAAACAAGCTAAAGCGGTCGGATACGCTTCATTAACCATAAAAAATCCTTCGGAGGAACAGAATGGCTGACATATCAAATAAAACTCTGGCGCTACTATTGGTAGCTGCGATCGTAGTCTCGCTTGGTGGGCTATTTATTAGCCTTGACAGGCTCGGAAGAATTCAGCAACTCGGTGGATCCGGATTCACAGGGTTTGCAGTATCCAACTTCTCCCAAGGCAGATCTAATGTAAGCATTTCAAATGTTATTGCAATGTCAATCCACCAGGACCCTAACAACGAAAATCTTATTGATTTTCAAACATGCACAATTCCTCAATTAGGTAGGAGCAATGTATCAAGTAATTCCACCAATTCAGGAGGATTTTGCACTGATGGTTCAGGAGATATCGACAATTTTCCAGATAACCTAACGATTAGAAATGATGGAAATGTCAATTTGCT
This sequence comes from Nanobdellota archaeon, assembly GCA_038046545.1. Classification (GTDB taxonomy): domain Archaea; phylum Nanobdellota; class Nanobdellia; order Woesearchaeales; family JBBSVZ01; genus JBBSVZ01. Next base: position 11,484 of record JBBSVZ010000078.1, on the reverse strand, counting down.
TGTAAAACTCAGATCTCCAAACACAACACAAGAATTCCTCGGCTCATCAGGCACAAGCGCGGCATTCTGGGCGTTTAAATCAGACAATGAGTCATATACTGCTTCTTGGGGCGGTTGCACAAAAAATGTCAACAACATGACCGCTGCGGGAATGGGTTATGATTGGTGTGACGAAATACTAAACAGCTCAGGATCAGGCAACTGTACCATGACAAAGCAATGGCAAAAAATATCTCCTAACATTGATTACAAGGTCTGTGATAACCTAACTTTTGGAAACAACGCCAATAGAAACGTGAGTGTTTGGCTCCAAATAGGAATACCATTCGACCTTATACCTGCAGGTCAGGATCGAAAAGTCATACTTAACTTCACAGCAGAAGTACTGACTTAAACAAAACATTTTTTTTTATTTTCATATGAAACTACAAGCACAGTTATTATTATTAGTCTTAATATTGATGATTTACCAGGCTGAAGCAGTAAGGCTAAGCCCTGCTATTTATTATCTGGAAGTCAGCCCTGGAAAAGAAGACATTATCCAATATTCTGTAAGCAATCCAGAAAGAAATTCCGATTCAATAGTAGTTGCTAACAAAAAATACTCAGAAGACCCAATTTCAAATTACGTTTATTTCGAAGGAAAAGGCCCAAACCAAAGCCTGGAAGTAAATGTGCCTAACGGAGGTTCAGGATCATTTAACGTGATTGTGAAAATTCCTGCCAATTTAGGCACCGATATTACACCAGGCAAACATAATATCCATTTAGGAGTCTCTGAGCAGCCAGGAATCGGTGGCTCGTCAATGGACGTTATCACTAGCCTCTTTGCAGTAATAGTGCTCAGGGTGCCATATCCTGGAATATATATTGAAGGATTCGGAGTAGATGTTCATGATATTGAATTCGGGCAAACACTTCCCATTAAAGTAACATTCATGAACAGAGGCACAGGTGCAATTAAACTTTCAACAGTTAATTTGGAGATATTTTCTGAAAACAACCCAATCCTTAGACTGCCAGTACAATACAAAGAAAATGTGGCTCCTCTTGACGGCCAAACCCTCCAATGGGATATCGAGCCTAAAAAACTTCCTGCAGGCGAATATACAGTCAAGGCAACGCTTGAATTCGATGGCCAAAACAAAACCGCTGAAGCACTTTTCAGAATCGGTTCGGAAGATTTAAAGTTGCTGAATATGACACAAACACTTCCTTCAGGCTCGATACAAAAATATCATATTACTGTTGAGAGCAAATGGAATAATCCCTTAAGGGATGTTTATGCTGATATAAAAATTTTGAAGGGAGAACAAAAAAAAGAGTCAACAAAAACTCCATTTTTAGACACCCTTGAACCATGGGGAAAAGGAACTTTAGAGGGATTCCTAGATACTACTAATCTTGAACCTGGCGCTTATGACGCAGAAATTACACTGCATTATGGAAAGAAGAGCTCAAAGTATACTACTGAACTCATGATAACAGGTGCCCCTGTAATTGAAAACCCCACACCCAAAAATAATAACGGAATGATCACTCTAATCATATTCGGATCTTCAATATTCATAATAATATTAATAAGCATGAATTTATACATGCTCTTTTTTAGAAAAAAACAGAACTATCAAAATGCCAATCAGAAAGAAAGTTAAGCCACTTCATTGGTTAATGCTCGCTGGTTTTGTAATTATTTCTATCGCCTTTACAACAGTGCTGTATTCTTTTTATGTTGTCGAAGAAATAAAGGAAATTAATGTTTCAGCTAGCCATACGAACGCGTCAATGTTGGGATTTAACCTTGATCCTGGCCAAATATCTTTTGGCTCAACACCAACTGGAGTACTTGCTGACAGAGCCTTCTTTGTTTCATACGATAAAAATTATCCCGTAAGAGTAAAAATCAGGATAGTCGGCGATATTTCACCCTATATCTCATTTTCAAAACATGATTTTATCCTTCAGCCAAATAGCACAGAAAAAATCAATACTTACCTTACATTCACTAAAAAAGCACTCATTAAGCGTTATGAAGGAAAAATCATTATCCAGTTCTCGAAGAATATATAAAGCATATTTATAAGAGCGACTACATGCCAGGACTGTTATCCTCGCGCAACTTGCTTGCCCTAGCTATAATATTTTTTCTGATATCACTGATTAACGTTTTTGTAGCCCTTCAGATAACCAACAGTCAATTAATTACTGGAAAGGCCTATATTGGAGAAGCACAGGTTTGCATAAAAAGATTCCCAACACTTACCATCAATTCGTCATTCGACCTGACTGAAGGAGTTCCATTCTATACTGAAGCAAACTTTACAAACCCAAACAACGCAACTATTTCATTTTCAGATGATACAGATCTATTCATTATAAATTCAACTACTGGTGAAATATCTTTCACTCCTAGTGTAATGTGGGTTGGGATTCGAAATGTAATAATTACTTTATCAGAAACAAATACATTATGCTTAGATCAGGTTATATCCGCGTTTGTATCATTTAATATTTATGGTCTTTCCTCGCTTCAAATATGGGATGAAACAGACTCGAAAGGGGGAAACAAGACTAGGCATGCAATAGACAAAGTTCTTTTCTTTGCCAATTATTCCAAAAGCAATGGAAGCATTATCATGGACGGAGATGCAAAATGCTATTTCCGGGTCAACGTTACCTCAGGCTACACGGATTTCATCAACATGACATTCAATAACACATATGGAGTCTACATCACTAATTATACTACCAATGCGAACGGTAACTTCACCTGGCAGGTTTTTTGTAACTCGACAAATTTGCTATTCCCATCCAGAAATGCAACAGATATTTTGACAATAACAAACAACCCTCCAATAAAAATTGCCGATTATCCAAATCAGTCATGGAACGCGAATACAGTGCTATTTGGCGAAAGCCTTTACGATTACTTCATTGATACAGACGGCGACAGAATCTCATTCACACATCCAACAGTGAGCAGCATCAACATAACGGTAGACAATTTGACAGGTGTAGTCAAATTTGTACCGGCAACAAACTTCTATGGAAATAGAACAGTAATATTTACTGCCTCTGACGGGTATGGGGGAGAAGCTAGAACTGAGCCAGTCTATCTTAGCGTGCTTTTTGTACAGCCCCAAATATCAAGTGCAGGTAGCAGTACAAGTAGCGGAGGTGGAGGTGGAGGAGGCGGTGTCTCTCTTGGTGATGTTTGCAGTGAAAATTGGGAATGCGGGCCATACGGGCCTTGTCTGCCAACAGCCCTTAGAGTGAGAGCATGTATTGACTTGGCATTGTGCGACACCAGCTATCAAAGGCCGAACGACTCAATATCATGCAACTACCGCCCAACTTGTAATGACAGCATCAGAAACCAAGCAGAACTTGGGGTTGACTGTGGCGGTCCATGCCAGGCATGCCCAACCTGTGAAGATAAAATACAGAATCAAGGTGAGCTTGGGGTTGACTGTGGAGGACCCTGCTCAGCATGCGCTTCTTGCTATGATAACATCCAGAATGAGGGTGAGCTTGGTCTTGACTGTGGCGGCCCTTGCGCTCCATGCGCAAGCTGCAGTGATGGAATACAGAATCAGGGAGAGCTCGGAGTTGACTGCGGCGGACAATGTAAAACAGTTTGCATTACACTAGAGAAACCAGATCCGTTTGCAAATATACGCCTGTTTGGACTGATAATGTTCCTGTTACTTCTGCTTTTACTGCTTTCAACATTAGGATACAAGTATGTCTGGCCGCGTCTGGCTCCATTATTAGCAAAAAAACGAATTAAGGATAGAATCACACTTTCAGAAGTCATTGCCCAGACTCTCCAGGAACTTGCCACTATTAAGAAAAGAACAAGCAATGTGCCTCCGAAAGAAATTGTTGACGACGTTTCAGATCTTATTAAAACTTTTTTCTATCACTATTTTGACATGGAAACTCCATTTTCATTTAATTTAATGGGGTTGATGACTGAACAGCATCCTCAACCGCCAAAACTGCAAAAAGCCCTCCTTGCATACTCCAAACACATGATGGAAATACAATACGAAGCTGAAGTTAAGCAAGAGGATGCATTTACTTCGCTTAAAGACTCTGAAATACTTGTAAATGAATGTGCAAAGGCGGCTTTGCCTATAATAATATCACAGAATATTATGGTAATAAAAGAGCTGGTAAGCAAAGCAAAGACACTGCTAGAAGAAAAGAATGTTCAATCAGCAAACAGGGCAATGGGAAGAGTGAAAAAATTGTTCGACGTCTTGCCTCTTGAAGAGCAAAAGAATATTGAGGGATTGATTAATTCTGTTAATGAAAAAGTTAAATTAACTTATGGTAAGAATAAGTAATTTTAGTTATTTTTATAAGTAAATTATCCGTTTTATTGTCGAATTTATCTTATTATTGTGTATTACACTAATTATGTATTTTTGTAAGTTTTAATATCGTTAACATTTATGAGATAAACTGTTAAAATAAGGGAAAAATTTAAGTTTATTATCTTATTATTATCTATATTACTTCTTACTTTAATCAATTAGAGCTTGGAAATGAATAATACTCTAAATTTCTATAATAAATCATTAAAATAAGAAACATTTATAAACAAAAAGTCGCATGAAGCTTAGGGAATGAACAGCCCTTATTACTGGGGCGTTTTAACGAAATGATTGATTCCTCGCATTCCCTCCAAATACTAAAGCTGGTTCTTGATGACTTACAGAAAAATCACAATATACTCCCAGAAAACGCTATCAAACTCATAAGCAAAAACGATGAGTTAAGAATACCAATCTCTATTTTTGTGCAGGAACTGACAGTTCTCGAATCTGTTACCAAATTCCTCCATGAGCAAAAAGGAATGAAGCTTGCTGATATAGCGAGAATTCTAGAGCGCTCGCCCCGAAGCATCTGGGGAAGCTTCAAGCTTGCCAGCAAAAAACATGCGGCATCACTGCCAATCGACCCTTCGGCAATCAGGATCCCGCTCAAACTTTTTTCACATGAGGTCCTTTCACCATCCCAAATGCTCGTTATAACTTTGGCTGATGAGCATAAACTAAGGCTCTCTGAAATAGCACAACTTCTCCACCGGGACGGAAGGACAATCTGGACAATGTACAACATCGGCAAGAAAAGAATGCAAAAAGGAGGACGACAATGAAAAAAATAATCCTCCTAATTCTCGCACTAATTGCCATTCCAACAGTCCTTGCTGCCAGTTTTTCTTTTAACCCAGACCCGTCTGCTTGGGTATTCAACATAACTGAAAAAACCACTTTCTTGTGGGACATGAACGTATCAGTAACAGAAACATTAGTTCAGTACTCAAGAGAAGCCACAAATCTCAGCAATCTTGACCTACACAACGAAACTGGTATGATAAACTATACCCCTCCAGCAAGCGATGTAGGTTACCATGCGTCCGGCGTGTTCTTCATCTCAAAAAACCGAACCAATCCAATAGTTGATTATGTAGCGGCAATAATCATCTTCAACGTAAGCAACGTCAATGATCCTCCAAACATCACATTTTACCAACCGAATTCGACTCAAGTTTTCATGAACGAAACTGCAACCACACTTTTCAACATAACTGCAACCGACGAGGATATTGTATTCGGTGATTCGATAAATGTAAGTTGGTATATAGACGGAGGATTGCTTCAAACCGAATTAAGCAATGCAACAGTCAATATTACCTATAATTTCACAGCGGGTTTCTGCAATGCCAGCACGTTCAACGTGACAACAAAAGTTACAGATTTAGGAGGACTTTTTGTTCAACAATATTGGAACTTTACAATTAACAATAGCAACAGGCCTCCAGTGTTGAATGGAACCTTCGAAAACATTGTCTGGAATGAAGATACTAATCTGTTGAATAATCTTACATTAATTGAATATTACTATGATCCTGATGCTCAAGAATGTACAGGCATAAATCGGGACAACCTCACTTTTAGGACTAATCTTACATATGGATCAAATTCGGGTGTAAATATTTCGATAGACATAAATTCCTCCAATGCAAGTTTTTATCCTGACCCTGATTATGTCGGTAATATTACACTCATTTTTATCGCTAACGATTCAAACTCAAATGCAAGCAGCAATCCATTTACAATTAGCGTAATAAATGTGCCCGATGCACCTGTGATGATGAATCTTTCTAACCAAACAGGAACAGTGAATGTTTCTTTCTCTTATCTGATAAATGCAAGTGATCCGGATTTGATTTATGGAGACAACTTGACTTGGTGGTCAAACTCATCATTTTTCAACATGACAAAAATAAATTCAACACATGCTATGATTAACTTCACAGCAATTATATCTCAAGTGGGGAACTACAGTATCATAGTTTCCGTGAACGATACTTATAATCTCACCGACTCTCATATATTTTTCCTGATTATTCAAGACAATATGGCACCAGTTTTAAACTTCATTGGAAATCAAAACGCTACACAAGACATACTCTTCAAAATAAACGTCTCAGGTTATGACGAAGATAATGACACAATAATTTTCAGCTCTAATTCAACTTTTTTTAATGTAACCGCACATAATGAAACGATGGGAAACATAAGTTTTTCCCCAACAAATGATCAAGTTGGTAATTATTCAATTTTATTCACTGCAATTGATGCAAAAGGCTCAACAGCGAATGAAATAATAATGTTTAGGATTGATAATGTTAATGATGCGCCATCGATATTTTCAATAATTTCTCCTCAATATATTAAAGTAAATAACACGCTTACAGTAAATGTCACAGCTGCAGATTCGGATTTGAGGTGGGGGGATTTGTTGATTTTTGGAGACAATTCTTCACTTTTTAATATATCAACAATTAACTCAACTTGGGGGCAGATTAACTATACACCGAATGTTACTGAAGTAGGAAACTACAGCATTAGTGTACATGTGAACGACTCAAATGGCCTCACCGCAGCAGCAACATTCCAACTAGTCGTTACAAATTCAACTGCTCCAATCCTTGATCCTATAGGAAATTATTCTGTTCCAGAAAACACTTTTTTCAGAATTGCAATAAATGCCACTGACAGCGATGGCGACCCTCTCGTATTCACTATTAACTCCACTTTTCTTAATGTTACAAACTTTACTTTTAATTTTGACTCTAGCTTCGGAAACGCAAACTTCAGCGGGATTCCAGACCAATATGATCTTGGAAACCATTCTTTTGAAATCAATGTGTCTGATGGCAGTGGCAATCTTGTTTCAGGCATATTCTGGATTAATATTACATTTGTTGATGACACTCCTATCTTGCAATCCATTTCAAACCAGACAACAAATGAAAACAGCAATTTCCTGCTAAACGTAACTGCTTATGATGAAGAAATTATACTCTTTGGATCTGTTTTGAACTTAACATTCTATCAAAATACCACTTTATTCAATTTCACGGCAGGAAACAACGCAACTTCCAAGATTATTAATTTTACACCTGCCGCTTCTGAAATTGGAAACTTTAGCATAAATATAACGGTATCAGATGGGAATTCAAACACTTCACGGGTATTTTGGCTCGAGGTCAGGAATGTCAATGATCCTCCAAGGATAATCTTATCAACCCCTTCAACCTCAACACCTTCAGTGTTAGAAAATTCGACTATTATTTTTTCAATAAACGCAACAGACCCAGATGTTTTCTTTAACGAAACATTGAGCATAGCTTGGTATCTTGATGGAAATAACCAGACAAGTGGTATCTCAACGTATTTTAACGGAACAAATCTCACATCAACATTAACTTATGCACCATATTTCTGCGATGCGGGCATACACAATATAACAGCTATTGTTTATGATAACAATCTGTCCCAAAACAGGAGTTATTGGAGTTTGACAGTAACAAATGTCGATAGAGTGCCTGAATTTGGGATAAAAAGGCAAACGCGACAGATAGATTTCTCGAATGGCACTTTTTTCAATACGTCGGCAACTAACTCTTCGGGAAATGTTACTCTTTTCAAAATAAATTCAACACATTACGCGGATTTCGGCACTTTTACCTCACCATTGTTTGATTTCGGTTCAAAGTATGCATTCAGCAGCGACATTAATATTACGCACCTGAATAATATGGAATGGGACGTAACTTTGCCTTCTAACACATCTTTCCTATTACAATACCGAACCAGTCTAGATGGCTCAAGCTTCACAAACTGGTCTAACAATTTTTCAGTCACTAACTTTTCTTTCGCTGCCCCCTCAGTTAGATATGTACAATACAAAGGATATTTCTATTCAAACTCCTTGCTGACCTTAAGTCCAATACTTGAAGAAGTGCGGATTAATTATACAATGAATGATATTACTATTAGCCAAAATACCAGATACACTAACATAATAGACCTAGCTGACTACTTCAGCGATCCAGATGCAACTGAGTGTACAGGGGCAAATAGGGATAACTTGTCATTATCGGTAACTGGGAACGACAGTATAATGATGAGATTTTCGGGATCAGTAATTACCCTTCTTGAACACACAACATTTGAAGGGCAGGATGCAGTCCAATTCACAGGTAATGATTCTTACAACACAACTCTAAGCGAAGAAATACTTTTCACAGTCGTTCCGAATCCAGGTGGTTCAATTTCCTCGACTACTACTTCTTCATCTGGAGGCGGCGGAAGCGGTGGGGCATCATCGTCTACAGTCCAAACGATTATTAAAAACAAGAATGTCACAAAACCAATAGCTCTCAATATAATTGTTCCCAAACCTCTTGTTATTTATCAAAACGAGAGCATGTCGGTGCCTATAGAGCTCGTTAACAGTGAAAACTTTACTCTTAAAGACATACATCTCTATGCTGAAGTTCCAAATGGCACGATGGAGTCACTGTTTACAATTGATTATTTTGAAAAGCTCGAAAAAGATACAAGAGTGAATACAACGCTTGTAATACGTTCCTTCAAATCCTTAGGCACTTACGAAATAATTGTTAAAGCTAATGTTTCAGACCCGGAATATCTTGCGACAGCAAGCTTCTTTGTCAGTTCAATAGAGCTCGGGTCTGCAAATGAGTCGCAATTCAACACCAGAATAACTTTTGCTAGAGACCTTCTCACAGAGAATCCGGAATGTTTGGAACTGACTGAGCAGCTAACGAAGGCGCAGGGATTCCTAAAGGAAAAAGACTACAATTCAGCAGAGCAAATATTGACGCAGGTTATTGAGGATTGCCGCCTCATGATCTCGCTAAAAGATGATACGATAGAGCGACCGGGCCAACAGCTGACTTTTGAAAGGATTTTACGGTTCGTTCGCAAACCTGTAGTAATGGCAATTACTGTATTGACACTTCTGGGAGTTATAGGATTCACCTTTTACAGAGTTATGTCCAAAGGGCCTCTTCCAAAAAGAAAGCTTTCGCCTGAAGAAGAAGAAATTGCTGCAATACTTGGGATTAAGAGAAAGTAACGATTGTGGTAAGCTAAAGGGAATTCTTGCTGTTGCGACTTTGAATATAAATTACTATTTAATATCACATCACAGAAGAAAATAATCAGCTAAGCGCAACAAGCTTGTGATAGAAATCCATGACTTTTAGATAAATCGCTTTCTTCTGCTCTTCGGCAAGTGTTTCGAAGAGCGTGTTTATTTCCTCATAAGTTTGCCTGCTTCCAGCAACATCTTTTTTATCAGCTTGTTTCTGACCGTGTGTCAGAAGGTGCTTGATGTGAGATTCTGCTTCTAAATTCTTCGTTGGTGCAAGGAAAAGTTTATCTAATGGGGTAGCCCATTTGGCTTTTGCGGCTTCACCAGCAGGAATCTCGGCAAGTTCATCCTTCAAAAGCTCAACTATTTCTCCAAAATCCAAAAGCATCTTGTACATTTGTTCCTTGCTCATTCCATCAGGATGGTATTCTGCTTCGCTCATGGCTGTAAGCAGGACTGAAATTTTTTTCTTCAGTTCCAATGTCATCTGCTTTTTTTCTATGTCTGCCCGCAGCTCTTCATATGTGAACTTGTAGTGGATTGGGATGAAATCAGAAAAGAAGCTTCGGACAACAATTAGAAATTGCGGAATGGCCTCATCAAACCTGTTTGCCCCAACCTTGCCGACACATTCGCCAATTTTGCCCAGTGTTTTCTCATAAACGCTAAGCTTCCGCTTGGGTTCCGAGTGGTGGACTGGCGGCTTCTTTTTTTTAGCCAGAAAACTCATGAATTGATTTAAGCATTAATCTTTTAAATACTTTATTCACTCTGCAATAGTGGAAAATTAATTTATAGTCTCCATTAAGTTAAAAACCATGCCTGAATTTGACGAGCGAGTTAAAAAGGATGCCGCGCACATTTCTGAGATTAGAACTGAGATAGGGAAGGCAGTCATAGGGCAAAGAGTAGTAGTTGACGGAGTAATAAGAGCTATTCTGGCAAATGGCTCGGTATTGCTAGAAGGTGTGCCAGGAACTGCCAAAACCCTACTTATGAGGACTGTGTCTCAGGTAATGGGCTGCGCTTTCTCAAGAATCCAGTTCACACCAGACCTGCTGCCATCCGATATTCTTGGAGTAACTGCCTACGAGAAGGAAAGAGGGTTCTATGTTCTTAAGGGACCCATTTTTTCAAACATAGTTCTTGCAGATGAAATCAACAGGGCACCTCCTAAAGTGCAGTCTGCGCTCCTGGAAGCAATGCAGGAAAAACAGGCAACGATTGGAAGGGAAACTTTCCCGATCTCCCCGCCATTTTTCGTTCTTGCAACTCAAAACCCTATAGAATCGCTTGGAACATACCCTCTGCCTGAAGCTCAAATTGACCGTTTCATTTACAAGCTGACAATTGGCTATCCTACAGATGATGAAGAAGAGCTTGTCCTTGACCAGAACATGACTACCCGAAAATTCGAGACTATCCAGCTAAAACGTGTTTCAACAACACAGCAGATTCTCGAAATGCAGGAAGACGTAAAGAACGTTTATGCTGACAAAAAAATCAAGAAATACATAGTGCAGTTAGTATCTGCAACAAGATACCCACACAAATTCAATATTAAGCTTGGAAAGTTCGTTGAGTGGGGAGCATCGCCTCGTGCATCGATCGCACTTTATATCTCCGCGAAAGCAGATGCACTTATCGAAGGCAAAACTTTTGTGACACCAAATAATGTCAAAAGAATTGCGGCGGACGTCTTAAGGCACCGTATCATAATCAATTATGAAGGCCAGAGCGAAGGAGTTAACCAAGACCAAGTAATACAAGAAATACTTGGGAAGGTACCAGTTCCATAGGTTTCTTCGATGAAAGAAATAAAAGTCGACTTCAAGCCGATGATAAAACGCCTTGAAGCAACGTCAAGGCGAGGGCTATTCGGCGAATCATCAGGAGAGTACAGGTCAGTCTTTAAAGGAAGGGGTTTCGAGTTTACAGGCTTTCGGCAATACTTGACAAGTGATGACGCCCGAACAATAGACTGGAAGGCATCGATTCGAG
>JBBSVZ010000077.1:0-19916 GCA_038046545.1 Nanobdellota archaeon | reverse complement strand
AAAACAGGAGAGATTATCGATAGCCTTGCTGCTTCCAACAACAAAATTAAGGCTGATGTCTGCGCGCTTGGTCATGGTGTATTCTTCTTAGACTGGCATTGCTCTGGAAGGCAGGTATCTCCCTGTGGACAAGCGCTTCCTGAGCCTGGGCAGCCAGCTGGCCTTGCATCGGCAGGTTGTGCACATTCTCGAGGAACATTATCATCGCAAGGGCAAGGATCAACTGCATCTTTTACCTTGTCATTGTCATTATCCTCACTAAGCGCTCTAGTCACGCAATCTAAAGGTTTAGTTCCGCCTCTTGTGAATACTCCTGCGAAAACTATCAGCATTACAGCTAATACTACGAGAACTATTATTGCTATTACGATTGTGTTCAGCGTTAGCTCGATACCTTTTTTGTTCATTTTTATTTCCTCATAATTTTTATTTCATACTTTACCTTAATAATAATCTCATCCACAATAATGAGATACCATAAACTTACATTTTTGAGGCGCAATACATGTCTCGGAATTAACCCAGCATTGTTGCCCACCAACTTTTTCACATTCTCTAATGACTTTATCATTTGTTGGTGAACAGGATGTACTGAATTCTATATCACAAGGTTCACAGCTTCCACTTCCTCCACTACCTGCACTGATTGCTCCATTTCCGTACATCACCCTATATCCAATATCTCTTGGGCATTGCTGCAGTTCCCAAGTCTTTCCTCCTCCGGGAGGATTCAAATCTGAGCAGTCCTTTATTGTGTTTTCATCATCAGGAAAATCAAACCTTATGCATCGCTCATCTTTTCCATCAATACGGCCATCGTTAAGGCAACAACAACTGTTTGCCATATTGGGCGGAATTCCGTCACCGTTGCAGCTAAGATCCTTGCCATCCTTTTTTTTCAGGTATTCTGAAGGATTGACTGCCCTGAACTGTCCTGTGCTGCCGTCGCAAAACTGAATTTGGTCAGCGGGATCTTTATTAACGCAATAATATTCCCCGCTGTTGAAAAAATAAGTCACATCGTTGCCAGGCGTTGCACTGCATTGGAAAGATGTGTCTTTCACTCTGTAATCCGGGCCAGAGGCTTGCGAACACTCGGGTATCCTTGAAGGAATTTTGTTGTCTTCATTTTCTTCATCTTCTATGACGCAAAGATATGCCTTGCCATCAAGTACTGTCTTGTAAAAATAGAATTTTGGAAGCTCATCCTCGGTCCTCGGTTCGCCACCTTGGTCTGCCTTAAACCTTCCATCCCTTATGAATCTGATATTAGTGGGGGTGAACTCTCCAGGCTTAATTTCAGGTTTGTCATTTGCAAACCAATTTTCTTTGAATACCGTATATTTTTCTTTCTCGAATACTTCGCCAACCACGCAAGGATAAATCCCATATAGTATTGAGCTATTTTTTTCATCACTATATTTTTGGTTCTCTGTTTCATCAGGCATGAACAAGCAATTTCTTTGCGGTGTCAAGGCTGCTTTTGCAACGCCAATGACCACACCTTCAGGCTGGAGTTCAAGCTGAATCTTATACGCTCCAAGATCAGGTAGCTTGTTTCCATTCATTCCATCAACTTCTAAAGGAACAAGGCAGCGGGTGTTCGGGCTTGCGCGCGCGGCCTCAAAGGCTCTCCCGATTGCATCCCTATACACATTGTAACCATCAGGGCAGACTCCCCTGCCGCCAGAGCCATCGCCATCGTGAATATTCTGCCCAAACATCTCATCCCATATTCCCTGAATCTTGTTTATGCCCCCGAAAAAAACCAGAATAACCACTAATAATACTATAACTCCGATGATGATGAACACGCCTTTTCGAAGGGTTATCTCCATGTTAGACGAATATCCTCTTAATGAAATCTGTCATAGCTTCGAAAGTCTGCCTTCCCCATTTTGCTGATAAGAAAATCAAAACTAGCAAAGCAACAATAGCTATGATTATCATTATCATCTGATTTATTTCTATGTCGCCTTTCTTATTTGCCATCATAACCGTACTTCACTTTGCATAATTTGCTTGTGTCAACTAAATCTGTTTCCTTTTCAACATAAATTGCTTTCCAGGGAAGCTTGTCTGCTTCATTGTCTGAATCACCGAATATCAAATTTCGTCCAGAGGTAATTATACCATCTGCCTTGCTTCCTAAATATCCACCAATTCCAGCTCCCACGACCATACAACCGGGGGTAAAGACAACAGTTTCCAAGCATATTAAACCCGCCGCCCCACCAACAACCATACCAATTTCTCCACCAATTTGTAATGATTCTTTATGCGGCTCAAAATACATTATTGAGTATGCCGTATTGGGTTCGAACACAACTTCGTTTTCCTTAACAAGACTTCCGGAAAAAAACAGTTGTCCCCGTTCATCGTACTGTATGTAATCAAGATATGAAATTGGGATGCTGTTCTCGTCACTCTGGTCGGCAAGCTCTCCAGTTTCAGGGTCTTCCCAGTACTTTGTCCTGCTTCTCATGAAATTAATAAGCTCTGAGCCTGTGAAAGTTGTTTTTTCGCGAGTTTTGGAGTCTTCGATATTTTTTATTAAGACGTGATAGCATGCGAAGCAATGCGAATCATCGCATGATTGTAGGCCTTCAAGATTCACTCCCTGCTTTTCACAGAGAAGATGGTCGTACTTGCCATTAACCCACTGCCACCAGCAGTCAGTAATCCTGTCCGCCATACCAAGCATCACTGTCTGTTTTGCACCATCCAATTCAACGTCAATTGTCTTGCAGGCAGAAGGAACTACGCTTTGCTGGAATTCAAATGGTCCTTTGTCAATATCAATTCTTGCAGTTCCTCTCAAAACATTGCTTGCCCTACAATCAGCAGGGCCAGCGTTAAATTTTGAATAAAAAACCGTGATTGCTGCCATTATGACCATGAGCGCAGCAATAGCTAGGATTATTCCAACAATTGCTGGCATTGTAACGTCGCCTTTCTTCATAGGATTCTCGTGAATATTGCAACAACTGCAAGTAGCGTCAAAAGCATAATTGCGATAATGATGATTAGGATTACGGTGTTATCTGATGCTATTGCAAAGCCCATGCCTATAATATGCTGCAACAGCGTATTTAAATATTTGGACAAGAGGTTTTTCCTCACTTTTGAGTGGTCAAAATTAGCAAGATTTATTTATTGAAGGCTATTTTCCAGTCGAATGGACGATTTAGAGGCAAGACTGGAAAAAGCATCAGAGGATTTCTCAACTAGCAAACTATACAGAGAAGAGGGATTGCGTTTCTTTCCTTGGCTATCTTATATGTTGGGAGTAACTATGGCCCCGCTAGTTACAGCTGAGTTAAAGTTAGTGACAGGTGATATTAAGGGGATTACACCTGAACATCTTGGAGAAATAGGTGAGTTTCCCTTTCAAGTTGCTGCAGCGGGCTATCTGAGTTCATCACTTGCTTATGAACTAACATTCCGTCGTTCGCTTGCAGGTGACAAGCCAAGGCTTGGTGTAATTGCGCAAGCAGCAGGAATTGGAGCGACTGTTGCAGTTGCTAACTACTTTTTATCTGATTCGCCAATATCAGGCGGCTCAACTGCAGGTTCCTTAGCGTTTTTCCTGTCGAAAATTGCAGGAGACATGTATTATGATGCAGAGCAAGCAGCTCCATTGAAAAATCATCATCCAATACAAAGATTGTGGCATAATACCATGTATGCCTACCCCCAAGCAGTTGCAGTTACAGGAGGCATTGCAGGTGCGTTATTAGCACCTGACATTATCGGCGCTGACTCCAACAATGCGACAGAGATGATTTATGACAGTGTAATGTTTGGCACAGGAATATATGCTGGAAGAGGGTTAGCTGGAGGGCTCTTCAGGGGCATGCTCAATGGATATTATTCTTTCTGGAGCCAGATTGCTGATGTAATCGGGAGAAAAGAAGCCAAACCGTTTTTAGCTTTTGAAAAGTTAAAACTCGCGAGAACAAAAGCCGAAACAGTATCAATGCTTGAGCAACTTGCTGAATCAAGATTTCTCGCAGGAGATGTTTTGGGAGCTTTGTGGGATTATGAAAAAGCATCATTTCTCTCTGATTCGCCTTTTATTCAAGAAAGAAATTTTCGTCTTCATGCAAAAAAAGAGGCCAGTTCAATGATCTCAGAGCTGAAACAGAGGAGTTATCCAGAAAGTATAGCTAAACTACAGGAAAGATGCGGGAGAGAAATCGCCCTGAAAAAGTTTGAAATTGCAGAAGCGTACGCAAGTGAGCTTTCTGATATTACTGGTGCTAGGGACAATGAGGTTGAAGGATTACACACACTTTTACTTTCTATAACAAAAAAATATGACCAGCTACCAGCAAAGATCGAATCATATGTTAGAACAATAATACCGACATTAGAAGAAGCTGCCAAAACAGAATCTGTAAGCGAATCAAGGCATGCAGTTTGGAAAGTTGATGGTGTAGTTCCTGGCTATCTCCGAAGGATGGAGTCACCAGAACGAGCACAAGCTGAGTACAACAACGCATTATTCTTTTATGAATATTTCAAGGGAAGGATGCCGGAGCCAATTCCGCCGATAGAAATGGGTGGGAAATCCTATATTTTTTCAAGGTCATTTGGTGAGGGAAACCTGCTCGATAAGATAAGGGCTGGAAAAGCAACTTACCAAGACATGAGCGATTCCGTCAATCTACTTATTGAGATGCAGAATGCTGCAGCGCATAGACTTGACTTGCCAGATCCGTTGTACAATGAAGGATATTTAATGCGTAGATTTGAGCATTGCTTTTTGGATCCGTTCAGAGGTTATGGTGTAAAAATAACTCAGGAACAAGAAGCCATTCTTAGAAATGCATTGACATTGTTACAGCCTAATATACTTGAATTGCCAAGAGGAATATACCGTGACTTGAATACAAAAAACATAGTGGATGGGCCTGCCGGTACAAAAGTTCCTATAGACTGGGAAGAACTTACCAAGTATCCGATTCAGAAAGATGTTTTAAAATTGCTAATGTTTGGCGGTTATTACATCGATACTAAACCATTCAATGAGTTTGCTGGTCAAATTGTCCGAGGCACGCATGAAGCAGTTGCACCTAAAATGAGCTTTTCAGATTATAAAAAATCTTTCAAAAAAGGTATGTGGTTTATGGCACCACTTGTACACCTGGATATGGCAGGGTACATTGTCCTTGATACTCAATCATCGACGGATAATGATTTTATCAATTGGGGTATAGCAGCGCAAAAATCACACTTAAGTTACTCTGCTGCAGCATTTTATGATATTTACCGACTCGCTGACGATTTTGGAATACAAAAAGACATGACTCTCCTTGAAGCAGAAAATGTTCTTGAGGAAATTGTGGGCATCAATTATGAAGGCGTGAATCAAGTGATGCCATTCATATCTGACCGCAGAAGACCATTCTTCAGAGCATTATTTCAAAAAGAAGAGCATTTTCTGTTCTAAACCAGCTCATCAACCTTGACGAATTCCAGAACTAAGAAAACCAGCAACGCAACAGCAAGCCCCTCCCAATAAAAACCTAAAGCAATTGCAAATGCAACTCCAGCGGTTGCCCAGAGGCTTGCAGCAGTTGTCAATCCCTGCACATGGTTCTGAGCCCGCCAAATAGTGCCAGCGCCCAAAAATCCGATTCCTACGACAATGTTCGCTGCAATCCTTGCAGGATCATCAGGAAATGCTTTAACTGATATTACTGTAAAAACAGCAGCCCCGATTGCAACAAGGATGTGAGTCCGTAAACCGGCAGGCTTGTGATGTTTCTCCCTGTCAAAACCTATTAGACCGCCTAATAGGGCTGCAAGAAAAATCCTGAATATGAACTCAACATCAAACACCTATACACCTCTTTTAAGTGTTCTGGGTGTTTGGTGAATATAAATCTAACCAAAACGCTTTTGAACTAGCCCAAAAACTCTAACTAAATGATTTGGTTATTGCTATCCTTAATACCTCCATTTGTGTGGGGGATTGGAAGCATTCTTGATAAGATTCTTGTGAGCAAGTACATCAAAGGCTTACATGCGGGTATACTGACTAATTTGGTATCTGGCTTGCTGCCATTGCTTATCCTTCCTTTTTTTCATTTAAAACAGGTATCTCTTAATTCTATTTTCTGGATAGTGTGTGCTGGCATTCTCTGGGGGTGTGCGAGGCTTTTTTATTGCCTCGCCATTTCAAAAGAAGAAGCCTCAAGAGTCATCCCTTTTTTTCAGATAAGCCCTGTTTTGATTCTTATCTTCTCGTTCTTTTTTCTGCATGACACAATAAATTCCAAACAGGCTTTGGGGTTCACAGCAATTTTGGCAGGCGTGCTCTGGATTTCTGTTAGGAAAAAAGAGAAAAAATTGCATATTACAGATGCATTGGGAGACCTTATTATCTATACTTTTTTCATAACATCTGCCTTCCTTTTGTTAAAGGCTTTTTCAAAGAACGATTTGTGGGTTTCAATGATTTTTCTGAATATCGGGTTTGCTCTAAGCACAGTTCCGTTCCTGATTTTTAACAATAATTGGCAAAATGTCATTAAAGATATTAAAAAACAACCCAAACCTCTGTTTACTATACTTATTTCGCTAGCTTTGCTGACCTTAATCGGCAGGAGCACATTTTTTGCTGCACTTGCAATAGCCCCTGCTGCAATTGTAACTATTGTTTCATCAGTTCAGGCACTTTTCGTCTTGGTATTTGCGACCTACTTAAGTATCAATTTGCCCCACCTTATCAAAGAAGATGTAAGCATAAAAGTACTTGTCTCAAAAACTGGCGCTATACTCCTGATACTTCTTGGCGTTGCCATACTCGCCTTTGCATAGATTTATTAATTCAATAAAATCGAAGTTGCGGATGAAGGGAGCTTTTGAGTGCACTCACTGCGGAGCATGCTGCAAGAAGGAAACATCACCAGTAAATATCACCCTGGGAGACATAAAGCGAATAGCAAAATTCTTAGGAAAAGACCCTAAAGACGTCATCGGAAATGAAATCAAGATCAGGCCTTTCATGGATGCGAACGAGCCAGGAAGATTTGAATTGGAATTAGGCCTCCCAAAGCCGTGCCACTTCTGGAAGGACGACAGATGCAGCATATACTCCGCAAGGCCGCTTAACTGCAGGCTATTCCCATTCTGGCTTTACGCTACTCAGCCTGATGCGACGATAAAAGAGCAAACACTCCCTGGATATGAGTGCATCATAAATTCGGAAGTTGATACCGACCATAGGATGACTTACGCAGAATACTCGAGGCGTTTAAGCACCCAGTTAATGACTGAATCAAAAGAAACAGACGAATTCATGGAAATACACGATTTTTTTGACGAAATAACTCTAGATGGCCATGATGAGGAAATACTGCTTGTGCTTGAAGGGCCCGGCCCAAAAACTGAAGAAACATTTGTGAAAATAGTGCGGGCGGCCGAAAAAAAAATTAGCAATGAACGCTACTTAAAACTGCCCGAAGCAATTTCAGAACATTTGAAAAACCCAGAGCATAAATCAGCTAGCATCGAGGACATGGAGAAAATTGATTTGGTGTTAAGCGGAAGGTATGACTCATGAGCTGGAAAAGGTTTGTTTCGAGAATAAAAGAATTCATCAAGGGCATCAAGCCAGATTCAAGAGTTGCGATTGTCTGCGACAGTGACCCTGACGGAATATGCTCTGCAGTAATTGTATCCCATTCACTCAAGAAAAAAGGGATTATTCCTGCATTAGTGATCCCATCAGGCCACAATGTCGAAGTTATGGACGGGCAGTTTGTAACAATGCTCAAGAAGGAAGCAATAACACATCTAATTACTACTGATTTGTCATTTGATAAAAAGAAACGCGAACTAAAAAGGCTGGAAAAATTTTGCCAAATACTCGTAATAGACCATCATAAACTCTACAATGACGTAAACTCAAAAAGAATAATATTGCTGAAGCCTCAGCTTTTCCAAAACAAAATCGATTCCTCCCAGTACTGCACATCAAAGCTTGCTTTTGATATGTTCTCTGAATTGACAGACTTAAAAGAATATGATTGGCTTGCCGTTATTGGTATACTTGCTGATTCAAATTTCAGGACGTGGAAGAAGTTCGTACGGAAGACATTGAATAGGCTTGGCCTGAAGCTTGGCAAACATCCCTTCCAGAACGCGTTGGGAAGGATATGCAACTTGATGGCTTATTATGAGATTTATGCTCCGGGAAAAGTCGCGAAGCTTTATGACGCGCTGAGCAAAGCAATTACATACAGGCATGCATTAAATTCAGAAATAAAAAAAGCGCAGAAAGTAAATGATGAAGTCGAATATTACCTGAAAAATTACAAAAGGCACTCACAAGTCCACGGAGACCTTCTCCTAATAAGAATCAAGCCGAATTTCAAAATAGGCTCAATAGTCGCAACAAGGCTAAGCAACAAGCTTGAGCACACAACGATAGTCATAGCGCAGGAAATGAAAGGCAGGATGTTTGTCAGCGCTAGAAGACAAGACTTCAAAGTAGCGGTAAATGATTTGCTCGAGCAAAGCGTAAAAGAAATAAAAGAAGCATCGGCCGGCGGCCACATACCTGCAGCAGGAGCGCGCTTTCCAACAGAGCAATACGACACGTTTTCTGAACGGATAATCGCCAAGACTCGGAAGCCTAACAATTAAATAGGTTATAGGTGACTACATTTTCTTATGCTTGTAGTCACCCAACGCTTTTTTTAGTGCCTTGTATTCCTTCATGAACAGATTAAATGTCGGCCTTAAGTCATGGTTTTCTTCGTAGGCCTGTAAGGTGTCGTAATACTCCATCCGATTGTTGAATCCAATGTTTATTGGTGGCAATTTGTGTTTTATCAGTATATTGTTCAGGATAAGCCTTCCTACCCTCCCGTTTCCATCTCTAAACGGATGGATGTTCTCGAATTGATTGTGAACTACTGCAGCCAGTATTAATCCAGGGTACCTCTTTTTGTTGAGGGCATACCATCTCTCAAGCTCTTTTAGAAGATACGCAACTCTCGGCTGCGGAGCCCCTTCATGGACTATGATTCCATCTGAGCCCATAACCACAACTTCCTCGCCTTTTTTCCTTAGCTCTCCAGCGAAAGGCTTTGAGTTTCTAAAAACGATGTAATGGATTTTTCTTAGCAATTCAGTTGATAGGTGCTGTTTTGTCCTTCTGATAAACTTAACTGCCTCGCTGACACCATATGCCTCAGCTATGTCTTCCTTAGACTTCCTCGGCCAGCTGTCCTCTCCAAGTATCTGGCCGACTTCCTCGCTGTTCAGTTTGCTTCCCTCAATTGCATTGGTGTTATAGGTAAATATTCTTGAAAATGTCGACCACTGTTCTTCTGATAAATGGCGTATTTCTATCGGTATCCTTTTTTCAAGGTCATTTACTAATTCAATTTCTTTTGGTGAAAGTTGGTGTGTTAGAGGGTCTTTTATTATCCTGTATCTGCTGATTTCATCTGATATGAGCTTCTCTGCTTTCCGTTTTCTCTCCTTCAAAAGCACCGGGGTTAAGTTGCGTCCTAAATACTTCCTTGCTTTGTGAACCTTTAAGCCTTCCCTGTAGGAATGGGCCAAATAATACTTGGCTCCATTTTTCTCCTTTCTTTTTTCTATGTGCATAAGCTAATATAGGTGACTACATATTTAAACTTTATCATTTTTTTGTCTACACGGCATTAGTGGAAACAATACTTTTGAGCCAATGCTTAAATAGGATACAGGAATTCCATCGTCATGGTTTATACTATACTTGATGCGTATACAGATGAGCCTGCAGGCCTTGGAGTTCCGCCCTATCTTGGAACATACCCGCGATACATCTTCGGAGCTCTAAAAAAAGAAGGGCATGAAGTTTATTACGTGACAATTGACGATTTGCGACTTCTAAATTCACAAAAAAAACTGCAGGACAAAAGCAAGGAAACGATAACAAACAAGAAGCTATACAACCTTACCAGACAAAGCGGTGAAATTAAAAAAATTCTTGAAAAAACAAAAACACTAATTGTAAATCTCGGGATGCAGACTCCAGGAACTTACCTCTCAGCAGTTCCAGGAACACTACAGGAACTTTCTCCAATGATAAAATCTTTACGCTGCAGGAAAGTCCTGACAGGACCTGCAGCGCAACACGGAACTCAGCTCATCGGCGGCAGGACTGCAGAAAAGCTTGACAATACAATGTTCGACCATGCGGATGTCAATTATCTGAATATTAATAGCTTCAAAGCTGTGGAAGAGTACATTCCATACTCTGCGGAAATAATCGAGCAAATTCCTTATCCTGTAATAATAGAGATTGAGACTGGAAAAGGTTGTTACAGGAGTCCGGGGTGCAGTTTCTGCACAGAGCCGCTGAAAAACAAGATTCAATATCGGGACCAAGGGCCAATAATCAATGAGATAACGGCATTTTACGACAAAGGCTGCAGGAATTTTAGGTACGGAAAGCAGACAGACTTTTACTCATACAAATACTCAAAACCAGAAGAAATAGAAAAACTTCTCAAAGGAACTTGGGATGCATGCCCTGAAATAGAAGTTTTGCATATCGATAACTGCGATCCAAGAATTGTCGTTTCACGAAATGGTGAGGCTGTAACAAAACTTATTGTCCAGTACTGCACGCCTGGAAACGTCGCGGCTTTTGGTGTTGAAACCTTTGACCCTGCTGTTATCAAAGCAAATACCTTGAACTGCGATGAAGGAATGGCTATAAAGGCAACTCAAATAATAAATAAATATGGTGCTGAAAGAGGCGAGAATGGAATGCCTAAATTCCTGCCAGGAATAAACATTCTTTTCGGGTTAAAAGGGGAAACAAAAGAGACAATTGAACATAACATGCGCGGTCTTAAAGAGATTTATGATGCAGGATTGATGCTAAGAAGAATAAACATCAGGCAGGTTACAGTTTTTCCAGGAACTGCCATGGAAGAAGTCGGCACTAAGTTCATAAAAAAGAACAAGCGAATGTACTGGAACTGGCGCAACCGGATAAGGCAGGAAATCGACTATCCAATGCTGAAAAGATTAGTGCCAGAAGGAACAGTCATGAAAAAAGTAATGACAGAAGTATACGATGGTAACACCACTTTTGGAAGGCAGATAGGCACTTACCCATTAATAGTCGGTATGAAAGGAAGATTACCTCTTGGCAAGTTTTTTGATGTTAAAATAACTAAGCACATGTTAAGGAGTGTTACTGGCGAACCTGTGATTTAAAAAATAAGCAGGTCATCGAACTAAGCTATTCTTCAGAATCATCATCAGTATCTACGAAGTCAATATCCAACGAATCCTTGAAATCGTCTTTGTAATTCCTTAGCCATTCCTGGGCTGCCATTATTACCTCTGCTTTAGGAAAACCTTTCTTCTTAGAAAATACTGAATATCTTTTATTCTCATTAGAAATAACTAACGCAAATACTCCCATTTTCCACCCCTTCTCCTTTTTCTTAACTTAAGAGGTCTCCCATCATCAAAACTATCAGCGAGCTTTCTGTCTCCAAACAAATCAAATATAATCTTCGAAAACTCTTTGCTTTCCATGAAAAATAGTATATTGAAACTAATTAATATGTCTTTCCTAGAAATTTCCGCAAATTTTTCGAAGCAATAATATTGAGGCATAAGAAATTAGTTCATGATTACTTACATAATTTAACATTTTACTTACATAATTTTCGATATATTTATATATTAAAAACTCACATGATTGTAGTTCTAATGGATGTTAGTAGGGAATATTGTATATCTTACTTATATTTAGGCAATTTTAATACTTACAAGTACAGAAGGTGTATTTGGTGAAAGATAAAAAAGACCTCCTGGCAGACCTAAAAATAATTCTTGATGAGCTAAAAAAATTTGATGTTTCGCCAAGCAAAGCAATAGAACTCGCGACTTCGGAAAAATCTGTTCCGCTTTCGATATTCTCAACAGAAAGTGGGCCGCTGGAAAGCTTTGTTGTGCATCTTCACAATAATGAAAATCTTAGCTTCTCAGAAATAAGCAAGCTGCTGAACAGGTCTTACCAAACAATCTGGATGAGCTTCAAGGCAGGCAACCTAAAACTAAAAACAGTGCAACTTAATGAAAGCCAGCGAAACCTGCTGAAGTCATTGAACCTGAACTCGCTTTCAGACTTAACAATTCCTCTCAAAGTTTTCTCGCAGAAAAATCTCAGCATCTACGAATCGCTTGTGAAACACCTGCACCAAGAAGGATTCAGGTTCAGAGACATCGCTATCCTACTCAATCGTGACCAGAGAACGATCTGGACGATTTACAGCCGAGCAAGGAAAAAAGGTGAGCACCATGAAAAAAAATGAAGTGGCTGCTCTCTACAGCATGCAAATATCCGAGCTGAAGAGAAAGCTCGAGCAGCTGGAGAGACAGAAACAGCAGTTTGTGACCGAAGTATACCATATAAGAACGCATCCGAAGCTTGCGCCGAAAAAGCGGGAAGTATTGCTGGCAAGATATCTGAGGGGAAAAAGCTACGAAGGCTGGCTTGAGTACTACGATGACCATCTAGATGCCAGAAAAGGAGAAATCTTCGAGCACGAAAAATCGCTGCACGAATATAATGTGCCGGAACAAAAGCCGTATTTTGCAATTGCTGCAGTATTGGTGATTCTCGGAATAGTCGCTTTCGGAATGTTGAGCTGGAATGGAGGGGTAACAAGCCTGACTGTTGCTAACCCGACACCTCAACCTACAGCAACTGAGAAAGCAATCGAAATCAATGTGTCGCCCATAAACGTCACTGAGCTACGGGAGCTGGAGGCAAATGAAAGGAAGCGCTGAAGAAAGACTCGAACTAGCCGATAGCCTGCTCGCAATAAGAGAAGAAAGAAGAAAATTCGAGCAGGGATATCACGGATTAGATAGCTCAAGCCTTTCAGAAGAGCAAAAGTTGAACTTAGAAGAACAGCTTAATCAATATAGAGAGCTGGAAAGCAATGCTTCGAAAAAGCTTGCAAAAACACAAAGGTTAAAACCGACAGCATTACTCTGGACAGAAATAGCTGCAGGGCTAATAGGGATAATTTTAGGAGTTATTTTTGTTCTTAATCCTGCGTTGATAGGGCTTGTTGTCCAACCGGCAGAGCATTACAACATAGAATTGGATGTCAACATTTCTAACAACCAAACACTGTATTTCGACTTGAATGGCAGCTTAACATCTTTGCTGCTTACAGGAAATTATACTGGTGGAGGTTATGTGAATGTTTGGCTGCGGTCCGGTGAAAATAGATATTTGATACTAGATCGATCATCTATCCTTGGTAATGGTGTAGTTGCGATTACCCCTTTCGCAATAGCGGATACTTTGAATGAAGAAGAAACTAATGGAACCCCTGAAGACAGCCCAGATAATGAAGTTGCAGCAACACAAAATGAAACAGAATTCAATCCGGAAATAGAGGCAAACCTCACAGATGAAGACAACCAGACAAATGAGACTGCAAATGACGTGAAGGTAACTATATCGGCTGAGCTCATTTACGGGACTACACCTGCTTTCGATTCTGATAATGATGGTGTCGAACTGAGTACAGGTGGGATTGACTACCAAATAACAACTCAAGAAGACATTTCTGCGTACGAGCTTTGCTCGCAGTGGGAAGTGTATTCTTTAGAAGCAGAAGCTAGCGTTTATGCCTGTTATGGTTCTGAAGCTTGCTGTGCATTGTCGGACTTGAAACCAAGCTTTGACTCATGGAGCCAGCCATTCATTCTGACGAAAGACAAGCAAGGCGCGACAGAGAATAATACTGTCAGCGCCAGAATAGTTGCACTGAATTCAAGCGATTTCACGGCAATAACATCAGATTGGAAGTCGTTAACAGGAAAATTCGTTGAACAGGAAGAAACACAGAAAATCTACAGATTTTCAGGATTGTGCAAAGAGACCTGCGTTCTTGACAGCCTAAATGGAAGCGGCTTGTCAATAGAAGTGGAAATAGAAAACGGTACATTGACTCTCTCGAGTTTGAGTTTTTCAGCAATACTGACAGAGCAAATCACCATCAATGAAACAAACCTGACAAACATCACAAATATTTCCTTAACAAACGAAACTTTAGAAGAATTAGAACAGCTGCCTGCAGAAATAGGCAAGCCAGTAAAATGGATTAAAAGACTAAATTCTAAAAAAGAAATTGTCAATCTTGAATTGCCTGAATTTGCATCTAATATTAGCGTTTACAAAAATGATAATAAACTTGATGATTACAAAGTAAGTATCAAACATCAAGGAAAAGAATTCACTCCCGAAACATTTGACATTGAGAAAAAAATAAAGAAGCTGGAAAAAGCAAGAGGCAGTGGAATACAAAGGACAGAAACTCCTGAAAATCTATCATTAACACTGTCAGATGCAAACGGATCTCTGGAAATTGCCTATGAAACAGCCCCCCCCGTTGCGTTTGAAGAAAACGTCTCTGCAAACAAAAAAATTGTTACCATCAGTTCAGACTTAAGGTACACAAATGTAACAGCCTACGCAGCAATACCTGATTCAAGGGCGAAAGTGTTCTGGCTTGTTTCGCCACAGGACTACAAAACATATTATGATTCAAGTTATGAAGGAACGGAGCTGCAGCGAGTTCTAATTAACGGAGATTCAAGGTTTGCAGTAACTTACATCGACTCAAATAATGATTCATTTATTGATTCTGTTTCGTGGGTTGTGCCGCATCTTAGTAATCAGAGTTATGAGATTTCGATTGTAATACTTAATCCTGTGACTTATTTGAGGGATGGCGAGACGTGGGTTGTTGCTTTTAATACAACTGGTACTGCAAACCTGACGATTAATTCGACTAATGCTTTCTGGGAGGAAATGCAGTCCGATAATGTTGATACTTTTGATGAGATGAGGTTTTTGAATTTGAGTTGTGGGCAGAATGACCTAAGGGATTCTATTAAAATTAGAGATTACAGTGATAATGAATATTCTTACAATCAGATAATGCAAAGTGATTCAATCAGGCCGAAGGACTTCTTTATTCCTGATTATTACTGCAATGAAACTGCTTATTTCTCTAATCATATGAAGAAAGCTGGTTATGCCAACCTTACTTTTACTTTTGGGAATTTTACTGCTTTTGCTTTGGATCCGAGTGTTACTGAATGTCAGAACCTAACAACAGTTGACTCGGTTTATACACTTTCGAACAACATAAATTCGACAGGAACATGCATCTTCATCACTAATAACAACATTACACTTGACTGCGGGGGATTCACAATTAATTATTCTGAAACTTCAGCTGCTCCAGCGATTTGGACTAATGGCACCAATGCGGTTATCAAGAACTGTGTAATCAACAAAACAGGGGGAACTGGAAGCGATAATTACGGAATTTATGTGTTCGCAAGCAACGCAACTATTTTCAATAACAGCATTTATACAAATGGTACTAGCAGTAATTATGGAATTTTGTTAGAGGGTTCTGGAAATACAAGATTAGAAAACAACTCGATTTTTGCTAGTGGTAATGCGGGTTTTAATTTTGGTGTTCGTTTGGCTGGTTCGGGTAATCATTCTGTTCTGAATAATAGTGTGCATTCTTTTGGGACGAATGATAATTATGGCTTGTTTGTTTCTGCTGGTGGTTTGAATTTGTTGTCTGGTAATGTTGTTGTTGCTAATGGTTCGGCTGATAACAATTTTGGAATTTATTTAACTGGTTCGGGTAATAATTCTGTTTTGAATAACAGCATTCACACTAATGGAACGAGCAGTAATTATGGATTGTATGTCGGTAGCGGTGGTTTGAATTTGTTGTCTGGCAATGTTGTTGTTGCTGGTGGTTCGACAACTACTAATTATGGGATTATTTTAGCTGGATCCGGCAATAACACTGTATCAAATAACACAGTCACTTCAAATGGAACGAACTCCAATTATGGCTTGTATGTTTTTGATGGTGGTTTGAATTTGTTGTCTGGTAATGTTGTTGTTGCTGGCGGTTCTGGCAACTTTAATTTTGGTATTCGTTTGGCTGGTTCGGGTAATCATTCTGTTCTGAATAATAGTGTGCATTCTTTTGGGACGAATGATAATTATGGCTTGTTTGTTTCTGCTGGTGGTTTGAATTTGTTGTCTGGTAATGTTGTTGTTGCTAATGGTTCGGCTGATAATAATTTTGGAGTTTATTTGGCTGGCTCGGGTAATAATACTATTTTGAATAATACTGTTCGCACGAATGGGACTCTTAATAATTATGGTTTGGTTGTTTTGTTCAATAACAATTCAATTATTGGTAATATCGTAGTGAGTGGTGGAACTTCCACTAACAATAATGCGCTTTACCTTTATCGTGCTAATTCATCCCAGATTGCTAATAATTTTTTCACTGTTGGCTCAAACTCTGGAGTTGGAATCAATTTGTCTGAATCCGGCAATAGCATGATTTACAACAACATCTTTAATGGTTCAAAGGTCGCTGCATTATCTGATAATCTATTTAGCAACAGTTGGAATACAACTGTGGTAGCAGGAACTAACATTATGGGTGGTTCTAATCTTGGAGGGAACTTCTATGCAAATAGTTCAAACGGGGAGTTCAGCGAGACTTGTGTCGATAATGACGGTAATGGCATATGTGATTCGAGTTATATTATCGCCTCAGGAAATATTGATTACTATCCCCTCGCAATTAGATATCCATTGTATACTTGCCAGAACTTAACTGTTGCAAACAGGTATTATACTCTATCAAACAGCGTGAATTCGACCGGCACTTGCTTCTACATCATCAATAACAATATCACTTTGGACTGTCAGGGCTATATTGTTAATTATTCTGAGACTATAAATCAGGCAGGTATTTGGACTAATGGGTCTAATACTGTAATCAAGAATTGCATTATCAACAAGACTGGCGGCACTGGTGCGAATAATTATGGAATTTATGTGTTCGACCGCAATGCGTCCCTAAAGAACAACAGCATATACACAAATGGGACGAATTATAATTATGGCGTGTATGTCTCAGGTTCTGGAAATACGAGCATTGTGAACAACACGATCTTCACAAGAGGAAATTCATTTAGTAATTATGGCATCTATCTTACTGTTGGCAATAATACTGTTGTCAATAATTCGATCACTACAGATGGGACAGAATCAAATTATGGGTTGTACGGATTTGCCGGCGGCTTAAATTTTATTTCTGGCAATACTGTGAACACTGGTGGGTCGGATTATTTCAATTATGGTATTTTTTTACAGAGTTCTGGTAATAATTCCGTATTGAATAATACGGTTCACACGAGCGGATCGTTTGAAAATTATGGACTGTATTTACTTACTAGCGGATTCAATACTGTGTCTGGCAATGTTGTGGTGAGCACGGGTAGCTCGGGTTCCCAAAATTATGGTATTTATCTTTCCATCAGTGTTAATAATTCTGTATTGAACAATTTTATTAACACCGATGGACAAGCACGAAATTATGGTTTGTATATTGCATCTATGTATAATTCTTTCACTGGCAATATTTTAAGTACAAATGGCACGAATAACGATAATTACGGTATTTACCTTACTGCAAGCAATAATTCTGTTGTCAATAATAGTGTTCGCACGAATGGAGTATCCCGCAATTATGGCGTGTATGTCAGGTCCCATAATAATTCTATTTCGGGTAATGTTGTTTTAAGCGGCGGATCATCCATTGATAATCATGGTATTTACCTTTATCGTGCGAATTGGAGCGTCATTGCGAATAATTCCTTTACAGTCGGTTCGAGTTCGGGCGTTGGAATCAATGTGACCGAAGCAGGCAACAACACAATATACAACAACCTCTTTAATGGGACCAAAGTCGCTGCATGGTCTGACACTGTGTTTAGCAACCAGTGGAACACATCTATCCATTCTGGAATTAATATTCTTGGCGGTCCTTTCTTGGCAGGAAACTATTATGCAAATAGTTCCTCAGGAGAATTTAGCGATACATGCATAGATGATGACGTGAATGGGATCTGCGATGCAACAAATACATTAGCAACAAATAACGTTGACTTCTTTCCATTGTCCGGAAAAATCTACTATGTCTCAGCTTGCCAAAATCTGACAACTCCAGGAAAATACGCGTTAGTCAATAGTGTGAATTCGTCTGGTACGTGCATTCAGATATTCAATCACAATATCACACTTAATTGTCTTGGGTATAACATTAATCATTCTGAGTCAGTAGCTGGTGGCAAAGGAATAACCATCAATAGTTCTCGGGTGACAGTTTCTAACTGTATTATTGGTGGTTTTGATACATCTGGGGATGATAACTATGGCATATACGCTAGTAATCCTGCATCGAACCTCAGCATAAGGAACAATACGATTAATACTAATGGCCGATTTACCAATTATGGAATATACTTTGCATCTATAGGTAGTTCAAATAATTCAATTGTTGGCAACAACATCAAAACAAATGCAATTTATCAACATAATTATGGTATTTACCTTTTTGGGGCTTCAGCTGATATACTTAATAATTCTGTAACTACGGGCGGAACAAGTTTTAATTATGGTGTTTATTTACGCAGTGATTTTAACAAATCATTTTCAAATAATATAATCTTTACAAATGGAACTTCAAGTGACAATTACGGGGTTTACTTGCGGAGTTCTTCTTATAATAATATTTCTAACAATTCTATTATGACTCAAGGATCGCAAGATGATTATGGCTTGTACATTTTTTCAAGTTCTGAAAATAACACCATTTATGGAAATACAATCAATACGAATGGTACAACTGATTATAATCATGGGATATACTTGTCAACTGGCGCTTCAGCTAATAATATTTTCAACAATTCAATTAATACTCTTGGAAGGAACTTTCATTACGGCGTTTTTTTAGACTCTTCTTCAAATAATAACAATATCTCAACTAATCTCATTAATACATTTTGTTCCAATCGAGCCTCTGAATCCACTAATTATGGCGCATACTTATCTTCTTCAACAGGAAATAATATCATAAATAATACCGTGCGCACTTGTGGTTCAGGTTCTAATTACGGAGTTTACCTGGCCACATCTAATAATAATTCAGTTTCTGGCAACCTAATTGTTGCTAACGGTAGCACCACGCTCAATTATGGCGTATACTTGCTCACTTCTTTGGATAATAAAATTTCTAATAATATCATAACTACAAATGGCACTACTGATAATTACGGCATCTTTTTATCATCCTCTCACAACAATTCAGCAACAAACAATTCTGTGGTCACGCTCGGTAGCAGTATTCGAAATCACGGTTTGTATTTGCTGTTAAGTAATACTTCAACCATTGCAAACAATTCTTTCACAGTAGGCAGCGTAGGTACTGGTGTAGGCGTTAATATCACTAATGGCTGGGGCAATGTGCTGTTCAACAACCTGTTCAATGGCAGCTCCAATTCATTTTCTATAAACACAACGTACAGCAACGATTGGAACACAACCCTACAAACTGTCACAAGCATAATGGGCGGTCCTAAAACTGGCGGGAATTTTTTTACAACCAGAAACAGCCAAGGATTCAGCAATAACTGCACAGACTCAAACTTAGACTATATTTGTGATAATCATTACAACCTATCAAACAACAACATAGACTACTACCCTCTAGCCTCACAGACTGGCCGGCTTGCACAATGTGGTAACCTTACATTGCCAGGCAATTATACGTTAATTAACAGCGTTAATTCAACAGGTACTTGCTTCCACATAATCAATAATAACATAACTTTGGATTGCGGCGGGTTCACGGTTAATTATTCTGAGACTATAAATCAGGCAGGGATTTGGACTAATGGCTCGGATGCAGTAATCAAGAATTGCATTATCAACAAGACTGGCGGTACTGGCTCGAATAATTATGGCATTT
>JBBSVZ010000076.1:0-1479 GCA_038046545.1 Nanobdellota archaeon | reverse complement strand
AATTAACGGTAACGGCAGAGCCGGAGTAGCCTGGCATACACAGGGAAGCGGGAAAAGCCTTTCAATGGTTTTTTATACAGGAAAACTGGTTTTAATCTTAGATAATCCGACGATTGTGGTCCTGACTGATCGAAATGACCTTGATGACCAATTATATGGGACTTTCTTCAATTGTCAGCAATTGCTCAGACAGGAACCGCAGCAGGCAGAAAACCGAAAACATTTACGACAATTATTAAGTGTTGCTTCTGGCGGCATTATCTTTACCACTATTCAGAAATTTATGCCTCTTGAGGAAGATATTCAAAGCAATGGACATCTGGTAAAAGAGCCCGGTGCTCAATACATTGGTGCAGATATAGCGGCTTTAAGCAAGCGAAAAAACATTGTTGTCATAGCAGATGAGGCTCATCGCAGCCAGTATGATTTTATCGACGGTTATGCGAAACATCTCCGCAATGCACTGCCAAATGCCTCATTTATTGGTTTTACCGGTACTCCAATCGAAAGCAGCGATAGAAATACTCAGGCTGTTTTTGGCGATTATGTTGATATTTATGATATTCAGCAGGCCGTCGAAGATGAAGCCACTGTTCCAATATATTATGAAAGCCGACTTGCTAAGGTTAATTTTGCAGAAGAAGAAAAAGTCTCTATTGATGAGCAGTTTGAAGAATTAACTGAAGGGGAAGAACTTTCCCACAGACAACAATTAAGAGCCAGGTGGACGCGGCTTGAATCAATCGTCGGTAATCCAAATCGTATCCAGAAAATTGTTGAAGACTTAGTTGCTCATTATGAGGCACGAAATTCCGTTCTTGATGGGAAGGCCATGATTGTCTGCATGAGTCGCCGAATTTGTGTAGAAATGTATGATGCTATCATAAAATTAAGACCAAACTGGCACTCGGATGAAGATGACAAAGGTATTATCAAGGTTATTATGACCGGTTCATCCAGCGATGAACTATATATGCAGCCACATGTAAGAAACAAGGAAAGAAGAAAAGCTATAGGTGAAAGACTAAAGAATCCTTCTAATAGTTTAAGGCTTGTAATTGTCCGTGATATGTGGCTGACCGGTTTTGATGCCCCCTGTCTTCATACATTGTATGTGGATAAACCTATGCGGGGGCACAGCTTGATGCAAGCCATTGCACGGGTCAACAGGGTTTTTACTGATGATAAGCGAGGCGGTCTTGTTGTCGATTACCATTGCTCAGGAATTATTAAAAACTGTAAGAAATAGCACAACGATTGATTGGACAATAAAAGAAAGTGTTCAAGCTGCTCTTAGAAGAAATATACGAAGAATACTTAGGCTTCATGGTTATCCCCCTGATTTACAGGAGAAAGCTGTCGAAACAGTTATTACACAGGCAAAAATGTTGGCAGATGATTTGTTAAAGGAAGAAATGTAGTGAGTAGTGAGGGTCTTCAGACCCGACTGAAACGGATCCAACGGACACACCTGAAGGT
>JBBSVZ010000075.1:0-16663 GCA_038046545.1 Nanobdellota archaeon | reverse complement strand
TTGACGAGGAGCGAGGCGCAAGGGGATTATAAGGGGTCGCAACCCCTTATTTCATTCTACAATAGTTTTGCAATTTTACGTTGATCTATCTGCTCTTTCTTATGTGGCTGTGTGCCTTGCAATAATTGTATTTTGCTTACATCAATTATGGGTAAACACTAAAACAAAAAACTTGTTCTCATAATAAATTTGAAAATCCGCGTAGCGCTTGAGCGCAATATTTTCAGAAAACAATCCAAAATTCGAAAATCTTCGATCATCGTCGGAAATCTTGCGGAAATTTCTGCCAAAAGCATATGAAGAAGTCTAAATATTTAAAGTACGCCACGGAAGCTGTACTTGGTTCAGCGCACCATCTGAGCAATGGTGACCTGAAAAGGTATCTCGGTTCAAAAGCTTTTCGCTCAAAAAGCTGAAACTCCGGGCCGTGGCGTATTTATATCTGAGAAGGTTCTGGCAAATTTGCTGAACGATTCTGTCCGAATAATACTCCTTCTTTGTGCCATAATTCCGGAGGAAAAAATAATGGATTTTTATGATACATAGAATTAAAGGGTGTATATAATATTTTTTTTATTTGTCTTTGAATAGGATGTTCAAGATATCGGTTAATACCGTCAGAATGGCCTTCTCCATGTAAGGCTGTGATTATTTCATATTCGGGATGTGCATTGACTATCTTAATTATTCCATCAGCAATGCGAACATCTCTGAAATCTCCAAAGTTTGGCGTCCATTTTTCAACAAGATCGATAATGGAGCTTACACTTCTTTGTCCTGTTTTCATATGGATTTGTCTTCTAATCGTATAAGCTTGAAAAGAAAAATTCCAACAAAATCCTGATGCGGCAATTATGGCGATATCATCTGCTGATACTTGGTTTATTCCTGCGCTTACCAACATCGTTGTTAGGCCTACCGCAGGTGAAACACTAGCCAATAGAATGTCAGGAAAGTAATATGAGCTGCTGTTTAGATCGACAACATACAAAGGTTTTCCTGCTGAAAAAGAATAAGAAACACATTGACTCGTATTATTTGATTGTGGCCGAAAGCCTTCGTAAATCACAGCATCAGATTCTTCTATTCTATCAGTTAAAAAATCTTTATTCTCTTCCCAAAACTTACTTCCATGAAATTCACCGATAACCTGGACTAAAGTATCATTTATTCTGTGCTCTAGTACTGGAAAAGGATATTCCCCCATAAATCTGTGAAATTAAATTATCTTTAATATCTTTCCATAGAAAAACATCAAACCGGTTACGGATATTTCCATCGCAACCGGCGTTGACTATAATCAAAGGCAGCACGGATATTTCCCTCGTGCTGCGAAATCGTATGTATGTCAGCCAAAAGATGTAACCGTTCTAGGCCTGCTGAATTGATTCACATGTGAGCCATGATTTCGCGTTTGTCTTAGCGAAGGTTTTGTCACATTTTGTTCAGCGTATCTTATGAACTGATGTTCTTAGGTCGTATTCACTCAGGGCTTTCCACCTTACTAGGCAGATGGCCCCTTACCGAATGACGGCTTGCCATATGCATCGCCTCCCTTTTGTCGAGTCCGGTTATTTCACACAGCGAGTCAATTTTCCGCAAGATGGCTTTGCTTTCAATAGTTGAAAGCCTGTGCCTTCTCCCTCCCGTGTCGATTACCGCGTCTACTTTGTAAGCGTGATCCCTGCCCGTGTAGAGGTCACCGGTTACGTGCAAATCGTTGTAGTCAAACTCAACGTGCACCGGTCTTCTCGTCGTGGGCGGGGACATTTTTGTTCACCTTTTTTTAGCAGTTTTCTTCAATTGCTTGAAGAACTTGCAAACCGATTGTCCTTCTTGACAATCAGATAATATATCTATATATGTCTGGATAGAATAATTAATCTATTGGCTGAAAAACTTGACGAAAGGATAATATATTACTTATATTTGGAAAAAAAAGGAATAAAGAAAGACTGTTTTAATGCTGCCACTATTGGAATCCTACGTGAACATTTTATTTAAATACTTCTTACTGATTCCTGCACAAAAGGATGGGATTGGAAGAAATCGTGGATATTGCAAAGAGCTTTTTAGGTGCACCTTCTATTCATTTTCCAGGTTATGGCAATGGTGGCAACATGCCTGACGGTTTCGATTGTTCTGGCTTTGTTCAGTATGTTCTTCTTGAAGCAGGTTATAATCTTCCACCAGCTCAAAGAAGTGGAGCAGATGGACCTATAAGAACCACAGATGAGTTCTGGGACTTATTTGGAGTTCAAGTTCACAGGCGCTTTCTGCAGCCGGGTGATCTAGTGTTTGAGTCGCGCAATGGATGGATGCCAACTCACACTGGAATATACGTCGGGGTTGAAGGTATAAGAGGAATAAAGCGGCATGCGGTAATTCATGCGCCTGGAAGAGACAATACAGAAGTAAAAATGGTTTTGCTTTCGAGCTGGAGAGGCCCTCCGAGATTTAATCCTGAATCAGGTTATGACCAGCTTTACGGCAGAAACCCAATCGGTTTCAAGAGACCGATGAATTACGATAGGACTAGGTTTAAGCCGAAAAACTGATAATATTCACTTTAGTACAAAGTAGATTAATGGGATGTAACTAATGAATATTTGTTCAAACAAGACTCACGTTATTATAAACAGCCAAAATCTTGTCGATTTTCCAGCCACCAACAAAATAATCAAGAATTCTTTGAAGTATTGCTATTAAGCCACTTCGTAAGTGCTTCAACGAGTCTTGATGAACTATCGTGGTAGGAACCTGAATTTACTGACTTCTTCGCTTCCTCATTATTCCCGACGACTGCGAGTTCCACAACATTGGCGGCTGCCTTATGGAATTGCTGGTGCAGAGCTTTAACTTCGTTGTAAAAACTGGTTTCAGCAATGCTGGGAGTAAAATCGTAAATCCATTTACCGAAGTCGCAATTATTATCAGGCCGAATAAACGTAGGATCAAGTGAACTTGTACCGTTGTCTATTGCATGAAGCAACTTCATTTTCCATTCCCTGTGTGCAGCAATCGCAGCCCAGAGCTCTTCTTCCATTCTACACCTCTATTCTTAATTCGTTAAGGTATTCAGTCTGTGGTTAATTAATCATCGCATATAGCTTAAATGTTGTATAAACTAAATTCATTACTTATTAGATGTCGGCTTTGTAGTTTTCTCTGAAATTTACTTGATAATAACTAAGCGCCGTGCGGGCTTTATTGATCAAGTTTGTCCTAATACCATAAAATTTTAATAGTTTAGATAAAAACCAAGAGTCGGTGGTTTGAATGAGTGAGATGTATGAACCTTTTGTAAAAAGTCTTGTTCAGTTAGTTGATGGGCAAAATCCTAGCTTTTTTTATGGAAGAGTGGGCAGCTTAGCAGGAGAATCATTTAGCATTCCTGATGCTGATCCAATGATGGTTGATGAGGCTATTGAAAGGGTGGATGCCTTTTATAGGTCAGTAGGGTATACATCTACTCCATTTCATAATTCGACATTGCCTTTTTATCATTCTATCCTTACTTCAGTCGAAGGAAACCAACCTGAAAAGGTAGCTTTGCAGGTCATTAAAAATAATTATAGAGAACCAGAAGATGCCAGAGCTTCGGTCGACCTTACTGTACATCTTGTTACGATAGATGATATGTTGAATGATATTCATAGAGCCATGCCGGCACCTGAATCTAAATTTTTAGCAAGATTCATCGACAGAATTGGGATTAAAAATTAATCTTTAGATTTTCTAAGAACTTATTGAAATATGAAAAGAAAAATCTTCAAGCCAGACGGCTTGAAGACCCTTCATGCCTTCATTATTCGTGTTGGGGGTGGTACAATGAAGGCACAGAAAACACACCTTGCGGTGATCGTGACCTATTGGACGATCTCTATGCCAAGCTCGTCGTCAACGCCTCTTTGGGCCTGAGCTCTTGCAGGTCTGTCAGACTTGCCAAGGATCCAAGGGGACTTCACGCCAGTTATGATGGTCATGACAGTCAATTTGCCTGTCATGCTCTCAACAACTCTTGCTCCCCAGATGACGTTTGCATCTTCGTCCATTGCTTCTGTGACTAGCTCGCCTACCCTGTTGATCTCATCAAGAGTCATGTCAGGGCCGCCTGTCACGTGGATAAGCGCGCCTGTTGCTCCTTTGTAGCTGATGTCGAGCAGCGGGTTTGAAAGAGCGCCGTTAACAGCCTCTTCCACGCGGTTGTTAGTGTCTGAAGCGCCTACTC
Source organism: Nanobdellota archaeon (assembly GCA_038046545.1). Taxonomy (GTDB): domain Archaea; phylum Nanobdellota; class Nanobdellia; order Woesearchaeales; family JBBSVZ01; genus JBBSVZ01. The sequence goes on along the minus strand of JBBSVZ010000075.1, from coordinate 12,432 downwards.
CAATTGCTGCAACTCCACCGTTGGACATGATTGCCTTGACGTCTGCGTAGTCAAGGTTGACCAGCGAGGGGACTGCAATTGTTTCGACAATTCCCTTAATCATTGTTGCAACTAACTCGTTTGCAACCGCAAAAGCTTGCTCCACTGGGAGGTTGCCTGCGATTTGCACTAGCCTGTTGTTATCAATGACGATAACTGTGTCAGAAACATTTCTTAATTGTTGAAGGCCGAATTCTGCCTTATCAACTCTCGCCCTTTCAATCTTGAAAGGCATTGTTACTGTTCCAATTACGATTGCTCCTGATTCCTTGGCAACCTTTGCGACTACTGGAGCGGATCCAGTACCTGTTCCGCCTCCCATTCCTGCGCAAACGAAAACCATGTCAGCGCCCTTAAGAGATTCCTTGATTTCTTGAATGGCTTCCTTGGCAGCTTCGGCTCCCTTTTCTGGGAATCCTCCACATCCAAGTCCTCTTGTGAGGTCCTTGCCTATGAGAAACTTACGATCAGCTTCAGAGATGTTAAGATGCTGCTGGTCGGTATTGCAGGCGATTATCTCAGCGCCCTTAATGCCTTTTTTATACAGCCAGGAAACCATGTTGTTCCCTGCGCCGCCGCATCCTATAACTTTGATGTTGGCTTGGCCGACTTCGATACCGTCGAAGCCCTTGTTCTCTTCTGCGTTTTTAATTGCGTTTTGCACGATAAAATCCATGGTTGCGTCCCCCCTGGTTCGGAGCCTGTTTTATAGTATCATAACGTAGTCTACACTAGCGATAACTTTATAAACTAGTTACGACAGTTTATTCCTTAGAAATCAAATATCAGTGCCAACTGATGCCGCTTCGGTACGCCAATACCGCTTAAAAATTCCCGGTCGCCAAACCGCGAATTTTTCTATCTTTTTACCTTTCATCTAGTATTTAAATATTATTAACGTTCGATATATAAACTGAAGTATATAAATCCTCCCAAACCAGTATAGCATATTATACTCCTATATTATATTAGCTTAAAAACGATAAACTTTTAATAACTTTGAAATTCAAAATAAGATAATGAGAATATTTACGATCGGTGATATCCACGGCAATGTTGTGCTTCTTAAAAAGATTTTAAAAAAAGTTAATTTCGATTATAACGAGGACAAATTAATTATTTTAGGAGATATTGTCGATCGAGGAAAACATTCCAAGGAGTGTATTGAAGAGCTCACGAAAATAAAAAATAAAGTATTCGTGATAGGAAACCACGACGCAAGATTTCAAAAATGGCTGATCCATGGCGGAATGCACCTCATCTGGAGAATCGGAGGAGGGCAAGCCACTCTAAGAAGTTACGGTGGCAAACACAAAGTCCCTAATCACCACAGGGAATTCCTCCTCACAGGAGTGCCATATCACATTGAAAACAACTGCATGTTTGTGCACGGTGGCTTTCAGCCAAAAAAAAAGCTTGAAGACCACACACCCCACAATTTTTACACAAACCGTACATTAATTGGCTTTGCGAAAAAGAAACGGATTCCAAAATTTGACCACGTCTTTGTCGGCCATACAACAACACAATTTGTTGGGTTAGGAGCTAAAAAGCCTCTCACTTACCACAACCTTACACTTCTCGACACTGGAGCAGGATATTTCTTCGGAAGATTGACATTGATGGACATATTCACGAGAGAATACTGGCAGGTTGGAAGAAGGGAGTAAGGCTTTTTATAATCAACTTCATTTCTCGTCGGTATGACGCTGCATTTAATCGGGATGGGAATAACTGATGAAACAGGGCTGACAATTTCTGAAATCGAAGCAATAAAATTCTGTGATGAAGTTTTGATAGAAGATTATACTAATGTATTTGAGTTTGACAAGAAAAATTTTGAGAAAATAACTGGGAAAAAAATCAAGGAAGTAAGCAGAGAATTTGTTGAAGATTCTGAAAAATTAATTTCAAGCGCAAAGGAAAAAGATATTGCTATTCTAATAAGCGGTGACCCTTTGTCTGCAACAACACATTATGAGCTATTGGTCGAGGGTAAAAAACAGAATGTGGAAGTTAAAGTTTATCACAATTCGTCTGTGTTTTCCGCGATATCTGCAACAGGGCTTTCGCTTTACAAGTTCGGAGCGACAGCGAGCATCCCTAATCCTGAGGAAAATTTTAAGCCTGAATCATTTTATGAATTATTTGAGAAGAATAAGAAAGAGGGCTTTCATACATTATTTTTAATTGACCCTAACGAAAAAAAAGGAAAAAGATTGACGATGGAAGAGGCGCTTGAATGGTTAATTCAGATCGATGCTAAGAAAAAGAAGTTAATTAATTCAAAGACAATAATTGTTGCTTGCTCTAATCTGGGGAGAGCAAAACAGAAAATAGTTTCTGGAAATCTTGAAAAAATTAAAAAAATCGACTTTCCGCATCCATGCTGTTTTGTCATTCCGGGGGAATTGAACTTTAAGGAGGAGGAATATCTGAAATTATTTTAGTGAGTCTTTCCCTATCTCTTATTCCGACTGGCTCAAAGTCGTAAACCTTGCCATCTGCAAGCCCAACCAATCCGAATTCTTTAAACTCATCGGCAATGACAACCAATCTTGTTGGAGAATACATTAGCCCCAGTGGGCGCATGCTGCGATCTAGCAGTCGTGCACCACGTTCCCATTCTTCCAACAGAACCTCTTCAAAGATATCAGTAAACTTGCCCGCCAGGGCAACCCTGCCCTCCCTAAGATATTGTTGGATATGAATAGCAAATGGATGGCCGTAAAAAAAACCGTCCTTGATGTCTATTATTGCTTTAGGATTGGTAAGGTAGTTCAGGATATTTTCTTCTGGCCGATTTGATGCGATGTTGCTATGGGTCGTAACGAGGCAATAATTCTTGTTAGCTGCATCAAACTTGATCAAGTCATCGAGATTAAAAAGCGGCGGTGCATAAAGAATTCCGTCAGTTTCAGCTTCTCCAGTTCCTAATACTGCAATAGGCTCGAAAATACTTTTGATATTATTAGGAATCTTGATTGGCCCACTTTTGTGCACGGGAGTTGTCTGTAAAATATGAACGCCAGCATTATTTTCAGCAAATTCTATTTCCCATCCTTTCTCTGGAATAGCTGTTAGATTCTGAGCCAGTGACATCAATCTTTCAGCCAATTCTGCATATTGCGATGAAAGTGTAGCTTTTGCTATTTTGCCATCAATTCCGACTCTATACTGAGCCAGCGGTTTCTCGTTCATTGCATTCATCCCATCCTCTGGATCAGCAATTGAAAGCAATGCCCTATCTCCAATGTTTCCAAAACTGCCTACTGTGTAGGCATCAAACACTCCAGGCGTCCTTGTAACAGGCTCCTGAATTAGAAGCCCCATGCCCTTCTCATCAAAACCGAGATGCAGGCGTCTTGTTTTTGCTGCAAGGTTGTCATAAGATCTTAATACTCTATCAATTAGCACTAATGCATAATCCCCGTCGGGTTTCCAGAGATTTTCTGATATATAAAGACCGGGCATTCTACCGTTATTATCTTCATCTGGTGCACTTGACCTTACACACATCATCAGCCAGTCTGGAAAATAAAAATCAATCTGGTCAAGAACGAATTCTGCGGGATTGCCGCTTTCCAGCAAATATTCAAACGGAATTGCTAAAGAACGCGGAACGCTAAATCCATCTCTTAAAATTGTCCCAGAATTATCGAACAGGTTCTGCGCCTTGCCGCCAATGGTCCCTTTTTTCGGCAGAACCCAGACGCCAGAATCATTGAATAGCGATTTCATCATAGGCGCACATAAAGAGTTTTTATTTAAATCTTTCTGTCTATGATTACTTACGAGTGACTACATATAACAAATTATAAAAATCAATTCTTTTTGTGGGGCATTAAAGTTCTTTTAATAAACTATAAAAGCGAGGCTCACAGCCATTTATCATGAAACTCTACGAGTTTGAAGGAAAAGCAATTCTTTCTAAGTATGGAATAAGCGTTCCTAAGTCAACACTTTACAAGGCTGGAGAAAAAATATCTTTTAAGGAGGCAGTAGTCAAAGCCCAGACGCTTTCTGGCGGACGAGGAAAGGCAGGCTTAGTGAAAGTTTGTTCTAAGGAAGAGATTGATAGCATTGCCAAGGAAATGAAGTCGAAACAGCACAATTTTGAACTAGTGAGTAATATTCTGATTGAAGAAAAAATTTCTGCTGAAAATGAATATTACGTTGTACTAACTTATGACACTGACACACGGTCAGCAATTCTTGCCTTAACTTTGCATGGCGGTGTCGAAGTAAATAAATTCGCTTCAACAGTTCACAAGTTCCAAATATTTCCTAATCAGGTACCAGATTTCGCCGAGATAATTAGGCTCTCTGGAATAAGGCACGACCATGACGAATGGAAGAATTTCCTTTCAAGCGCGATTAACTGCTTCTTCGAGGAGGACTGCAGGCTTCTGGAAATCAACCCGCTCGCCTTAAGCAACAGAAAACTAATCGCATTAGATGCAATGATTGATTTAGAGGATGAAGCGTTTTTCCGGCATCAGGACAGAAAATATCCGCCAAGGCAGTCAGGATTTGGAAGAGCACCGACAGAAAGGGAGCTAAAGGTCAAGGAAGTAAATGCAAAAGATTATCGGGGAACTATTAAGTATCTTGAGCTGGACGGAGACATTGGGTTTCTGGCCGCTGGAGGGGGAGGCAGCATCACTTGCATGGATGCATTGACAAGTGTTGGCGGAAAACCTGCAAATTTCACCGAGTTCTCAGGAAATCCAAGTGATGAAAAAGTTTACGAATTGACTAAAATAATACTCTCAAAACCACTCAACGGCCTTTGGATAGTTGGTGCAATTGCAAATTTTACTTTAATGGATACAACTATGTCAGGTGTCATAAAGGCATTAGAAGAAATTAAGCCAAAATTTCCAATAGTAGTAAGAAGGTCCGGGCCTCACGAGAAAGAAGGCTTGGAAATTCTCCACAAAGCAAAGCAAGACCTTCAACTTGACATGACAATCCACGGCGCAGAAATGCCGATGACTAAAACAGCTATTATTATCAAAGAAAAAGCAGAGGAATTCAGGCATGGCAATACTCATCGATGAGAAAACAAGAATCCTAGTCCAGGGCATAACTGGGAAGGAAGGCCAGAGAGCAGCAAAAGTTATGCTGGAATATGGCAGCAAAGTTGTCGCAGGAGTAACTCCGGGAAAAGGGGGAGGTTCAATTGAAGGAGTTCCTGTCTTTAATTCAATAAAAGAGGCATTGCATTTACATCCTGAAATAAATTCAACACTTATTGTTGTTCCACCCGCATTTGCAAAAGGCGCTGCTTTCGAAGCTATTGAAAATAAAATTCCTTTAATAAATATGCTGACTGAAGGCGTTCCTGTTAAAGACGCTGCTGAAATAGTTCATGCTTGCAAGAAAAGTCACTTACGATTCGTCGGTCCAAGCTCAATTGGAATACTTAGCCCTGGAAAATGCAGGCTTGGCGTTGTTGGTGGAGAAAAAGAAGTGATTGATAAGATTTACAAGCAAGGAAATGTTGGAGTCATATCTAAAAGCGGCGGAATGACTAACGAAACTGCTTGGGTGGTCAGGCAAGCGGGGTTAGGCCACAGCACTGTCGTTGGAATTGGCGGCGATATAATTACAGGCTCATCATTTACTGATTTGCTAGAATTGTTTGAACACGACCCACAAACCAAGGGAGTGGTAATGTTCGGCGAACTTGGAGGCACTTATGAAGACCAAGTTGCGGAGATGCTGAAAAGGAAAAAATTTACAAAGCCGCTTGCAGTATTTATCGCAGGCATGTTCGCTGAGAAGATGCCGCAAGGCATTTCCTTCGGGCACGCAGGCGCGTTAATTGAAGGCAGTCGCGGACTGCCGAGCCATAAAATTAAAATGCTGCGGGAAGCAGGTGCTTTAATTGCCTCAAGGCACGACGAGCTAGGAGAAATAATAAAGGGTGCATTGTAATGGAACCTTGGAAAACAGAAATCGCTTATTCATCAGAAACAGAAACACTAATTAGGGGGTATGATCTTGAGTCGCTGATAAAAAATAGGACTTTTACAGAAATGATTTACTTAATTCTCAAAGGCGAGTTGCCATCCAAAAGCCAGACTACAGTCATGAATGCAATGCTGGTTGCTGCTGCCGAGCACGGGATTGCACCGCCTTCTGCGACTTCAGCAAGAATGGTAGCATCCGGTGGAGCTGCATTTAACGCATCTGTTGCAGCAGGAATTCTGGCGCTTGGCGATTACCATGGCGGTGCGATTGAAGGCTGCGCTAAACTCTTGCAAGAAAGCCAGGATAAATCAGCTGAAGAAATTGTTGAGGAATTCAGGAGCCAGGGGAAAAGAATTCCGGGTTTTGGCCACAAGATTTACTCAGAAGACCCAAGAACTGTTGCGTTGATACTTCTTGCAAAAAAAGAAAAAATCCTTGGAAAGTGCGTGAAAAAAGCGCTTGAAATTGAAAAAGAGCTTGAAAAAGCAACTGGAAAAAAGCTTTGCCTGAACATTGATGGTATAATTGCTGCACTTCTTTCTGATATGGACTTTGACTGGCGACTGTCAAACGGTTTTTTCGTGATTGCACGAGCACCCGGCCTTGTTGCTCACGTTTACGAGGAGAAAACCAAGGAAAAGCCATTTAGAAGACTGGAAGAGGGAAAGGATTACGAATATGTTGGTAAGAAAAAAAGGGATTAAAGTATTACTTGCAGACCTTGTTCATGTATTTCTTTACAATATTAATATCAGTCTGGTTTATACTCCCATCGAAGTTTAGGTCGTATCTCGGGTTGAAGTTCTTATCAACGGTTTTTGTGCCTAGATAGCGGGTTGGGCTTACGAAGTTGTTTAAGTCTTGGAGGTTTACTTTGTTTGTGCTGGAGCCAAAATTGTATGTGTTTGGTGGCCAGTCTTTCCCGCAAGAAATTAATGGGCTAGTTCCTAAATAATATTCTATGTAGTCTGGGAATCCATCGTAGTCTGAGTCTTTAGTAGGTGTTCCAAATGTTGATAGGAATCCTTCGGCTTGTTTTACTTGTGTTTGGTTAACTATTTGGTTGACAATCCCAGATGTTCCGTTTCCTGAGCCACTTACGGGGCAATTTAGGTTAAATGCTCTTTGTCCGTTAAGCATTGGCGGGTAGGCTGTTGGTCCGGCTATGAAGGATGTAATATCCTGAATGTTGATGTCTGATGTGAACATTCCCTTTCCTGGGACAATGTCCCATCGCGCGCTGTAATTCGAACCACCAATGGTAGCTCCAAATCTTCTGACAGGCACCAAAAAGCTTGTAATATCCATTATATTCACATCAGTTGTAAATGGGCTGCTTCCATTTATGATATCAAGTGGCCAGCCGTCGGTGCCGCATGATTTCATTGGATTTGTACCGATGTATAATTCTGCAGCATCTTTAAAACCATCACCATCAGAATCAGCGTTGCACGGGTCAGTGCCAAGATTGAATTCGTCAATGTTGTTCAAGATGATTGTGGCTACGTTGCTGTTTAGAGCATCATTATCGCTATCTATATTTGAATCATTTAATGTCAGATTAAGGCAGCTATGAGCAAGTTCATATGTATCAGGCATGCCGTCGCTGTCTGAGTCTTCCGATGGGCAAATGGGGAATGTGTCTCTTAATCCTTGCGCATACTGTAAGATTAAATTTCCATCGGTTACAGTTACATTTCCATCACCGTCGACATCTGCCCTTATTATTTGTTCTTGAGACAGTACTGCAAGGCCCATATCATATTGAAATACCAAATCAGAGTCATTCTCTGTGACAAAACCATCAAGATCTACGTCGCCGAAATTATTACATGGGGGAATTAATGAAATTGAATTCAGAGCGTTAACAAACCCTGCTCCTTGTGTGAGTGGAGAATAACCTAAATCAGTTGCACCATTTTTAATTGCGGTTTTGATTTCCTCGGCATTCCAGTTTGGGTGCGCTTGTATTAAAAGAGCAGCTACTCCTGCAACATGAGGTGTTGCCATGGACGTTCCTGAAATAGATACATGAATATTATCCAGGCAAGTTTGACCAGCTGCAAAAACATTCCATCGAGCAGCGCATATATTAACCCCTGGCGCAACAATATCAGGTTTGTCTAGGCTTAATGAAGAAGAACCGTTAAACCATAATACCGGGCCTCGGGAACTAAAGTTTGCTATATTCAATGTTTTGTCTACCGCACCCACAGTTATTGCTTTTCTTGCCGTTCCAGGGGACCAAATTGTATTCTCATTGGGTCCACTATTACCAGCAGTTACTACAGCGACAACACCAGATGTTACGGCATTGTCAATTGCCTCAGATGCAGGGTCATCAGGATTGCCTGGTCCACCTACGCTCATTGAGATTATATCTGCGCCATCGTCTGTGATTGGATTTCCATCTGGATTGACAGTATAATCGATTCCAGAAATTATCCACGAATAATAGCCCCAGCCTTGAGCATTTAGGACTTTAACAGCGAGAATATTTGCGTCGGGCGCAACTCCCTTAAGGATGCCTTTTCCTGCTGCAATTGCAGCTACATGAGTGCCATGCCCGACATCATCAGCCGGGTTATTATCTTCTGGTCTTGGTGAAATACAGTTTCCATTGCCATCAGCTGCTTCGCATGTAACAAAATCATGCCCACCAATTACTTTGCAGCCAACACCAAAACATCCCCCAAGATCAGGATGAGTGTAATCAACACCCGTATCGATAATTGCTATAGTCACGCCCTTGCCGGTTATGTTCTGGCCTTGGTTGTCATTCATCGCCCATACATCGTTGGCATTTATCAAAGGCACAGAATCCATCAATGCGGCATTCACGCGATAGTTGGGGTAAACCGCGGCAACTTCAGGGAGATTTTTTATTTTTTCTATATCTGCCTTGGATGCGTTTAAATGGAATCCATTGAATACATTTTGAAATTCTTTCTTAATCTTGGCAGTTTTTATCGACGTAATTTTGCCCTTAAACTGATTTTTCTGCGTGGTTATTCTGCTTTTTTGCTGGTTAATATCCCTCGTCAGCTGGCTTGTTGTTATGCTAGAATTGCCTTTTATAAGCTCAGTTTTTTTAACAAAGAGCGGCTTCTCTTTTAGCTTAACAATATAGCCATCCGAAAATTCTTTATTTACCCCTTGAGTGGGGGTTAGTATCGTTCTTGAATTCTGGTCAATAATATTCCTGTTATCTAATATCATTCTTCCAGTTCCTGAAGGATTTTCCGCGAATGATTGACTGCTAGGATTTTGTTGAGGATCAACAGATGCTGCTTGGACAAACTCGGCCAGCACTATCTGGCTAGTCGGCTTGTCTCTAGCTTGCCTTGGAAAATTATTATCTGAAACAATCGAAGCTACAAGTAGAACGGATGTCATTAATACCGCTAATGACAAAATTAAATGAAGGTCAATCTTATTTTCTTGCACGGTCTTGTTTGTGCATTCGTATTTAAATATCTTTTTAGATAAAACAAATTTGAGAAGGTTACGGTCTAACCAATCTCAACAAAACAATCGCAATTCCTGCAATAGGCGGTATCAATAGATTATCATTAACTCTCCTGTTCAAAACTACGACATCAAACGCTTCGATTAGCATTCCAGCCAGAGCGCCAACGAATGCTTCCCTTGCGCTGACAAATAATGTGGCTGCAAAAAAAGCAGCTATTAATCCAATAATCCAGCCTTCTATGAATTTCTTGTCATTTAGCGGATGCTTTATCCTGCCTATGCTTATGCCTGCGATATGAGAAACGGCGTCTCCAATTGTGAGAATTGCAATCGCTGCCAATGCTATCTCCTTCGGAAACAAAATCACTGCAAGGCATGAGCCAGCCAGATAAAATAGCAGCCCTTCGCCAGGCAACCTTTTTCGGGCATCTTCGCGCTCAAAGGAATCCAGCATGAATGATAAGAATGGAATTCGCTTGTCTTTTTCTAATAAGGACAGAATTACTCCAACAGCAAGCAAACCGCCTAACTTTACAGCGTTAAGTATGTCAAACTGAATAAGCAGAATAATTGCAGCTCCAAAAAGAACATGAATTATTTTCCGCCGTATTTCGAAAGTATGCGGGTGTGGCTTGAGAATGCTTCCCTTTATTGACAAAACCCAGCTACCTATCGCCAGGCCCAGAAGAGCGCCAAAAATCACATCACTTGGATAATGAACCCCGACGTAAACCCGGGAAAAGCCTATCAAGGATGCAATGGCGAGCGTCAGCAATCTTGCGCTAGGAAAAAAAACAAAAAGCAAAGGAATTGTTGCAAAAGCAATTGTAGCGTGAGTGCTTGGCAGGCTGAAGCCCGACACAGAGTCCAGCCATAATACTTCCGGCCTTGCACGCGCAAAAACCAGTTTGAGGCCTTGGGAGATTATCCACGCCAACAAGGTAGTCGCTATTAATGCAATTGCACCCTTTTTTTTCCCTTTAATTATCAGAATTAATGCAGGGATGGCAATGAGAGTTAATACTAAAAATGAAATTCTTGTGACAAGTTCAAAAAACAGGATGAAAAAAGGAGTTCTTAATCCACTTATGATATCCATTATTTGCTGGTCAACGAAAAATGAGGTGAGACCTGCTAGGAAGAGGAGGATGTAAATGACTGGTAGTATTTTTTTCCTTTTATTTCTCATTTCTAATAAAAACTTAAAGGGTTTTATAAACTTACCTTTGAAAGAAACGGATTACTTGCAGACTTTGTTCATGTATTTATTTACGATGGTAATGTCGGTTTTATTTATCGTGCCGTCGAAGTTTAGGTCGTATCTTGGGTTGAAGTTGTAGTCTCCTGTTTTTGTGTTTAGGTAGCGGGTTGGTGTTATGAAGTTGTTTTTGTCTTGAGAATTTACTTTGTTGGTGCTTGATCCTAAATTGTAAACGTTTGGTGGCCAGTCTTTTCCGCAAGAGAAAAATGGGCTTGTTCCAAGATAGTATTCAATATAATCTGGGAATCCGTCGTTGTCTGAGTCTTTGGTTGGGGTGCCGTAGGTGGATAAGAAGCCTTCGATTTGCATAACTTGGGTTTGGTTCACTGTTTGATTTATGCTTCCTGACGACCCGCCACTTGATTGACTGAATGGACAATTTAGGTTTAATGCTCTTTGACCATTAAGCATTGGCGGGTAGGCTGTTGGTCCGGCTATGAATGCTGTGATGTCTTGAATGTTGATGTCAATTGAAAATACGCCTTTTCCAGGCACGAGATCCCATCTTGGGTCGTAATTGATATCGCTTTTGTTTGTGCTCATTCTTCTTGTTGGTGCCAAGAAGCTTGTTATGTCTTGAATATTAATATCAGTTTTGAATTCATTGCTTGCGTTGATGATATCGAGAGGCCATCCGTCCGTGCCACAAGGTTTCATAGGATTTGTTCCGATGTATAACTCTGAAGTATCTTTGAAACCGTCACCGTCAGAATCAGCCTTACATGGGTCAGTTCCTAGATTGAATTCATCAATGTTGTTTAAGATAATTGTAGCAACATTACTGTTTAATGCATCATTGTCGCTGTCTAAGGTTGCATCGTTCACATTTGGATTTAAACAACTATGTGCAAGCTCGTAAGAATCTGGCATGCCGTCGAGGTCGGAGTCATCCGTTGAAAATTCATATTTTCTTATCCACAAATTCTCTTTTTGGGAAATACTTCCTTCCATCCCAATCGCATATATGTTGCCAAACTCATCAACCTCTAAATCTGTTCCAACATCATGTTGCTTGTCCTCTCCGCCGTAGTTTAAATGGAATATCTCCTGTCCAGAACTTGAATATTTTTTAATCCAAATATTCTGCCATTCATTTGGTACGTATTGGCCGCCTATGGAATAGATGTTTTCATTATTATCTATCAGTATCCCCGCTGCGCTTTCAGTTTCAGAATTTGATAAGTTGAAGATTAAATCCCATTGTTTGGTGCCGTTGGAATTGTATTTTAATAAAATGGCATTTGTATCAAAATCGCCACCAGGCTCTAACCTTACCGTAGTTCCTGATACATAGACATTTCCAAAACTATCAGATGAAACGTCTAATCCATGATCATGATCCTTGTCCGGGCTACTGTAAGTGCTTTTCCAAATCAAATCACCATCTAAATTCAATTTTGCAGTCCAAATATGTTCCCACGAGCCGTCCCATATGTGGTCTTCATATCCAGTGGCATAAAGATACTTTCCATCCTTTGATAAAGAAATAGCGTTTCCCTCATCATCAGTCATAAATAATGGACTATTATTAAAAATCGGGGCACCAAATAGTTTAGTCCATACAGTTTCCCCATTTTCATTATATTTTCTTAACCAAATGTACCCGTCATCTAGATTATTGATATACCCGATTACGTATGCATTTCCATCATTATCAAGGGTTATCCCGGCAGCTTCCGCAT
>JBBSVZ010000074.1:0-6982 GCA_038046545.1 Nanobdellota archaeon | reverse complement strand
GGCAGCGAGGTTGATGAGGAGTACACTGCTACTCCCGGCATGGGCGCTGTTCTGGAGAGCAAGGGCGACTCTGAAGCGAGCATCTCACTGCACATTGACTATTATCCTTGATTGCCTGCAAGCCGCACAGATTTCTCCCATCGAAGGCTCTCCACATTCGTTGCATCTGTGGATTCCAGCAACAAGCTTTTTGTGATGCTCTTTAAGCTGAGGTAGCTTGTTGAGGAACCAATCCAGAACATTTCTTTTTGCACCTGGATTCACTGCCTCTATTTCATTCAGCCAATCCCTGACTTTTGCCCTGAAAGAATCAAACGAGTTTGGGCACTCGGTAAACTTTACAGAAAACCCTTTTATCAATGCGTAAGCAGCAGTTTCTTTTTCCATCACAAAATATAATGGCTTTACCCTTGGAGTAAATGCTTTGTCTTCAATTATTCCGCTTTTTGGGCCTAGCCTTGCCATCACTGAAATGTTGGATTTTAGCAGGTTCATCATTATGCTTTGTGCCTCGTCATCCAGGTTGTGGCCTGTAGCAATCACGTCATAAGACTGGCTTTCCTTGTTCAGCAGATTCCTCCGCCACACTCCACAAACTGTGCAAGGCCTTGCATCTTTATTTTTTATCAAATATTCGTCAAGCGTGGTGTTGAAGTTCTGCTTGTAAGAAACTATGCGGAGCTTTATTTTATTTTTAGAGCAGAATGCTTTGAGGTCTTCAAGGGAAACGTCCCGATAACCTGCTATTCCTTCATCCACTGCTAATGCTTCAACATCATATCCCCATTTGTTGAGCAGATAAAGAAGCGCTGTTGAGTCTTTTCCGCCTGAGCAAGCTACGCAAATTTTTTGTTTTTTGTTCAAAAGCGAGAATTGCTCAATTGTTTTTTGGACTTTTTCCTCAAAATAATCTATGAAGTGTTTTTTGCAGAATGTTGATTCAGTCTTTATTACTGCCACTTCACTACATTTTGAGCACTTCATGTTCAGAGGGAATTGTAGAAGTTTTTAATTGTTGTCTACCTAAGAACTACGTGGGATTAAATCGTTCTGTACCTTACTTCAATCATGTATGCATCGAGAGGAGGCACGTATGTAGATAGTAGTGGCTACTTTAGATATAAGTCTAATAATATACTTGTACATCGCGACATCGCATACAATGAAATCTATCTCCCGAATCAACAAGATTATTGTCTTCCTTTCAGGGAATATATCACACATCACCGTAATTTCAAAAAGCGAGATAACCGGCCGAAGAACCTTGAATTGTTGACTGAAACAGAGCACAAGAGGCTTCATCAGAGCATAAAGAATAAAAGCCGTAGAAGAGACAAAAAACAACCAGCATTAGCTCGCATTCTGGGATACATTTTCTTAGATTAGGTTTATTGCAATAATAATTTCCATTTACGAAAAACCTTTATAATTAACAGAAGTTGCCGTTCATCATGGTCAGAATCAAGTGCGGCTTGGAAATCCATGTATACGTTAAGCTTGACAATAACAGAAAATTGTTCTGCAACTGCCTTGCTTCAGATGCTGACCCTAACACAAACATCTGTCCTATTTGCACTGCACAGCCTGGAGCGAAGCCGCAGCGGCCTAACAAGGAAGCATTGCAGAAAACAATCGCAATAGGCCTCATTCTAGGATGCAGGATTAATGAGCTCGTCCTTTTCCAGAGGAAGCACTACAATTGGCCAGACCTTCCTGCAGGATATCAAAGAACAATGTCAGGCTCTTATGCTAAAGCAGTTGGTGAAGAAGGCTCATTCCTAGGAATAGGTATTGAGGGAGTTCACTTGGAGGAAGATCCTGCAAAGTGGGACCCTGAAACAGGGATAGTTGATTACAACAGGTGTGGGAAAGCTTTGGTTGAAATTGTTACCAAACCCGAATTCACATCCTCTCAGCAAGTTAGAGATTGGCTCAAGGGGCTTGTCACGACTTTGAAAGCAATTGATGCTATTGATGAGAATTCCGGAGTAAAAGCAGATGTCAATGTTTCTGTTGAGCCGAACTTCAATCGGGTAGAAATAAAAAATATTCATTCATTCAAAGGAATTGCTGACGCCATTGACTACGAAGCAAAGAGGCAGGTTCATGAGATAAATGAAGGCAAAATAATTGGAATGGAGACAAGAACCTGGCATGATGATTCTGGAAGGACGGTTTTCATGCGAAGCAAGGAAACAGCGCAAGACTACATGTTTATCCCTGACCCGGACCTTCCTGCGATAAGAATACCCAAAGATGTGATTGACAAAATTGAGAGCACTTTGCCAGAGAGGCCTGATAAAAAAGCCCAGAGGTACATTGAACAGTTCAGGATTGATTCAGAGGATGCAAATATAATCGCTGGAATTCCTGAAGTTGGCAAATTATTCGATGAGGTAGCTTCAAAAAGTGATTCAATTCTTGCTTCAAAATTCATCAGGACAGAATTGTTGAGAGCGTTGAATAATGCAAAGAAGGATCTTGGAGAGACGAGGATTACTCCCAAGAATATCATTGACGTAATTCAATTGCTTGGCGATGGTAGGGTTTCTGATGTTGCTGCTAGACGGATATTGGAAAGAGCAGTAAGCCACAACATTGATGTTCATGATTATGTCAAGGAATCTGAACTTGGAATAAAGGAACATGATCTTGATTCACTTTGCGAAAAGCTTATTCAAGAAAATCCTAAGGCAGTCGATGACTATAAATTTGGGAAGGCTGAGGCAATAAATTTCATGATTGGAAAAATAATCAGGGAGCTCAAGGGAACAGTTGACGCAAAAAAAGTTAAGGAAACCCTTCAAAACAAGATCAGATGAACTCGTGCTATAAGGATATCGCAGAACTGATGGTAGAAGTAAAGTCTATTGATGAAAAACACGGGCATTTGTCAGTTGTTTTTGACGACACAATTTTTTATCCAGGCGGCGGAGGCCAGCCTTGCGACACCGGAATAATTATTTCTGAATCTTTTGAGGGTGAGGTTGTTTTGGTTGATGAGAATGAAGAAATTTGGCATAAGGTTAAACCGATTACTGGACATCTAAAAGTTGGGGACAAAGTCCTATTGCGCCTGAATGTTCCAAGGAGAGCCTCTTTACTTAGAATGCACACTGGAGAGCATATTTTTTTCAAGTCATTGCAATATATTATTCCTGATGCTCGGCTTGACAAGATTAACCTTTCTGAAGATGAGTCGAAACTATTCATCATTGCTGAGAAGCTTTCCTGGAAAGAAATATTTGAGGCAGAAACCTTGGCGAACAAGATTATTTCTGAAGGCCGCGAGATAACTGAAACGGAGTATGACAAGGAAGATGTATTGAAGATTGAAGGTTTAAGGATTAAGCCCGAGCGCATCCCTGGCAACAAAGTCAGGGTGATAAGGGTTGATGATTTTGATCTCAGCGCATGTCGAGGAGTTCACGCCCACAACACAGGCATAGTTGGAAATATATTAATTACAGGCTTCAGCAAAACTGGCAAGGGAGCTGAGTTAAGGTTTAAGACTAATATATCTCAGGAACTTTTTTCTTATGCAGCTCTCTTGAGGGAGTCTGCATCAATTTTGGGTACGAATGTTTCTCAGGTACCTGAGTTTATCAGAAAATTACAGCAGGAAGTAAGTGGGCATAAAATAAAGTTCAGGGAAGCTGCTGGGAAGCTCGCATTGCACGCCACTTCTGAGGAAATCAATGGCAAGTTTTTTGTCTGGAATATTACAGAATCTCTTGATAACAAGCAGCTTTCCGAGGCTGCTTTGAAACTTTGCAAGGAAAGGTGTGTTGTTTTGCTTGTAAATAGAGGAGAAGCCAACAATGCCATCATATCTACATCTGCCGACTCGGGAATTGATGCTTCAAAGACTTTGCTGCATGCGCTTAATGAATTTGGCGGCAAAGGCGGAGGGCGCGAAAGACTTGCGGCTGGTTCTTTTTCTGGCAGCGTCGATAAGTTTGTAATGATTATAAAGGAACTCATCAAAAGTTCGTAAGAACTTCGACTAGTTCGGAAAACTTCCGACTTTTTCTTAGAAACTCATCTTAATTCATTATACTTTCTTGTTTGCATGATATCAGCAAGAGTAAGGCAGCGAACTGTTTTTTCCAGGATTGAAGAAAATCTGAAGTCAAGCGAGCCTCTTGAAGTAATAATTGAGGTTGATGAGCGCAGGAAAGATAAAGTTGCAAGAGAGCTTGACAGAGTTGGAAAGACCCTAAATGTTTTCGATTATGTTCCTTATGTTGCTGCATTGATGGAGCCAAAAGATGCTCAGGCAGTTGCTAATCACTGTTTTGGCAGAGGATCTGACAGGTTTTACAGCAGGCTTTTCACAAGCAGCCTCTCAGCTCTCAGAGGTATTGATGTTGCTTCAGAGTTCAGCATCATTCCTGTAACAGAAAAGAAAAATGAGTTCGTAGTTCCCTTTGAAGAAATGTGGCATCTAACAAATATTGGCGCTTATTCTGCAAGACAATATGCAACTGGCAAAGGTGTTAGAGGCGGAATTATTGATACAGGAATTGATTACTCTCACAAGGAGCTGGTTGGCAGATTTGAAAGCTTGAAAGGAGTGGACATTATCGATGACGGCTCGCCAATGGACCAGAATGGTCACGGAACTCATGTGGCTGGGCTTGCCGCAGGGCAGACTGTTGGAGTCGCTACCGGAATGACTCTTTACGCGATAAGAGTTCTTGATGAGAATGGTTCGGGCTCGGAAGTTGGCGTGATGCAAGGAATTGAGTGGGCGATGGACAACGAACTTGAAATAGTAAATATGAGCCTTGGCTCAGGATACGCGACTCGTGCGTTCGAGGAACTTTGTAATCTTGCTTACAAGCAGGGAATGGTGATTGTTGCAGCTGCTGGTAACGATGGAGCAAAATACAAGAGCTACCCTGCTGCTTTCGGAGAATCAGTAATTGCAGTCACAGCTGTCGATAGTAATGACAACCACGCTTATTTTAGCAATATGTGGGAAACAAACGATATTTCAGCTCCCGGAGTTGATATTCTTTCAAGTTTTCCTGGTGATAGATACAAGCGCCTTGATGGAACTTCAATGGCATCACCACTTGCATTTGGAAGCCTCGCTCTTGGCCTTGAAATAGTCAAGTCTTCAGAACCGCTTGAGTATACAATGAAGGAAAGCGCAAAAGAACTCGGATTTGGAATGGCTCCTGACGAGCAAAATGAGATGTACGGGGCCGGGCTTGTCCAGGCTGATAATTTTTGCAGGAGATTAGCGCACATGGAATCAATTAATAAAAAGGGAGAAAAATTGAATTTATTGGAGAAAATTTTGACATGGCAATAGACTACATGATAAACATTAAGGAAGGCTGTGATTGTTCTCTTGAAGATACATTGGCTTCTTTAAAGGAAGGTGAAATAATAACGGATTATTATAAGTCGTTATTTCTCAATTACTACAGAGTTACATCAGAAAATGACGAGTTTGTTTCAGCCCTTGAAGGTTTAGATTGCATAGAAAGTGTCATAGAATCTCCCGAGTACAACGCCATAGACTTATCGTCTCAAATAGAGGAGTTGAATAATAATTAGTACTCGAGGCAGTACTGGCCAAGAATACCTTTCAAGCACTTTAAAGTCGTTTCATGACTAGGAAGCACAGGAAGCACTTAAAGCCCGCGCGGCGCTTGAGCGCAAGTTAGGAATAGTAACAAATACAGTTCTCACAAAATGCAGCTAAACAAGTTATTGAAGACGCAGGATGCGATTAGCATTCGTTGTTAATCTTTTCTCGTATTCTGTCTGTGTCTCTCCTTCTCCTTTTTCTTCTGAAAGCGTTGATAATAGCTGTTTCATGACTTCTGCTTCTTTAGACTGCAATTCGCCTGGAAGACTAATTTGTGCCGAGTGCTCCTGTATGACAGAGTTCTCTATTTCTTCAACCGACTCGGCTTTTCTCTCGATAATTGTTAGTTCTGAACTTTCAAGCTGTCTTGTGTTTCGCATCACAAAATAGGCGCCATTTGAGTAAAGTATGTAGCTAGCCTCCCTGAACCTGATGTCTGCTACACTTCCTGAAGCAAGAACGCCAAAGAGCCTTATCAGCACTATTGCATCCTTGCAATTAGCCTGCCTCGAATTTTCAATGAGTTCGTCTGATACCTCACTTGCTGTTTTTGAGCCGCAGTCTATTACTATTAGAACTACATCTTTCAGTTTTATGTCGTATCTTTTTACAATCGGATTTTCTTGAAGGTCGACAATGTAAAAGCCACCGCATTTGAGTTCTTCGAGCTCTGAGAAACTGTTCGGGAAAAGAGGACCGGGGTAAGCAAATGTTCCATATCCTTTCTCATTCTTGTGCATCACAGTATGAACATGGCCGCCTGCATAGTAATTGAATCCTTTCGGGAAGGACGACAATGGAAGTGCTTCCATCATGTGCAGATTGCCGCTCTTGAACTCTTCGATTGGCGAGTGGTAAAGAAAAATTTTTGTTCCAGGCTCGTTCTCCAAAGATTTTAGGTCGAGCATCTCGTAATAATGCCTTTCAAGTTCTCCACGCTTTCCAAGGATTCCACAAAGCTTGACTCCTGATTTGTCCTGCGTGAATTTCATGAAAAGCTTGTTATCCTCAACTGTTCCTTTGAAGACATTCTTGCAAAACTCTGCTTCTTCCAAAACGTCAATTACTGTTTTTCCGCTTGGCGAGTAGTCGTGGCTCCCTGGAATCACATAGACTGGTATTCCAGCAGACTTCAGTTTTTTGAGCTGAGTTACTGCCTCTTTTATGATATCTATTCCCGGGATTGCTGTATTGAACATGTCGCCGCAGATTAGAACAAAGTCAACTTTTTCTTCAATTATTGTTTTTATTGCTTGCCTGAAACTTTGCACTACCAGCTCTCTCATCTTATAGTCTCTCCATCCTCCAAGATGGCAGTCCGCAATGTGGGCGAATCTCATAACTTTGGAAGTTAAGTCAGAATTAAAAAGATTTCCA
>JBBSVZ010000073.1:0-1141 GCA_038046545.1 Nanobdellota archaeon | reverse complement strand
ATGCACAGCCAGGAAGAAAATCGTTCGCAAACTCCGGCTTACCGGGAACTCAAGCCTGTATAGTTTTGCAAGAGCTATTATAAAATCATTTGGATTTGACTTTGACCATTGTTTCGGGTTTTATGACAGCTTGAAACTTGGAAGAGAGTACAAAAAAGCATTTGAACTGTTTGTCGACATAGGCGAAGAGACTACCTGCTCTAATGCAAAGAGTGTAAAAAAGACAAGCATATCTCAATCTTTTGAGAGTCCGGGTGAAAAGCTGATATTTCTCTTTGATTACGGGGACGCCTGGCAGTTTAACGTCGAGCTGAAAGATGTAGTGAACGTTGAGCCGGACGATTTGGAAGCAATGCTGCTTGAAAGTATCGGCAAAGCTCCTTTGCAGTATCCTCCCTGCGAAGAGGAAGAATAGCATGCACGCAGAGCTCATTCCGTCGAATTCAGCCGTGCGACTGTATAAACTTGCGCTGGAATTGCATAAAATTAAGCCGTGGAATCACATGTCGGACAGAGATTTATTCGGCGTGCAGAATCCGGAGACGGGCGAAATCGGCTATTGCTGTATCATAGGTGAGCTCGGGCATGTATTCGGGCTGGCAGCTTATCTTGGCACTGAAGGCCTCGAAAAGTACCATAAAGCATGCGCCATGACGTCGCAAGCTCAAATTGATTCGGAAGCAATCGACTTATTCAGGTCAATGAGAAATCTGTCGCTAAATTTTGTAAATGTAAGCTATCTCAAAAAGGAAGACCTGGCCGTAATAAAGGAATTAAATCTGAATATTGAGAGCATTGACGCCTATCCGTTATTCATTTCAAGCAGACCGGGATATATTCCGTGGCAGCTTGAGGATTCTGAAAAAGTATATTTTGCGAATGTTTTAGAGCAGTCAATAAATGTAGTTAAAAGATTCAAGGACAATCCCAGGATGCTTGAATCGGGCAAAAAGAACCTTTATTTCACGCGCATACAGCTAAAAGCCGGGAATTGGTCGGATGCGTGGATGGAGCCGGCCGCCATAATAAAGAAAAATATACAGGTTCCGGTAGATGAAGCGGCCCTGCAGTATATCAAACAAACATCCAATAGGACAAATCAGCAATGGGAATGCGGTTGTTTGAATTTCCCTGAACCTGT
>JBBSVZ010000072.1:0-6768 GCA_038046545.1 Nanobdellota archaeon | reverse complement strand
ATATTGGATATATCGAATAACGATAACTATTTAAATGTTTTGTTATTACTTGTAAAAAATGGCAGAAATAAAGGTAACGAACTTAGTCAAACTCTGCACGCTGCTTACCCTATCAAAAGGGCCAGTCCACGGTTACGAGCTGATGAAGGGTCTGGAACAAATGCTCGAAAGAAAAATAAGCGCAAGCAATGTTTACCCGTTCCTTGCGATTCTTGAAAAAAAGAAATTTGTTGTCGTGGCAAGGACAGGCGAGCGCGATAAAAAAGAATACAGGCTCACGACAGAAGGGAAAAAGTTCCTTGAACACTTGCTGCTTAGGATGGACAGCCTCATAGAAGCCTCGATAAAATCCAAACTGACGACCTGCAGCCATTGCGGAGCAAGGCTTTACCATTCAGGCCATAAAGAAAAAATGAATGGAAAAGAATTATTCTTTTGCTGCACTTATTGCGCTGCATCGTACAAGAAGAGCAATTAAATTATTGAGTCTAAATTATTTATTGGAACCTGAATTCAGCCTAGTCTTAAAATGCGCTCATTTGTCGGAAATCACAGAGATTTCCGAGCATGCTCGCAAACCTTCGTGGTTTGCGACACGCCGCGCGGGCTTGATTGATTCGGGCGTTTTCTTGTCGCAAAGCGACTTTAAAGCGCTTGAAGGCCAACCTTGGCCTGCACGGCCCGGAGTGCTAAAAATTATTTATTTCCAGAGTTTGGGACAAGAAGACTAATACCTGCGATTATCAGCTTATGTTCAATATCCAAAAAACTCTGCTACAATAATATCTTTTACACCTGCATCTCTTAGTAGCTTATCCATCGCTAACACAAATTCAGGGGAACCTGAAAGATAATAAATTGGCTCGTTAATGTCTGTCAAATGGCGGCTAATCATATTTAGGTCAATATAGCCTTGCTCGCCAATCCAACTCGCATCATTAGTCATCGTTGGAATAATCTGAATATTCTGGTTATTAAGCGAGACAAGCTCGTGGACATAAGGCATATCTGCCCCAGTTCGGTTGGAATAAAACACTATTATTTTTTGGGGTGATTTGGTCTGAGATGCGTGCACAATCATGCCTCTCACAGGAGTTATCCCAATTCCCCCTACAAGGAATACAATTAGACGATCGGTTTTATCCGGGAAAATAAAATTTCCTAATGGACCGCTTATAACTGCCGATGTTCCAACCACAGCGGACTTCAAATGGTTTTTGAAAGCAGAGTCTCGCATTCTCATCGCAAATAACAGATGGCTTTCGTGGGGGGCAGAAGCGATTGAAAATGACCGCGAATTACCCTCGGAATCGGTATCAAATAAGTCAGGCAAACCCAAATGCACAAACTGGCCAGGCTTAAAAACAAAACCCTGAGGCTTCTCAAACTCAAATTGCAATGTTTCTGATGCGATTTCCTCGCTTCCCAGGAATATAGTGCTATATTCGGCCATTGGAATCACCTACATTTAGCCCTATAAAATGTTTACCTTGAAAAAAACTGATTCAAAATCCAGAAAGTTTTTTAAGGAGTATTATGAAGCCCAGTTTATGAAAAAGAAAGGTTTGGATGAACCATTGTACAAAGATTCGAGAGGAGAAATCCACAGAATCAATATCAAAGGAGTCAGATTCAATGCCTTGTTCACAAAAAAGGGGGCTCTTAGAAGCGGCGATTACCATCCAAACACGCAGTACAACATTATTTTAAAGGGAATTCTTGAGATAACAATAAGAAAAAATGGCAAGGACATCACATCTCGAAACGAACCAGGTCAATTAATAATAATACCACCAAACACACCACACCTCTATAAATCCGTAACTGACACAGTCCTGCTCGAATGGTGGAGCGGACCCTTCAAAGTCAAGTATTATATGCCTTACAGAAAAATAATCGAAAAACAATTAAAGAACACTAAGCCAAAACGCTCAAAAGCTCAGAAATAGAATTGATTGAGTATTCTGCCTTTACTTTCGGTTTAGATTTGCCAAAATAACCATATTTTGCAAAAACTGTGTGCATGCCAATCGCTTTTGCACCCGCAAGGTCCCGCTCAGGCCAATCACCGACCATAACGCATTCATCAGGCTTTAATTTCAATTTTTCCAACACTTTTAGAAAAGGTTCCTTGTTCGGTTTTATTTTGCCTGTGTCATCAAAAGTGACTACGATGTCAAAAAAACTGTCTAGTTTGAGTTCAACAAGCCGAAGCCATGCCTTTAATCTGGGCGCATCTGAGAGAATAGCAAGCTTCTTCCCGCTTTCACGAAGCCTCAGAAGTGTGCGCATGACTTGCGGGTAAGGCTCCAAAATTCCTGCTTGCGCTTTCCTATAAGCGATTATACCTGCAGCTAGAACTTGATAATCTATTTCCTTACCTGCTTTTTCGAGGAAACGCTGGAATATCTGGTTGTATTCGATGCCATATTGGTCATATAGCTCGTACATCAGTTTCGATGCTTTCACCGAACTCATCGGAAGGCCAGCAGCGATCATGGCATTTATTGCAGCGTCAATAGACGTCCTTTTCATTCGCAGAAAATCAACTAGAGTATTGTCAAGATCAAAAATTACCGCTCTAACTTTCAATTGTGCCATAGCCTATCAAGCGCCATCGCGCACCTATTCTTCTTGATATTGTAACACGCGACCCTTTAGTAGCGCATACAGGAATTTTAAGGATTACCTTGATAGAATCTTTTCCAAGTTTAGCAATTGTACCCACAGTAGCAGCAGAATTGACGTTAAGCATCAGGTATTCGCCAATTTTTAAAGGTTCAACAACAAGTTCATCCCTAAGACCGACAACTCTTTCGAGCAGATGAGTTCTCAGCTCAAATTCATACCATACAGGGGGCAAGCTGCCTTTGTGCCCAGCAATCGCACCAACAAGGCTGTCAGACTTGACAATCGATGGATCAAGAAGCGTTTGGACCCCAACTGAGCCACCCGGGCCAATTTCGTCCACAGATTCACCTGCAGTTTTAAGATCAGATATTGAAGACGATATTGGAATCCACGTGGTTTTGCCGCCCTTCTCCTGCTTTAAACCAGGCCTAATTTCTATTTCGTCGCCAACTTTTAGAGTACCTTCCTTGAGAGTCCCTCCCAGAACACCCCCTGTGATTGTCAGCGGATCAATGCCTGGCCTGTTGATGTCGAAAGAACGTGCGACGAGCATTACTGGCTCTTTTTTTGCATCTCTTTTTGGAGTGGGAATGGCTTCTTCTATAGCAAAGAGGAGTGCGTCAATATTTACTTTTCGCTGGGCGGAGATAGGGATTATTGGTGCATCCTCGAACGGAGTTCCCTTCAAGAAATTCTTAATTAGCTCGTAATTCTGCAATGCGACTTCCTTGGAAACCAAATCAATCTTGTTTTGGACAACAACCACTTTTTTTATTCCAATAATCTGCAGAGCCATCAAATGCTCCTGTGTCTGAGGCTGAGGGCAATGCTCGTTTGCTGCTATCAAAAGAAGGGCTCCATCAATTATTGTTGCTCCCGCAAGCATTGTGGCCATCAAAGATTCATGGCCAGGAGCGTCAACGAGGCTAATGATTCGGCTAAGCTCAGTTTTTTCTCCGCAAGTTGGGCATTTTAATTCGGTTGAATAATTTCCGGGCGGTTCGCACTTTTGGCATTTTCTTATGTTAACATCAGCGTAACCAAGCCGAATTGTGATTCCTCTCTTTATTTCTTCGGAATGAGTATCTGTCCATTTGCCAGAAAGCGACTCGGTTAGTGTAGTTTTTCCATGGTCGACATGGCCGACCATTCCAATATTAACCTCTGGCTGATTGCTCATGTTTTTTAAGAACTTAAGGCTGTTTATAAAGATTTAGTCAGATGGAACAATTGGTCTTCCGACTCAGTTCCAATATGCTCAGCTTGCCTGTTTGCTTTGTCCCATCGGCGAACTCCCAGGTAGGATATGACTTAACACCTGCTTGGTTGCAAACTTCTGTAGTTCCTTGGCCGGAAGGCAGAGCGCATTCAATGTAAGGCAGGTATTTTGCTGATTTTCCAAAGATTTGCTTCTGTTCCTTGCAGTGCGGACACCAGAAGGCACCATAAAAAATTGCACCTTTATCGCCGAGACACTTTGCGAAGTCATCGTACTCTCCAGGGGTGCTCGATGAATATGCCGCATAGCCAATACTGCCGAAAACAATTACCGCAATTCCAATAATCCACGGATTGAGCAAAAACTTCTTCATTCAGGTGAAGAAGTCAAGAAATATATAAAGCTTTACAATAACTGAAAAGAGCTACTTCTTCTCTTCTTTCTTTTCCACTTTTTCAGGGAATATATCTTCCTTTCCTTCCTTGAGAACCTTTACGTTTATCTGCGCGGTTTGGGCATGAACAGTATTGCCCGAAACAGTCTTCCTGACTTTTATTCCTTTCTCATCATTATGAATACCGACTCCACTGACTGCGAGAATTTGCTTCCTGCCAACTCCAGGCAAGTCTTTTCTCATCGGAAAGCCAGCGTAATCAGAGCCACCGGTAATTTGAAACTCGTACCCTGTTAAGTCAACAAGCTCGCCTTTGAAAGTTTCGCCAACTTTCTTGCCGAGGAATTTCTTTACATCCGCATCCTTAACTTCCCGCTGAACAGACCTGCCATTCTTAGGGTTGGAAATGACCAGTTTAATATCCATGAATTGGGGAGGCGCAGATGGTTTATAAAGGTTATTGGTTCGAGCATCCTCTGGACGCCAAATAGCTTATTTGTAAATGCTAATTGACTTTCTTAAAATTCAGAGAGCAGGAATTAATGCAATACCTCATTTTACTGCCAGATGGTCCGTCATCGAATAAGTGACCCAAATGGCCGCCGCATATTGAACAGACAGCTTCAAGTCTACGCATTCCGTGGCTTAAGTCCTCAATCTCTTTTACTGCGCCAGGGATTGCTTTGTCAAAGCTAGGCCAGCCTGTGCCCGAATCAAACTTAGTATCAGAAGAAAAAAGCTGTTGGCCGCAGCCAGCACAATTGTACATTCCTTTTTCTTTGTTGTGAAGCAGTTCGCCTGTGCCCGGTGCTTCAGTTTCTTTTTCACGCAGAACCTTAAATTGTTGAGGTGTGAGCTTTTTCTTCCAGTCATTTTGCATGGAAATTCAAAACGCAATCCCGCTTAATAAAATATTGTTTAACCGATAAAAAAGGGCACCATCATCGCAATGCAGACAACAATCATGCCTAACCAAATTCCTCTATTCCAAGTCCACACTTTTTTACCGTCGAAAAACCAGAATGGAATCATGTTAAATGTTGCAAGAAAGACATTGATGAAATAACCTTTTAATGCGATTTCTGATGCAGCAGGAAGCGGTACAAAAATAAGTGCCAGAAAAGAAACTGCGATTAAGAGGTTGACAAGCGGTCCTGCAAGTGCTATCTTACCTGATTGCTCCGGTCTAACACGGCCTGCAATCATTGTTGCGCCGGGCGCTATGAAAACAAAACCTAAAAAAAATGCCATCACCATCGCGACAATAAGCATCATGTCATCAGACCTGAACTCGGCCATGCAGCCGTATCTTTGGGCCATTATTTTGTGGGCAAGCTCGTGCAGCAGGAAGCCAACGCCAACAGTTATTCCCGCAATAACGAATTCGCGAATGAATCCAGTTGTGAAAAGCAATGCAAATAAATTGACACCCATCCCTCGCCTAAAGTTAAGCATGGCAAAAATGAAGGAGATGACAAACCAAGCTTTTACAATATCTGCAACCTCGGTCCTCGAGCTGGGTATGCCAAGTATATGTAAACCAGATTTTCTACGCATCTCAAAAGGATGAGATGGTGTTCTTCTCACTTTCATGGTTTGCTTGGTGTAAAGCCTTATTTAAATAGGTTTGGGGAGATAAAAATTAGTTTTGAGCTGTTAAGTTAGCGTTTGGTGTTTCTTTGCTCTTTTTGAGCTTTTTCTATCTTTTTCTTTAGTTTCTTCCATTCAACTAAACGAATAAACATTGGCTGATTTTCCATAAAAACAAGCTAAAAAGTTAGTCTTCATATGCTTTTGGGAGAAAAAATTGGAAGATTTACGGCTAATAGAGGACAAAATGAGGGAAACCTTAAATAAAAGGATTTGGATGTTATATGATTATGAGAGATATAGCAGTATATATTTATCAGGTCTTAAGATTGCCTGAACAATGGAATAATATTACGGGATTATTCAATAGATTTAATCTTGAAAGCGATATTCAACAAAATATAGTAAATTATGGCGATGATTCCTTACTTTTAATTATTGATTCTAATTCGAATGGTCTTTTAAATTGTAGGTTGTTAAAATTGAGAAGAAGTCTAATACCGAACATTTTGAATAGCAGAACAAAATTAGAGCGAGATATACTTTTGAGAGATAATGATTTTATAAAAGAAGAATCTCATTTTATATGGAATGTCATAGATGCCTTAATTTTTGGTCAGTATAACTATAATGCAATAAGACATTTTTCATTACCTCTTATGCATTATTTATCGACTGTGCTCGATGACGCTGATGGGGATATCAGACCTGCAAGAGATGAAGATACTTTTAGAAGAATGAGAGAAGATAACAGACCATTTAAGAAGATAGAATATTCAGTTTCACAGGAAAGTCTAACCACGACTGAAACTGAAAGAGGCATTCCAATAATTAGAAGTTTATTGGGACTTAAAGATGATAACAATGCTATAATAAAAATAACTATTTCTGGAGGAAGAGGTAGGGGAAAAGTATTGAATAATCAACAAATCAG
>JBBSVZ010000071.1:0-27570 GCA_038046545.1 Nanobdellota archaeon | reverse complement strand
CGGTCAATTCAACTGCGGGTCCTCAGACCCGCGAGTATTCTTGACCCACGAATAATAAAGAAAAAGCGATTAACCACCCAAAACTTAATAAGGTTTTATTCTAAGGGGGTCTGCGAAATATTTCGTTTAATATCGTATTTTACCGAAATTCATTAAAATAAATGAGCAAGAAAAAAAATCAAGTATTATAAGGGTGGAACTGCGCTTTTTGTCCAGCAATTTGATCAATATAATCTGTAGCATAGAAATTTGCTATTTGTCCATCTCTTTCTAAAGCTAAGTAAACTTGATTATCCGCTGCCCAAATTCCTTTTAAAGTACCACCCGCCATCTTTTGTAGGCCGCATATTGCAATTTTCCGACACAAATCGCTAGGATCAAAAGCTGCAAATTGCGACATTACTTCGACTAGTTTAACCTGTTCTGAGTCGCTTACAAAATCTGATAAATCATAAATTGGTCCATCCATAAATTTCATCTTTATCACGTTATTTTATTTATTGCTAATTTGGTATATTATATAAATCTTTCTTTTTTTACCACTAACTCATGGTTACATTTCTTACTCTTTCTAATCAGTTTCAACAATTTCGCATGAAATTAGAATTTAACAATGACATGAGCATAGCCGACAATTTGGGCGGAGAAATAGCCCGGGTTTCGGTTTCTCTTAATCGCTATTTAAATCAATTACCGTGCAATGAGGAGCTAAACGTCGAACGAGTAGTTAAAAAAAACAAATTTTAAAAAAAATTCCCTTCAAACACCGGGAAAGCTTTTTTTTACTCAACTAAATATCTAGGTGGAAGAATATTTATAAACTTAAGAGTAGGTGATATGACCACATGTTCGACATCATAACCGTCGGTTCGGCAACCGTAGATGTTTTCGTTTATACTGACAAATCAGATTTAATAACATTAAAGTCCGAAAAGGAATCTAAGGAATTCATCGCATATCCGTCTGGAACTAAAATCCTCATCAAGAACTTAATTTTCAGCACAGGAGGCGGCGGTACAAATACAGCAGTTTCATTTGCAAGACTCGGATTGAAAACCGGATATTTTGGATGCATGGGCAAAGACCAAAACGCAAAAATAATTCTTGACGAACTCAAAAAAGAGGGAATAGCATTCTTGGGCCAGCAGATAAACGAAAAGACAGACTACTCAGTGATTCTCGACAGCATCGAGCACGACCGGACAATCCTGAACTACAAGGGCGCAAGCACCAAGATAAAATTCGGAAGAATGAAGCAAGCCCAGCTCAAGCAGGCAAAATGGGTTTATTGCTCTTCGATGGTAGGCGATGCATTCCAGACGCTTGAAAAGCTTTCAGAGTTCTGCAAAAAAAACAAGGTCAAGTTAGCGTTCAACCCTTCAAGCTACCTTGCCGAAAGGGGGGCTAAATATCTGAGCAAAGTTTTGAAAAACTCAACAGCGCTAATAATGAATTTAGAAGAAGCCAAAGACATCACCCAAAAAGACAATGTGCGCAATATGCTTACTGAGCTAAGGGATTATGGACCCGATTATGCCATTATCACAGACGGGAAACGCGGAGTTTACGCTGATTGCCTTGGCCAGAGGCTTTTCGTTCAGCCACATAAAGTCAAGGTCGTTGAAAGCACAGGCGCAGGAGATGCTTTCGCTTCAACCTTTGTTGCTGGACTCGCATACAATAAAGACGTAAAAACCGCTCTGCAATGGGGAGTTGCCAATGCTGAGTCTGTGCTCAGCAGTTTCGGGGCGAAGAACGACCTTTTAACGCTCAAACGACTGAAAAGCAACATAAAAAGAAGTCCTTATAGAGTAAGTAAGTTAAAACTTTAGTTAATTTTCTTAACCTCCATCTGTTGTCATCCGACGATTAAAGACAAAGTATTAATATGGGCAGTGTTTTGGGCAGCATATGAAAGTCAAAGACATCATGGTTACACGAATCATAACTGTCCCTGAAGAACGAACAGTTCAGGAGGCAGCAAATATCATGGCAGATTATGGCATCAGTTCTCTTGTCGTATCCAATGTGCTTGGCAGCTACGTGGGCATAATCACCGAGCATGATTTAATGAAAAAAGTGGTGGCAAAAGGCAAATACCCGACAAACACCCAGGTTAAGGATACGATGTCAACTACACTTTATACTATTGATTCAGAAGCAAGCCTAATTGATGCTGCCAGGCTAATGGAAGAAAAAAGCATTCGCAGGCTTTTAATCACTGTTAAAGGAAAGATCCAAGGGATAATTACTAACGGACTTTTGCTAAGGAATATACGATACAGCATGGCTGAGAACTTGATTAATGATAGGCGCTCCTACCTTTTAAGAGATATTGAGTAACATTTATAAGCGATAATTCTCATTAAAAATTATGCTGATAAAAAACTTCAAAGCTTTAGCAAGGAACAAGCAGAGAGAGACTGCGCTAAGAATCCTTAATGCCGGAATCGAAGCAGTTCTCGTCAAAAACGCGATAAAAAAGGCGATAAGACGCGACGGAGACATCCTGCACATCAAGGAGATGGTTTACAAGCTAAGCTCATTCGATAAGGTTTTTGTTGTTGGCTTCGGAAAGGCGTCGATTGCCTGTGCGAGAGAAATAGAGAAGATTCTTCCAGACCATATTGATGATGGCATTGTTCTTGATGTGAGCAGCGCAAAACTAAAAAAAATAAAAGTGGCAAAATGCACACATCCAGTGCTTTCAGCGCAAAATGTACAAAATACAAAAAAGATGATTTCACTTTTAAAAAAAGCTGAAAAAAATGATTTAGTAATTTGCTTTGTTTCAGGGGGAGGCTCGGCGATACTTGAGAATCCTGCGGTTCCCATCTCGAAATACATTACAATGAACAAAACGCTACTCAAGTGCGGGGCTGAAATCCACGAGATGAACACGATAAGAAAGCACATGTCCAAAGTCAAAGGAGGGCAATTACCAGGCTATACTAACGGAGCAACATTTGTTTCTTTGATTTTATCTGACGTTGTTGGAGACGACTTAAGCTTTATCGCATCTGGACCGACTGTGCACGACGAAACGTCTGTTTCTGATGCTAAACGCATAATCCGGAAATACAAGCTACCTAAAGCTAAGCTAATCGAAACACCTTTCAAGATGCCACCTCACGTGCACAATTTCTTGATACTCAACAATTTGATGGCGGTTGAGGCTATGAAGCATGAAGCAGAAGCCTTGGGCTTGAAAGCTGAAATTCTCACCACTAAAGAAGTCGGTGAAGCAAGAAAAGTTGGAGAAATGTTGGCTAAGAAAGCAAAAAAAGGTTATGCAATAATTGCAGCTGGAGAAACAACCGTCACAGTTAAAGGAAACGGAAAAGGCGGCAGAAACCAAGAAGTCTGCCTCGGCGCACTGAAAAACATCGGCGACTCTGTTGTTGTTTCAGCTGGAACTGATGGAATTGATAATACTCCTGCTGCCGGAGCGATTGTGGATAAGACAACTCTCCAGAAAAATAAAAATTACAAGAAATACCTCGATAACAATGATGCTTTTAATTATTTAAAAAAAACAAAAGACTTGATTTTTACTGGAAAGACCGGGACTAATGTTGCGGATATAATGTTGGTTTTGAAGATTTAATCCAAATAGTAAATGTGCTCTTAAATTTAAAAAGGAAATCAGCACCACTCAAAAATAGATACTAACGAAAAGTTTTTATAAAGTCGCAAAAAGGAAAAAGTTTATGTCGCTTGAAAAGCTGATACAAGCTGCTGCAGAACAAGGAATTAGAGAGAATAAGTTGAGAGAAAGAGTTCAAGCGAAATATGACCATTTTTTGTTAAATGGAGAAACCCATAAAATTGAAGGCTTACAAAATATCACAACTCTTTCTCCTTTTTGGGCAGGCAGGACAGTTCAAAAAGCCTATCGGAGAGCTGCACAAAAAGGCGCGATTGATGAGATTATTGATATTCATGAGGCAACTGGCATTCAACCAAGATTATCAGAAAAGGCGATCAAAAATGCATACAACAGGTTCCTAGAACCCCCATATTCCGAATTACAAGAATCAATTGACACTTTTGAGCAATTAACTGGCGTTCCCCCCACATTCTCAGACGCATTAGTGAAAAAAGCTTATCTTGAATTGCTAAGATACAGTAAATCAAATCCTCATTACTTCCTTGGAGAGGCAAAAAAATTGCTAACTATGACAGGATTCGACCCTAACAATGCAGAGGGTGAAATTAAAAAAATTATTGTTGATTTGATAAGAGATTGCCAGAGTGAGACGGCATCATTAGTCAGGGAATTTACCCATATTTCGTTCAGCGAAACGGAAGCACAAAAATTTTACAATAATGCGGGTAAATCGAAACATTCCGGTAGCATCTACTCAGTATTAAGAGGAACAAATATTTTGCCTCCTGAGGATATGGCCTTTGAACAATTGGTAAGACATGCTCAAGCCGGAGGATACGACACACTTGAGGTCACTCGGAAAACTCTAGGCCTTCCCGAGGAAAAAGTTTACGAAGCTGTTATTCAAAGCCTCGAACCGGCAACTTAAAAAAAACTATTTGTTCCCGACTAACTCGGGGGAAGAGCGTATTCTGTTCTTCCAGGCACGCCAATGAAGCGAGTTTCAGAATCAAGAGCATGTATGCCTATACTATTATTTCCGCTTGAGCCAAGATGCAGCAATCCTCCAATTGGCTTGTCGGAATCAGGAAGCTTATGCCAGATTCCGAAATGATTTCCAAATATTTTCTTATGAGCGAGAATGTAATTCCTAGCTTTGCTTCTTTCTCCAATAAAGGGAGTAGGCGCTGGGTGAGTTAAGATACTACAAGCCGCAAGATAGTCTCCGGGCGATAAATAACCCAATTCAGATAAATCTCCTTCAGGAGCAGAAATGAACTCATCATATTTGTTTCCGGCCAGAACAATAACTTTTTCTTTTTCTTCAAGGTCAAGAGTACGATGAAATTCTGCGACTGGTATTGATCCGTAACCATTTATCAATCCTTCTTGGACTGCACGGTTTAGATTATCAGGATTGGAGAAATAATTTGGAACGTGAGCGATAACCAGAACATCCAATCCCCCCTTTGTCCTACCTTTCATAACTGAGTCTGGTGTTGCTATATCTGTCGACCAAAAGGGGCAATCATGATTAGCCCCGGTTTTTAAAGCAACGAGCTGTGACAGGAATAAAGGTTTATAGTTCCCATCAGTGAGCGCTCTTAGCGCATATTGGGCTCCCCTCTCTGAATGAAATGATTTAGCGGGGCTTATCAGACTGTTAAGTTGGTCTTCCATTTTACTGCTGGGAAGTAGCAGTAATTTAATTAGTTTGCCATAAAACGGCAGATATCTTTGATTAATCAGCCCGCGCGGTGATTGAGCGCATAAGATTTAAAAATCAAGCCTAAATTTATGGAAAATTATGGGGAAAACAAAAACAGGTCTTGAGAAGATTCTCTCTCAATTAGGAATGCAAGGAAGAGCAAATTACGTTTACCGACACGCCGGAGAATCGGATATACCTCAAGCAGCAATCGATGAATCAATCGCATTTTTCCAGGTCAGATATCCTTTGACGGCTGCACACATCGCGCACAAAGTCGGCCAACTTGAGACTGAGTTCGACCTGCTAGCCAGAGGGGAAGATTATACACGCGCATTAAAACTTGGCAGGAAAGAAAGGTTTTACGACAAGACAGTTGAGCTATATAGACAATTAGAACGGTTTTTGGAGGGCGCGGAGTTCGCTGTAGATAACGGTCATCCGGACGAGGGAATTGAACTTTACATTAAAGGTAAATCATTCTTATCTGCCATCCTGCTGGCAGAAAAAACAGGCCAACATGAATGGTGCATGAGCCTACTTGAAAGGGAGGGGCAATTTGAACGAGCTGCGAGATTAGCCGCCCGACATGGCGAGATACAAAGGTCCACCAGGGATTATTTGAGGGCAGGAATGCCAGGAAATGCGATAGCTACTGCGAGAAGAGCAGGGGCAGACGAATTAACTCTCGAGTTATTAGAAAGTTATGATTCACCAGTGCAGGCAGGGATTCATGCCGAAATGAAAGGGTTCCCAGCCAGGGCCGTCCGGAATTACATAAAGACTGACCATCTTAACGATGCTTTTCGGGTATTTAATTGCGTCGAAGAAATGACTGACGAATTAAAAGGTGAAGGTGACAACCTTCGAGTCCGACTAGAAAACAAAGGGGATTATCAAAGAGCAGGCGACGTCGCAGAAAAACTTGGGCAAACAAAATTGGCCAAGAGTTATAGATTTCTTGAAACTATCGCTGTTCAGGGAGCGAGATAACCAGCTGATTCTCGTAAGAAGCATGTCCTCAACCAGCGAACTGTCTTTCTTCTCCACACTTTATGCTTTAAAATTACTTCAAAACAGCAGCAGCCTCAATCCTCGACCTACTCATTTTTAATTTGTGCGCGGTTTTAGCATCCTTG
Source organism: Nanobdellota archaeon (assembly GCA_038046545.1). Lineage (GTDB taxonomy): Archaea > Nanobdellota > Nanobdellia > Woesearchaeales > JBBSVZ01 > JBBSVZ01. The sequence continues at coordinate 21,113 of JBBSVZ010000071.1, read as the reverse complement.
AAAACGTCGTGAATCCAAGTGGCGAAGTCGTTGCGGTGCCCGTTGACGTGGTACTTATAATCATCCTCTGATGTTTCAAGCAAAACCGCAAGCTCGCGGTATGACTTAATTGCTTTGCCGCTTCTTAGGTAGAACGGGAACTTAAACCCTGCATCGACGTGGATGTCTTTTACATTTATCTGCGTCGCTGGCACCTTGCCATTCAAGACATCAAGAACGTTTTGCGCAGCAAGAGTTGCCATCGCTGCCCGAGTCGCCTTTGTTGCAGAAGCGAGGTGAGGAGTTACAACCAAATTGTCCAGCTTTTCCATTCCCGCAGAAAGTTTTGGCTCGAACTCGAAAACGTCCAAGGCTGCTCCAGCGATTGTTTTGCTCTGAAGTGCTCTGACAAGTGCTGCCTCATCCACAATCGGGCCTCTCGCCGTATTGATTAAATAAGCCGTCGGCTTCATCATCTTGAACTGCGCATCGCTTATCATATGCTTTGTTGTTGGCAAAAGAGGCACATGTATAGAAACGAAATCCGAATTTTTCAGGACTTCCTCGACTGTGCTGAATTTTGCATGCACATCTTTTTCGAACTGAGGGTCTCGAATAACATCATAATATAATATTTTCATTCGGAAACCCTTGAATGCGCGTTCAGCAACAGACTTTCCTATCCTTCCAAGGCCGAGAATCCCAAGAGTTCTATCGCACACATCATTTCCCAGCATGTACATCGGAGACCAGCCGGGATACTGTCCTGCTTTTGCAATTTTATCGCCTTCGGCAACTCTTCTCGCGACAGCAAGCATCAAAGCCAGCGCATGGTCTGCAACAGATTCTGTCAAAACACCTGGCGTGTTTGTTACAGGCAATCCTCTCGCAGTGCACCCAGGAACATCAACATTATCAAAGCCAACTGCATAATTAGAGACAATTCTTAATTTCGGATTTGAATCAAGAACTTCTGCATCAATTTTATCAGTCAAAAGGCAGAGCAATGCATCTTTACCTCGCAGACCATCTATCAATTCTTGCTTTGAAAGTACCCTGTCGTGCGGGCTTACTGTTACGTCGCATTCTTTTTTCAGCAGGTCAATTCCTTCCTGAGGAATCATTCTTGAAACGAAAACTGTTGGTTTGCCCATGATTTCACCTTTTTCTCTTTATTGCTTCTTTTATCGACCAAACTATGTTGGGCGATTTAACAAGGAACTTTGTCATTAGCTCATCTTGCTGGCCTGACTCGCCGAACCTGTCATTAACTCCAACGAATTCGACAGGCACAGGATAATTCTTGACAATGCACTCTGCAACTGCCCCGCCGAGACCGCCAATAATTTGGTGTTCTTCTGCTGTAACTATTGCTCCAGTTTCTTTGGCTGCTTTGACAATTGTTTCCTTGTCTAGCGGCTTGATGGTATGCATGTTGATAACCCTTACATCAATTCCGTCCGACTCAAGCTGCTTTGCAGCAATCAAGGCCTCATAAACTAAAGAACCGCAGGCAATAACTGTGACATCTTTTCCCTGCCTGAACGTTTGTGCTTTACCAATCTGATAAGGGGTTTCCTCAGTCGTGATAACTGGAACGTTTTCCCTTCCAAATCGCATGTAAAATGGTCCTTTGACTTTAGCCATGGCAATAGAAGCTTTTTTTGCTTCAAAATAATCGCAGGGAACTATGACCGTAAGATTGGGGAGAACTCTTGTAATCGCGACATCTTCCAATGCTTGGTGAGTCGCACCATCAGGCCCTACGGAAATTCCTGCGTGAGCACCAATCATCTTTACGTTAGTCTCGCTATAACAGATTGAAACTCGAAGCTGATCCCAGTTTCTGCCTGGATTGAAAGCAGCATAAGATGTTATGAACGGGACTTTTCCACATAGCGCCATTCCCGCAGCAATGCCGGCCATGTTCTGCTCCTGAATTCCAACTTCTATAAAACGTTCAGGGAAAGTTTTTTTGAAACCATTTGACTTTGTGGAGTCAGTGAGGTCGCAACACAAAAGAACGACATTCTTGTCTTGTTTTCCAGCCTCAACGACACCATCACCAAAACCGTCTCTTGTCGGTTTCTGGCTCACATTATTGTAAAGGTTTGCCGCTAGCTTCGCCTCAGGGCTAATCACTGATGTTCACCCTGAATTCTTCCACCCATTGAGCGAATGTCGTGAAGTTCTTTCAATGCTAGTTCTGCTTCCTGCTTATTTGGCGGCTTGCCGTGCCACTCGAACTTCCACTCCATGAAATCAACCCCTTTGCCAGGGATTGTGTGGCAGATGATTACAGTTGGCTTCTCGAAAACCGACTTTGCCTCGCCGCAAGCATCGATTATCTCCCTGAAATTGTGACCATCAACTTCAATGACATGCCAGCCGAAAGCCTTGAACTTGTCAGCCAAAGGTTCTAAAGGCATAACATCCTCAGTGAAACCATCAATCTGGATGTTGTTTCTATCAACTAGGAAAGTGAGATTGTGAAGCCTGTTTTTTCCTGCGAACCAAATAGCTTCCCAGCATTGGCCTTCCTCAAGTTCGCCATCTCCCGTCAGGCAGAAAACTCTCCATCGCTTGCTGTCCATTAACGCTGTAAGCGCCATGCCAACTGCTACAGAAGTTCCCTGGCCTAATGGCCCAGCTGAGTTTTCGATGAATGGAGCAGCGAGATTGTGAGGGTGCCCGTGAAGCCTTGTCCCAAATTTTCTTAAAGTATTAACGAATTCTTCTCTTGGAAAGTAACCTGCATTAGCCAAAGCAGAGTAATGAACCGGACAAAGGTGACCAGCAGACAAAACAAACCTGTCACGGTCTTCCCACTTCGGATTCTTTGGATCATGGCGCATAACATGGAAGAAAAGAGCAGTAACAACGTCAGCAACACCCAAAGTACCCGCTGAATGGCCTGAACCTGCGTTCAGCAAAGCTTTGACAATGTCTTCTCTGATGTCAACTGCTTTCTGCTCTAGAAAGGGTATGTTTGGTTCCATCCTCTTTTTCCCGTTACAAGATTTCTGGTTTAAAGAGTATTTAAAGGTTGCTGAATTTGTGAAAATGTTTTTAGACTTCTCTTAATTCCCCTCGGTTATGGTGGAGGATCTTGAAGGGAGGATAAAGGAATTAGATGCTTTATTAGGCAATTTACCGGCTAACCTGCTGTTTCTCGAAAAGTTCACCATGTATGAGGAAAGCATACTGGGCCACATATTGAAAGAAGATGCTGAAGGCAACATCCATGCCGATAAATATTGGGGGCAGGAATATCTGGCGCCGCATTTTCGGCTGTTTACTACCCCTGTGAATGTATTGAGACGGGAAACTCACCATCTTCCGGCGATTGAGGAAAAAGTCAAAGCAGCTGATAAATCCGGTAAAACTAGAAAAAGATTAAGCTATGACGAGGAGCTAGTCAAGGCTCTCGGGGGCTTGAAAAAAGTTCCAGGGCATGCATTGTGGATGAAAACAAGGTTTTACGAACACTTATTCGCGCGTGTCAGAGCAATATCGGACGAGCAGAATGTTGGCCCAATGATTGTAGCAAAAAACGAGGAAGGAAGAAACGAGGCGTACAGGAGAGTTTTCCCTGAACCCTGGCAATATGAGACATTTTCCTTATCCCTGGCACAAAACAATGCAATAATCTTTCATGTCATGAGCGCACCGGCAAAAAAACAGGGGGCGCCAATAAACGGGCTGGTCGGCAGGGTAATGCACCATCATGACGAACATGACCCAATCAGATTGAAAGCGAATGAATATATTAAAGATCAGATTGAATACATTCGAGCAAGAGTTTGGCAGATTTATGCAAAAAAACCATTTCACTAATTTTTTTCTTTCTTTAACATCAAGTAAGAATAAAAAACAATCCAAACCACACCGATCATCATCAATGCTAAGACTACAATCAACGCTTTCGGCAGGAAAACCATCACCAACCCGAATGCTAGTCCTCCAATCTTGAACAATTTGGCAGCGTGCTTGTTTGTTTTATCCCAGACTTCAGGGTTGCTTAAAGTCCACGGAGTCCTTACACCGATAAACCAATTCTGCTTTGTTTGTTCAAGAAGCATGCCTGCACAGTAGAAGAGAATAGCGAAAGCAGGGCCCAATGCAAAAGTGAAACTAAAACCATAACCCAGATTAGAAGCAAGAATTAATACCTGAATATAAAAGAAGAACGCAGAGAAAACAAAAATGAAGAGATGATAAGCTCCAATAAATTCCTCCACATTCTTTTTTAGAGGGTCGAGCTTAGGAAGGAGAATCAATGCCAGAAAGGCGAAAACTCCAATAACAGGTGTTAGGAACGCGCCAAACGACTTGCTAGAGTAGCCGTTAACTTTTCCTTCCAAGCCCCAATGAGTTGCCATCTTATCTGGAAGCATTGGGTAAAGAGCAAATGTAATGACGAACATTGCAACAATCAATATTGCGGCTGCAATGACAAATCTCATGCTAATCTGCTCTTGCAAGCTTCAAGAAATAAGTGGCGTATCCCGCGGCCATTAAAACTGCAAAGATGAGCAACAAATTATCCTTCACCAAAAAAAGCAATGGAGCGAGTTCAAAGTTGTTTGGGATAAGGGTCTGTAAGATACTGATTATGAAAAAAACAAGAAAAACACCTCCAATTGCAGATACTAAAGGGGAAATGGAACTAATCGGTGCTTGAAATTTCGCCAAATGGCTTCCATAGCCAAATGCAACGGACATCACGAAAATCAGGCCGATATTAGCGTATATGAAATCAATGATTTTACCGATTAGGGTTGTTGGAATGAATGAATTGAACAGCCACAGAACGAAAATAACAAGCAAAACCATGAGCAAACCTAGCAGGCTGGTCAGGATAGGCCAAACGAAGCCCATCGGGTCCATATTGTCCTTACCAGAATTTTTATGTTTCATATTTGCTTCCGAATGATTTAGTTATATAAAGATTCTGGAAAAAATGCGCCACGGCCCGGAGTTCCAACTTTTTAGTGGAAAACATAGTTGAATTGTCAAAAACATGTTTTCCACTATTATTTGAAGTCGTGTATTATGAAAGAACTTGCGACTTCAAATATTTGACCAAAAAGTATTTGAACCGGGACGTCCTTTCGGATTACAGCTGGTCAAGCTGCCGCCCTACCTGATTAGGCGACCGTGGCACAATTTCTTGTTAATTGTAACTTCCCAATATGTGTTTGGATGAAAATTTCGAAGTATTTTCGGACACTTCGGAATAATTTTGAAATAAAGCCTTGCTCAGATATAAACAAAAATTTGTTAGCACGACAAATTAAATCAAGAAACAGGCGGAAGTCCAGCTAAGATCGCAGAATATCCAGGTTCGTTTCCAGGTAGATGTTCCATGGCCATTTCCAAAATAATATAGTTACCTTGTTCTGAAAAATGGTTAAATAAATGCTTTTTCATAACTTCCTCAGGAGGTATTTTTGAGATTGTGTATATTTCAAAGAAAGCCCTAAAATTTAAATCTTCATCCGGGCCATATTTGAGCGCCTGCTCGTATAAAGAATGAATTGAAGGTTCCGGAATAGATAATCCAGCACGTTTCATACGTTTCATAATGCCAATCGATAATTCCAGGTTCCCACTTTGAGCTAATATTTCCCCAAGGGCAGAATCGATATCATAGGGAAAACCTGAATCTGCATGGTGTCTAATTATGGCTTCGAAATTTCCCCTCCTGACAAAATGCTTTAAAGCTTTTCTTTCAACATTTTTATAGAATTTTGGTTCATACCCGAAGACATCTTGTAACTCCGCAAGCTCACGCATGTTATCGTCTATAATGCAATCATCATAAATTTTCTGAGCAGCCCTTCGTCCAAATTTCGGTTTTATTGAAGTTAGTTTATACAATCTGAGAATATCGCTAACCAAAGAATGTTTAGCATAATCAGTATAACGTTCTAATACTCTGTCCTGAGGAAAATCAGGCTCGATCCCAGAAAGGTCGCGCAAGACATCATAATCTCCAAATTTTCCACTCAAAGCAAGGTCTATTAATCTCCCTTTAACTCTCGAAATAATATCTTCTTTAGATATGCCTTGCTGTTCTCCAGCCTCAATCAGTTCTTCCAGAGACATTAAATTAAAATTGGATAATCTGTTTATAAATTTATTGTAAGTATCTATTTCAAAGTGATAAAAGCTTTTTTGATAAAATTTTAATATGTAGCGATTAATGTAATTCAATGAAAGCACTAGCCATTTTTATTCTTTTAGCGTTACTCGTCATAGGCTGCAAACCTGTTCCCGAATGGCAGCCTGTCACCTTTCAAGATGTAGCAACAAGTAGTTACGCACCGTCAGCTGACGAGCAGTTTGACATCATGGTCAACTCTGAAGCGGACTGGGAAGGGCTTTGGATTAATATCTTCAAGGCGAGCAGAGTGGAAGTTCCTCTTGAAAATGTGAATTTTGCCAACGAAACAGTCTTCGCAGCATTTTACGGCCAGAAAATGACTGGCGGCTACCAAGTGAAGATAACTGGCATCGAAGAGTCAAAAAGCCAAGTCAGGGTTAAAATTACTGCAACTAGCCCGCCACCAGGCAGCATGGTGACTCAGTCCATTACAACGCCTTACCACATTGTCAAGACGAAAAAAATAACCAAGCCTGCTTCTTTTCTTTGGAGCTAGATTCATGGTTTTTGCAGCATATCAGTTATTATCGCTCCCAAGTCATCGCCAACTACTTTTTTCTTATCATCAAAACTTAGGCTGTCCCATCCCTTGTCTACGACTTTATACTGGTCTTCAGATGAGAGATCTCCATAGTCGTTTATCACGCGTTCATAGCTTGGATTTCCCCTCAGAGGCAAAACATCGCTCACCTTGCTCGCGAGGTCATCAGTCTTGCTAACGCCATAAAGTCCAATTGCAATGCCCGCTGCAAGTAATCCGCCTGTTGCAATCAGCCCTTTGGCAGTGTATCCCTGTCTCCTGCTTCCGAAAATGTTGTTGTATTTCATTACGAACACCTCGGTAAAAAGCAAGACTGAGAAAGTTAAAGTGGCTTTCTGGGAAAAACACGGAAGGCTTCCGGACTTCTCGCAAGAGTTTTGGAAAATCAATCACTCAGATTATAAAGGAAAAATTTTATCGACGAGAAATCTTATGCTTTTTCGAAGGCTGTTCTGAACTTGTCAACGTCCTTCTTTAACTTCTCAGCGGCTTCAGAGACTGCCTTTCTCGGCTTTACCGAGCCGTCAGTCTCCACAATTAGCTTTGGAATGCCAAGAAGCGGGTGATTAACATGATAAGTCGCAATCTTAATTTTATCGTTCTCCCAAAGCTTGTGTTTCAAGACATTAAGTAAAGTGTGGCTTTCTCCACGCAGCTCAACAATAAACTTCTTTGGAGACTCCTCAATCACTACAGCTTCCATTAGAAGCAGATATTCAGGATGATTTATAAGGGTTTCGGGCAAATCAAGTTAAGAAATAATCAAGGCATTGTGGATTTGTGAAGTTCTCAACATTGCTGAATAGCCATCCGTCAGCATATTTCGTCACAACGCGCCAGAAGTATGTTTGGGAGTGAATAAGGCCGTATTCAACCAGGGAAGAAGTATTGCTTTCAACTAACCTAGTAGTCGTTACCCTTTCTTCAAAACTTTCAGACATACTGAATTGCACCGCTTGCTCTTCACCCAGAGGCACTGCTGGCACCCATCGGATTGAAACGTCTGCAGCCTGGTTAGTTTTACCACACGTGGGGAGATTGCTCAACTCTAAATTTTTGGCAGGCGTTCTCCCCAAATTGTCCACTTGTGGAACAACCAATTTTTCTGCCTTACAAATGTTGTTGATGCATCGCGCTGTGAACCCCGGGCACACGTCAGAAGTTGTTAGGCAAATGTTGTTTTTCCATATTTGATTGCAATAATCAGTATATTGTTTGGCATACTCTGAATTGATTGCCGCCGCGCAGCCAAGATTGTCCAACGAGATTGTTATGCTACAGTCAGAGTTTGATTGGCAAGAGAACCAGGTGGGAGAAATTACAGTTTGCGGAGGATTTGAAGGTGGTTGAGGGGGAGGGGATTGTATTGTTTCAATTGGAGGCTGGGGAGGAGGGATATTAATGACTGATATGTTGCCTCTGCCTGGCGCATCATCATTTACAGATTTACTCTTAATTACCGAGCATTCCAACCTTTTGGCCTCAGTATCGATATAAGCCACCAAATCCAGGGAAGAGGCTGAAATTTTTACTTCATAATATGGCTTGATAGGGATCTGGGGACCGCACAATGTTCGAATTTCCTCAATTGATGCTTCCACACTGGATTTTTCCAGGTATAAAGTTCTGATAATTGTCCCAGGATTCTCCTTAAGAAATTGCTGGATATCAGGAGAGGATTTAATAATCTCATTTATAGTTTTATCAGTCGTTGTACAACCATAAAAGATAATACATGATAATAATAATGCGACTATAATAACTTTCATTCGAAACATTCGCCTAATCAATTATAAAAAATTATCGTTGTAATTCATGGTTTCAGAGAGTTATATTTTTTAATCTCCTCTCTCAATTTATTGGAAATTGGATAGCAAGAGCAGTTTTTATTATGTTCAATATGCCACTCCATTCTTTGCTCAAAAGTTGGGTTTTTGGGCATTTTATTTTTCTCATGCCAAGCTTTATTTATCATATTTTTTCTCCTTAATTTTGATAACTTAGCAATTTTATAAAACTTTAGCAATTATATGGACGGTAGGTTACATTTACTTAACAGCTTGCTTTGAGGAACAACTTCAGAGTTCAGTCCTTATAAGCCTAACACAAACAACGCTGATTTTCTCTACTTTTTTCTTGTGGTGGGCCATAGTTTTCTTCAGAGGGAATTCGAATTCAAATGTTCCAGATATTCCGAACTTGTTTTCTTCTGCAAACTTCCTGACAAAATTTAATGTGTTTTTTTTGTGAAAGCTGTAAACAATATGAGCAACTCGGAAGGACGACATCAAGAAAATTTGGTCAGCGTGCTTTTTTTTTGTTCCAAAAGGCGGGTTCTGGATGACAACCTCGCAAGGTATTTCAAAGCGCCTGACATCTGAGTTGAGAACCCTAGTATTTCTCAATGGAGCAACATCCTTGTTGACGTACTCAATATTCCACTTCATAGTTTTCAGGCTATCCTTGTCGTTTTCAATAAAATATACAGCTTTTGCGCCAAGCAATGATGCTCCAATTCCGATTATTCCATTGCCAGCACCTAAATCAGCAACAACTTTATTTTCGATATCTCCTTGCATTTTGGCGCTCCAAAGTATTTCTGAAGCGATATCGGAAGGAGTTTGATACTGTTCAGCAGCAACCTGAGGTGTTGGAACAAGCCTGAGTTTTGATAGAATGACTGCTAGCTCTTTTTGCGACGATATCATGAGTTTAGGGAATGCAAGAGAGTATTTAAAGATAGGTGTAGTTTATTCGAGAAATAGAGTTTGGCCCCTCATGACGGATGGATTAAAATCTTATAAGTGACTAATTAAAAGAAAGTAAAAAAAATTACTTAAACTCAGTTCATAATCATTATTTCATTTTTTATTAAATTCATCAGGATTAAAGAAATTTAATTCATCTATTGGTTTCTGAACATATTCCCTTGCCTTCTTGAGCCAAGCTTCAACAAGCAATATAGCTTCTGATAATTCAATCCCTTCGTTTTTTGATCTAACACTTAGAAAAATTGTATTCGCTATTTTTTGTTTCCCGATAAATAAGTGGAAGGTAGCAGTATCCGAACTATTGCTTCCCCCTTCAACGACCATGTGGGCTTGATCTCACAAATACACTCTGAGGAAGGATGAACTTTTGATGATTTTTCAAGTTCTCTCCAGAATTTTTCGTCGTCCATGCCATTTGCTTGCCTTCGCTCCTTAATAATCTTTTTGATTTTCATTCTTAATTTATAGCCCTTTATGCTCAACCAGCCTGCTTGCCTCGGCATACGCAGATTTTATGTGGCCGAGGTCAGAACTTGCAGTATAAGCTCCCAAACTCTGAGCAATTTTCCCAGGGATACCAGAATGAACAGTTGCAGCGGATGAAAGCTTTGCAAGGCTTCCAAAAGCCTCAAGACTCAGAGATACTGCTCCGCCAACTGAGTCGTGTACATTTTTTGCCTCTTTTAAAATCCATGAGTAATCCGCACCATAATCACTTGCAAGTCCGAAATATGGCCCCAATTTTTCAAGAAGTTCTGCTGAATGATGGAACCCCGCCCTCGCGAGAGTTGCTTCCTTAAGGCCTTGTCCTGCAACTTTTAAAACAGCCTCAACAGCCCCAAGATTCGTTGAATATGCACCTAGGTCAATTGACGCCTGCAATGATTCTACTTCGTAACCTGCAATTTCTTGCTCCAATCGAGTAATGCCCCTGTAATGAAGATGATAATCAGGATTTCCCATCTCAAGCTCGTTTATCTTGTTGACCAGCTGAGATTTCATACGGTCAGATTTAATCATCACTTCTTTCAAGTCAGAGAGCTTCCCAACTGCTTTCGCCCTTCCATCTGCGAGCTCTCGATGATAAGAAACAATGTCTTCGAGAACACCTTCAGTGTGCTCGACGAGCAGTTCAAGTGTCGACTCAGCATCCCTCACATTAGACGCTTGTTCAGCAACAACGTCTTGCATACCTTTGGGAGAATAGTTCAGCCCGAATATGCTTGCGATCGTCCCCTTAGCTTTTTCAAAAACGGATGCAAGGGTGCCATAATAGCCACTAATGAATTCATCTATTGAGCTTTGGGTTTTCTGTATTTTCCTTATTATTTTTGGAAGAGACCTATATGCCTCATCTGCGGAATTTTGCGAGTATGACAGCCTATTATTGGCATTCCTGAAAAACTCTTTCCAGGATGACCCAATTTGGCCAGCCGAATCAGTTCTTAAGGAATCTAAAAAAGAGGCTGTTTCTTCATCAAGGGATTGGTCGATTGTCATCAAGTTATTAGAACATAACATAAACTAATGTCTTTCTGAAAGAAATCCGAAAATATCTTGCCAACTATCGAAAGAATTGCGAAAAAATTTAGTCTGGCTTTATTAAGCTCATCCGGTCCCGACGACAATTTGGTTTGAAATAAGGTCCTTATATTTTTGGTCCTTTAACAAATAGTTATTTCTGAAAATGAAAGAACCATCAGCCTCTTTTGAACCGACTTGCGGCCATATTTGCAAGAATGTCGGATAAACCGAAACATCACCCTGAACTATTATCGTTGGAATAGTGCTTATATTGTATTTTGAAACAATTTTTTCGCCTTCAACAGAATTTGAGTCAACTTTTTGTGTATAAGAGATTTTCATGTTAATAGATTGCTGGTTTTTAAGCACATCAACATGATTTTCAGGGTTGTAACATTCGCTACAAGAAGAATCGCTCAGCAATATAACGCTTACAAGCCCCCTAACTTTTTTTTCTGAGATCATCCAAAACGGGATAGTTGTTTTTCTAAGAACCAAGGTGCCGTCCTGCTCGATAGACCCCTGAGAACTCCAGCTGCTAATTATGAAATCGTATGCTTGGGATTCAGGGGAAAGAACTAGTGAAGGCAGTACAGAAATATTGTATCGCTTAATTAATTGCAGTGCCTCAGAATCTTTTAAAACGCTGTCCTCTGAAATAACCATGCCGGCATCCCTCAAGCCAGAGATTACCTCGGATAGGTTGCCGCACTCCTGGCACAATAAGGGGATTATCCTCGTGGCTTTAACCCTGCCGACTGCTCTGCCCGAGTCTAGTTCGATGTAAACTGGTTTTTGTTTTGTAAATACAAACGCATCTTTCCTAAATTCTCCACGCGATGCCCAGAAAGGAGCTAGCTCATCATTTTTTCCAAATAATAGAATTGTTGGCGCTTTTGTGACATTATACTTTGAAATTAGGGACTTCCCTTCAGATGATGAGATATCATAATATTCAACGATAGTCAGATTTACTCCAAAATTTCTTGTATCCGCTAATACTTTTTCTGCATCAAAGCAGTCTTCGCAGTCCTGAACTTTAAGGACGACTGCTCTTGCTTCAATTCCTTTGGACGGCTGGTTGATTGCAAAAAAGATTAATGCTCCGATAATTCCAAATAATATCAATCCGCCAATTACGAACTTCGTAATTTCTCCTAAATCAAGTTCGACTTTCTTGGCCATGTTTAAGGAAGCGGGCAGCCGGAGAGTTCAGATAAAATACTCAAGTCCTGAACTCCGCTTAGAAGTGTTCCATTCATATCCCAACTTGGCGTGATAGTGATGCCTTTTTGCTGGCAACCAGGCCTTATCTCATCACAAATCTTGTAATTTAGGTATTTGAATGACTTTCCGAAATCTTCCTTCTGAGTTGCAGTGTATTGGCACCAATCATTCCCGTAAACAACCACTCCTTTTTCAGAAAGGCATTTTGAGAAAGAATCATACTTTCCGGGCTGGGCGTTTATCAACTGAGCTGCGATAACAGATACAAATAGGATAGCAAACACTATTCCCCCTGCAATGAGCCATGAGACAGGAACTCCTTTTCGCGGCTTGGATGAAGAAGGCTGTGGCAGATGAGCGCGTTCAATCTTCTTCAGTTTCTTTCGTTCGTGCTTCGAAAGCTCTTCGCTCATGCTGCCGAAACCAGATTGAACAGACTTGAAGCCGCACCAAGTTCATTGGGCGGAGCCTGAACACCGCATCCTGCACCAACTGGGTAAGCGCCCCCTCCTTGCTGTTGTGGCTGAGCACCTTGTGGCCTTCCATAGTATCGCTCACTGCTGTCTCTGCACCCAAAAAGGACCAAAGATACTAAAAGCAGTATTGAAAATATCGCTAAGGCTCTCATTTTCATACCCCGCAACCGCCTGCTCCCGGAACTGAGGGAATCTGAGGTGGTGCTTGCTGCTGTGCTTGAATCTGAGGCGCAGCCCTAACTCCTGCCTTGCTGTCAAGACTTGCAAACTGCACTGCCTGAACACTCACGACTACAATTAGCAGTGCAACAATCAAAAATACTATTATCATTTCTATTTTCATTTGGAATCCTCCATTATTGATTAAAGTGACGATGCATAACCCGTATAAAAACGTTTGGTTGAATAACCATTACAACCACTGTAACAAAAGGAAATGTTTTTATACAAATACTCAAGAGACCCACCTATGAAAAGGATCATTATAGCTGGAGAAAAGCCTGACTCCGTCCTCAGCCCGCTTGAAGAAGACATTCTTAAAATCCTTTGGAGCAATAAGATGATGAGGGTTCGCGAGATCCACACAATTCTCAAGAAAAAAAGAACAGTCGCTGTTTCAAGCATTGCAGTAATATTAGATAGGCTTCACTCAAAAAATATTGTTATGAGAGACATAGAAAAGGCAAGAGGCGGGATGAGATACATTTACCGCACTTCAGGCAATAAAGAGTCTTTCGAAAAAAGCGCTCTCGACAATGCGGTTAACAAGCTGATGATGCAGTTCGGGAATACGGCTGTAAGTTATTTTAGTGAGAGGTTTGGAAGAAAATGAACGGCACCGAGGCATTCTTACATTATCTTTCCTTATTCACGCAAGACCAATTTACATTAATGGTTCTTGTGTCAAGCATCGCCCTAGCGATATTCATTCTTGGGCTGGTAAAGTTCGGGGGCTTTGACCTAAAGCAAAAAATGATGCTTATTTACACACACATAGTGCTTTTGATTTTTCCATTTGTCTTCATACTATTCGACAAAGCATGCCAACAGCAAATCTTTGCATGCCAAGGGCTCAAGACATATGCTTTTGGAATCCCCACCATATTAATCAGTATGCTTTTACTCGCGATTATTTCCGGTTACCTCATTGTACCTCTTTTCTACCGTAACAAGAATAAATCATTAATTATGGATAATACACTTCTTGGAAAGTTCATCAGGGAAAAGGCAAAACAGCTCGGCTGGAAGCAGCCAAGCGTGTATGCTTTTGATGCTGCCAAACCCTTTGCTTTCGCTTTTTCCCAGCTTAAACCGTCTATATTTATTTCAGTAGGGATGATGGAATTGCTGACTAAGAAAGAAATCGAAGCAGTCATGCTGCATGAATTGTGGCACACAAGAAGTCAATCAACACTTTACAAAATATCAGCGTTTGCTTCAAGGCTTTCTCCTTTTGCAGCATTTTCCGGACTGGAAAATAATCTTTCTAAGGAAGAAATTGATGCAGATGAGTTTGCAATTAGGATGCAGAGGACAGATAAATATTTGTTATCGGCTAAAGAGAAGATTGGTTTTTTCTAAGTTGGCTGAACTTGTAAAAAGAAGAGCAAGAATTGTCAAGAAGTATATTCGCGGTGAACTGAATATCCGTCTGCGGTTGAAAAAAGGGTTATACTGGCTGGTTTTTCAGGATAACTATCCAAAAAAAATGGTGACACAACCAGTTCATCTAAAGACATTAAGTTCAAATCACTTAAACGTACTCCATTTGTTCTTCTTGCAATTTCATCTGCTGCAGCCTGAGATAATCCTAGATAGGCCCGTTCAATAGAAATATTTACATCACCAACACCAGTTAAATGAACAAATTCTAATGAGTTTATAGGATATAAGAAAGTACCATAGCATCCTTTCCCTGGTTCTCTTTTGACTACTGCAGCTAAATCGCCTCTTTTAGACTCTTCTATTTGCCCGCCAAAAAATGATCTCATAACAGCAAGATCCAGAATGTGATTTAAAAATCTTTTCTTTTATTCTCGATTACATAGTAGTAACAATTGCTCACCGATGATGAGATAAGTGGAAATATGAATACCGAAATTTCTTCAAACAAACTGCATTCAGAGAAGCAACCCTTTTGAAAACCATTTCAGCCCTATCAATAACCAAGCTCCAAATAGATAATGAGTCATATAATTTTTAAAACGAGCTATGTTTAACCACCAAACAGTAGCAATAAACCGAAAAGTTTAAAACTGATTGCAACCACCTAGGAAAATATGAATTATGCAAAAGAAGCACCAGGCTTAACGCAAAACCAGGCTATTGATAATCTAAGAGAGGTATTCCTTTCGGATTACTTTAAAGAATACATAGTTCCAATCGGAGGCAGGATATATTCAGATATGTTCAATGTTGAATCAATTGGCGGCTGGAAAAAAGGAACTTGGGAACAATTCAAGGCAGGAGATATTTCAGATGTTGTGGTCGCATTGTTGGACGCAATTGCGAATAAAGGAACATTAACCCAGGCATATTTCCAAATGGCTCCGACAGAGGAAAGATTACGCTCCATGAATTTTGAGCCCCGATTGTACGAACATGAATTAGATTTACCCCTGAGCTTTAGCGTATCGATGATAGGAGAACAAGAATCTGCAAGCTATACTTTTTCCGTTTATAATCCCGATTTCAGGGATTCAACTTTTAAATCTGAATGTTTAAATTTAAAGGATGCACAGCAGAAAAGGGGCATATGGCGCAGCGAAATTACCAGAAATTTAAAAGTGATTTTGCCACATCAAGTTCAGGCATAAACACACCTGTAACAGTTTAAAATTCTGAATCAATTTTTTTAACCAATTCTGAATCGGTTTTAACAACTAAATCTCATAATAAAATTCCTTTTTTATCCCAGTAATTGATAGAAAAAGCCATCAATAATATCGAAGCGAACCGCCATTGCAATATGCCAAGATTCAAAAGAGGTTTTTGAATAGATTGCAAGCCAATAGAATTATTTCCGAATTTTCCTCATTCAAATTTGTATATTTTAATATCGCCAAACTCTTTAGTTACGGACAATTTTTTTGTGCTGTTAAGATAGGCGAATAAGGAATTATTGCCGCCATATAGTTCCGGCCTAACACTGATGAGCCAAATATTGCTGCCTAAATAATAACGAAGTTCGTTTTTTTGATCTGTTGCAGTCAGTTTTGTGTTTCCACTACAGCAATCTGCCAACCAGTTCAGAGATAATATTTTGTGTTTCTGATAATTACATGAATGCATATAAAACTCTTTAAAGCAATCAGCAGCATAATAGTAAGAAAAAACCTCCTGATGATAAAACGGGTCAATGAATACGGGCTCATTTTCTTTCACATTTTGTTCAAGATAGCCAGATGCAGCTCTCCAATCATCTTTATCGACATTTTTGACTTGGGCAGCCGCCGACATGAGCGAAGAAATGACTATGACGCAAAGCAAGATCCATGAAACAGGCTTATTTATCTTCAGTAATTTGCCCAACATTACTGCGAATAACAGGTACAAGGCGGGCAAGGCAAATAGCAAGTACCTAATTGAATATAGCGATCTAAAAAATAGTGAGTAGGTTAGGATCAATAAAAAAGGCAACAAGATCCAAAGAGACAGAAATATGAGCTTATTTGTGTCTGCCCTCTCCCAGTTCTTCATTAAGGCAAACCACATCATCAGAATCGCGAATATTGAAAGAACCAGGTAACTTCCAAAGAAATCCAAAAATGTCGAGAACAATATGACAACAGTTGGCTTTGGAATCCACATTAAGTAATACCCGCTATTGGCTATTTGCCTGAACAAATCCGGGAACCAAGGAATAAAAAGAATGAAAAGAATAATTTGGCCTATGAACCAATTTTTTAAGTGTTTAATTTTTAATCTATGAATATATAGTGCGTAT
The DNA here is from genome assembly GCA_038046545.1 of Nanobdellota archaeon. Classification (GTDB taxonomy): domain Archaea; phylum Nanobdellota; class Nanobdellia; order Woesearchaeales; family JBBSVZ01; genus JBBSVZ01. Next base: position 4,480 of record JBBSVZ010000071.1, on the reverse strand, counting down.
AAATTTTGGATAATTAGGACTAAAAAAGAAAAAAGGTGGGCATAAATCATGAGCAGACTAAAAAAACAATAAGCAAGCAGATTAACATAATTCTTCTTATCAAGATAACTGATGAAGAAGTAGAAAGATAACAGTGTCAAGAAGATAAATAGCGCGTATAATCTTGCTTCCTGCGAATAAAAAATCATTATGGGAGAGATGCACATAAACAAGGCAGCAATAATTGCAACTTCATCTGAAAATAATTTCTTTGCCAGCAGAAAAATTGCCCCCACAGATAAAACTCCAAAAATTAATGATAATAACCTGCTTGAAAGTTCAGATATTCCAAAAAACTTTACCCAAAAATGAAGCAATGAAACATAGAGGGGGAATTGCTCATCATTCCTGGCCATATCAAATGACGTAAAATAATCTTCCTGAGCTTGCTTGATGCTTATAGATTCATCCAGCCAATAGGATTCAGAAGTTATTCCCCACATTCTGAGCGCTGCTGCCAGGACCAGTATGGCGAATAAAATTGGAATACTATATTTTTTAATGTTCATATGCTAAGATGTGAAGATGTCAATAAATAGATATTCATTATTTAATAGGAATTGCGGATAGCTTACATAGTTCAATAATTGAAATTAATTCACTAATAATGCAAAAATCTCTCTATGCAAACTGCCTTTGAACCAAGAAAGGTAAGCGTTACTAAATCAAAAACGTTATATATTCTGTAAGACTAGTCTTACTTGGTGATTTAAATGGATGTAGCGATTACCAGGATGAGTTCAAAAGGGCAAGTTGTAATACCTGCCGAGATGAGGGAAGGCATCAATGAGGGAGATAAATTAGTCATTATAAAGAATGACCATCAGCTTATCATGAAAAAAGCCAGTGATTTTGATACGAACCTAAAAGATGATATTGAATTCGCAAGAAGAACAGAAGAAGCATGGAAAAGGTACGGGAAGGACGAGTTCAAATCATTGCCTGCCAATGAATTCATAAAACTTCTCAAAAAATGCTAGAAATAAAGTACGAACCAGCTTTTTTGAAGATTATAGAGAAGATAAAAGATAAGTCTACCAAGGAAAAAGTCAAAAAACAGATAATAAAAATAATAAGTAATCCTGAAATCGGCAAACCCATGAAATATGACCGAAAAGGATCAAGGGAAATTTATATTGCTCCATTCAGATTATCATACATGTACCTTGAGGAAGAAAATAGATTAGTTTTCTTGGACTTAAACCATAAAGATGAACAATAGTTTGTTTATTCCAAATAAAATAAGATTATTTTAAGTTATAACTAAAATCATCTATGCGAACTGCCTTTGCGCGAATTCAGGCCTTGCTACAAAAAGCATGTGCTTTTCAGTGCCTGCTAATTCTTGCAGAACTCTTCTGGTTACCAGGATTTCAGGGTCAGGCACAAGCTTAAGCCTGTTTCTTAGGTCAGTGAAGTCCTTGAACGGCTCTACTTGTCTCTCTTCAAGAACTTCCCACATACGCTTTTTTCCAAGTCCGGGTAACAGCTCTAAAGAATGCATTCTTGTTGAAAGCGGCGGAGCCTTATTGAAAAAATTGATGAATCTTTCCTGGTTTTCCTGGATTATCTTTCTGATTACAAATTCAAGCTCTGCCTTTGCTGTTCTTGTCAATTTGCTTTCTGGAATTCGACCATTTATATGATGAATATGGTCTCGCTTCCCCTCGCCGATATAAACTTCCTGGTTCGGCTGCAATGCAACATCTTTTTTTGTTACAAGCTCAAGAAGCACAAACTTGTTTTTTCCAATCGCCTGAACTATTGGTGTTTTAAGGTGAGAAGGCCGTGTATCGAATGGGTAGCCGTTGGGCAGGAAATCCAAGACTATTGCATACTCTTCCTTTTGCGTTGCTTCCATCCGTCATCAAAAAAACCTGATATGTGAGAAGTATATAAAGGTTATTACGTGTTGCCCCAACGTCAATGCTTCATGATTGTTTTAACAACATAATTTATATTTCTCGAGCAATTCCCCGGCGAAGAATGAAGATCGCAAAAACTGAAAATGGCATTCCTTTTTACGTGTGCGAAGCCCCCCAAGTAGAATATCGTGATTTCTGGCATTGGGATTTGATTAAAGAAATCGAAGGATTTTGCAGTGAACAATATAGGGGAGAAGTTCTTCTGAGAGGGATAAAAGAACCGGATCTTGAAGGAGTGGCAGAGATAGGAAGCGACAGAATAGGGTATCCTCTGAGAATAGGTGACCTAACTTATGTCACAACCTCTTCGGACTACTCATACGCATTTTCCGTAGCTGGCACTGGGATAATAATTTACGACAATAAAGGACTGGAAGAATTCGTAGGCGATCCAAAAAAGGATTGGGACGAGCTCAGTTTCAACAGGTTCATGTTCATTAAAGATCCAAGGGAAGCGCTTAAAGGGATAATAGATGTGAGGGAAATGAGAAGATTATCCAGAAAAATGAAAAACTTTGAGTTTCCCAAGGCAACCCGAGCTTAATTCCAACAATTTTTACTGTTCGTTGAGGCTGCCCGCCGTTTGAGGGCAAATTTATTATTTTAAGAAATAAGAGTTCTTATTGAGGCGCAGCAGACTGCGCTCCAAATAGAGGGGCAATCGCAGCATATTCAGGCGGCAAGACTGCTGAGCTGTTTTGGCTTAAAAGATTCCGGCTAGCGCCACCTAATCCAATCCACTTCATTATACGCCTATATTCGTTAGTAAATGGAGAAACTTCTTGACCGGAAACAATAGTATCCACATAACTCACTTTGTAAACTCTCGGAACGTTTATTCCTAATTCAGGATAACATTTAGAATATTCGTCATAATTGAATGGAGAAAGAGCATATACTTTTGATGGGTCTTGAACATAAACGATCTTTTGGCCCACTGATTCGCCTGCTTCAAGAAGCATATCAACTATGGCTTCATTCGAGTTTCCTTGCTGGGTCCTACGAGGAAGGGCAATAAAGTTGTCAATCTGCCTATATTCCCCTCCCACCACAATATTAATACTCATAAACCTCGAGAAAAAAGCCATTAATATAAATCTTTTCTAGATTCTTATTTATCCACATATTCCAAAACAACATCAAGGATCTTCTTAATATTGTCGTTGGAGATTGTTATCGGATAACTTCTTAGAACAGCTTTCAGGGTGTTCATGTTCGGCGGGAGAATGTCAATTATCTTGTTGTAGTACTGTTCCTTCATTCGCGGAACATTCAGAGCTAATAGCTTTTCTAAAAGTTCCTTGCCTTTCTTTGAAGACAAAGGCATGAATGTGTTAACGTACTCTTCAGTCCTACCAACTCTCATGTTGATTTCCGGGTCGCGCTTCTTTATCTTTTCGATTTCTTCTCTTAATTCAGAAGTGTTAATTGGCGTTTCTGAGACAACTGTCGGGTTCATCTTAATTCCTCCTCAAATGTACGGGGTGCACAACAAGCCTTTTTTGTTTTTCACCATCATGTATAGTGAGCACGTAACAAATCCCACGCCTGCCAACAATGACGCCTGCAGAGCCGTGAAATCTTGGGTGGCACATACCTTTCTGGTAGCCAGAATCGAGCTTGACTGCAACATGCTCACCTTGGTCAAAGGTCTGCATGAATTTATTGATGTTGGTCTTCCCACGCATATGGGCTGGCTTGCGCAGTTTCGAACGCGTCTTTCTTCTTGCTGTCCCAACCCTGTTTGGCATATTATGCCTCAGCAGGAGCTTCCTGTTTCTGCTCCTCTTTTCTTTCTTCAACTGGCATTTCTAATTTTCCGCCAAGAGTCAAAGGTGTTCCTTGCGTGGTTATGGTGAATGAACGTATATCGCATGCCTTTAACGGATAAACTTTTTTGAGGTAACCCCTTAGCTGCGATTGTATGCCTCTGCCTATGACTCCCCTGCAGAACTCGACATAAGAATACTTGCCAACAAAGTCAACAATAAACTCTGTTGCCATCCTCCTAAGCCGCTTAGCCTTGCTTTGGGTTGTTGATGTTCTAGTGACTAGGATCGGTTTTATTCTTAATTTGATATTGTCCTTTGTCATGACAACGAAGGAAGCGTCAACCCTATCGACCTCTTTCCTGACTATGCGCTTTAATGACGAAGGCAACATTTCATAAGAGATTAATGTTGCAACGGCCGTATCACCATTTATTTCGCTGATTCTCAGACCAACATTAACATTCTGTTGCTTTATATCATCTGTGAGAGTCATCAAATTAGCTGAAATTATCCTGCCGTTAAGATCTTGGGCAGCATAAACAAGCGATTCGCCCAGAACTGCATTATTGAACAAGCCATCTGTGGTTATTGTAAACCACTTTTTCTTCTTTGTTTTCTTTGATTTTTCCTGCTCAGCCATTTTCACCTATGGAGTCCCAGATGGTTTAAAAAGGTTTGCCCGATTAAATGAGGTCGGATTAGAGGTAACTAAATAGGCACAAGCCTAAGAGTAAAAAATATCAT
>JBBSVZ010000070.1:0-1596 GCA_038046545.1 Nanobdellota archaeon | reverse complement strand
CGATAATACCCAGATAAGTTTATCAGGTTGATTTACCATGATTGACCTTCCCCTATCGTGCTACTGCTCCAACCAGATCATGAGCCAACAATGTATTCACTATCTGCGAAACCGAGGAGTGTTCTACTTCTGCTCGTTTCTTAGCAAGTTGGTAAATCTGATCATTTAATGGCACCAAAAATTTATGCCTTTTAATATCAAATTCCATTTCTACTTCTTTCATATTGTCCCAGTGATCAGCAGCAGAGTGAGTATCCCAAAACCGGCCTGCATCTTCTTCACTCCTAAAATGCACTGGAATTGCATCTTTCTTCTTATTTGCGTTCATACTGTCTCCTTTCTTTGCTATCCATATCGCGTGTGCTAATGGGTAGCACGCTGCGATTCTTTTTCAAAATAAAGAACACGGAAAGGTACCGTCCTGCATTGGTTTGTCCTAATGCTAAATATACATCTTCACCCTCGACATCTCCCTTTGTCACCCGACGGACTTTCATTTTACCTCGCAAGATTTCTTCTACCTCAAAAGTAGTTACCTTATGTTTACTTTCAATTTTCTTAACAAATTTTTCCTTCCAAATGACTTCATTGATAATCACAATAACATCCTATGAGAACTGACCTTTGCACACAGCATTTACCTTTGAGTGGAGTGGCTTCTCTGAAAGTTGCGTCCGGTTCATGTTCGTACTATCTTTATTGAGTAGCGGTACAGAATCAATCTCTCTAAGTTCAGGAGCAATCTTTAGAAAATCAGACGGGTCGTTTGGTGGTCTCAGACCATCAGGAGTCTCTATCATACCGATGGTCCCGCCTGTGTAAATCAGACAAATTTTTGGTTTCTTAGACACAACTCTCCTCCTAATCTGTTGGTTTCCTGTGACAAAAGATAAACTCACAAGATTTTCGATTATTGTCTATTCTCATGCATAAAGACTCTGGGTGAGAAATCTTCACCTCAAAGCCGAGAATCTGTCCAAGTACGCCAGCAATATATCCGGCAAAAAGAGAACAAAGGTTTGCTTCATCTTCCCCTCGGCCCGTTGCCAGAAAATTGTCTTTTACAATTACTTTCCCTGAAACAACATTACCACTAGCATCTTTTTCCAAATCATTTTTCTCCATATGGCCAAAGCCTACATCAGAGTCAAAACGACACCACTCATCTAACTTTTTCTCAACAGTCATGCTATCCGGATTATCCCATACCTTCTCCATAAGACTTTTGCCAAAGTTCTCTCCAGCGATAGACCCTGCGTGATAAAAATTTTGTTCGGATTCTTTAAAGTCTTTATCGGCACTCGGGGTCTTTTCAATCAAGCCCCTGTGTATATCATTTAAAATTCCACAAAATGTCTCAACCTTAAATGAAACATTCCTCTGATTATCTGAGAGATTTATCATTATGCCCTGAGTATTTTCCAATTTAAAAACACGGTATGTTTCGTCTATTTCTCCTGGTTTACCGGAGAGTTCTAATTTTTTCCAGAGGTAATCTAAGTTTATCTGGACTTCCTTCTTTTTAGCTGTAATCTCATCAGAACACACCGCAGCTATAAGTTCAAGATATTCGTTTAAGAGCTGAGTCCGTTTAAC
>JBBSVZ010000069.1:0-9113 GCA_038046545.1 Nanobdellota archaeon | reverse complement strand
TTTTCAGCTTTATTAAATCGAGAACAAGCTTTGCTTTTCTGCGCTGTTCTTCGCCGTGAAGCTCGTCATAACCTCCCGAAATGGAGTCGTAATAATTATGCAATGGAATCAGCTACCCGTACCCGTACAAGTTCCACCGTTGCAAGGAGTAAGATTGTACTTCGCATAAGCGCGGTATTGGTCTATCTTGAATTTATAACCTGCTATCGTTATTCCAGCAACGTAATATGTTTGGTTTAAAATATTCGGGATATATGGCGGGAGCCCTAAATCATCAGTGCATTCGCCGCCAAAATAATTACAATCAACGAAACTTCCATTGAATTCACCGTCTGGTAGCCACAACGGGCTGAAATATTCGTTTATTGTTTCGTTCACAAAACTTTCTATTCCGCAACAACCATCGGCCGGTATGTGGGTGTCGTTGTAGTACCGACTCAAAAAGCTTGGCGAACTATTTTCATAGGAATAAGAAGAGTTCATTCGGAAAGTTTTGAATGACTCAAGATTAAATGTTGAGTTCTTGGTTTTTCTGATTGTGTTGGAGTAAACCCCTCCTGTACTGGCCAGGTAAAGCGGGTCTGGAAGGCCTTCAATAGAGAATATTGACACTATAGAATCTGTGCGATTCCACTGAGCGGCTTCAGTCGTTATACTGTAATTAATTGTAAAGTTTACTGCGACTTGCCATGGCCCGATTATTTTTCCGAGGGTGGCATTAGCCTGATAAATGTCAACTCTCGCTGATTTGAAATTAAAATCGGTGATAATCAAGAGAGACCTATTTGATGCGTTTTGCAAATCCTGCATTAACCTCGTTAGGTTTTTGTCATAAATGCCCGCGGGTATTATTGTGTTTATATCAGTCCCATCAACAGTTCCATTAAGGAGTACTTCTTCGAATGCTCTTGTAAATTTTGCCTTATCAAGAAATGACCTTTTTTGGATTCCAGTGTAAACTGAGAGCGCATTGAGAGTTTTAAAGCTTGAAACACGCAGCATTCCAGGTAGATAAACTTCCCGAATACTTTGAACATACTCATCTGCAGCCTGAATTCTACTCTTAACTACATTCGCTCGGTCAAGGCTTAATTCTGTTTCTTGAGGGAGTAGGATGAATAATATTAAACCAATTGCAAGCAGGGCCATGAACGAGAAAATTATGCCTCTTTTGCCTATCGCCATACTCGAACCTCAGCAATATAAGGGCCCCAATAATAAGATGAGTTGGTCACACCCGTAACGAGTCTTTTAGTTGTTATTAAGTTTGGAGTTCTGCTGTCATTTGCCCTGCTTTGATAAATTAAAGTACCGTTAATGTGCAATGAAAATGCATATTGAAGAGGAAGCGCGTCTACAGTAACATTACGTGTTATATTGCCAGCAATATCATTCATTCCGTACAGATAATATTGTGTAATCTGCTGAAGGAGAGTGTTGTCTAAATTTGTTATATTTCCGTTTTTAATAAGCTGGATTACATATATATTGTCTACCTGATATACTTTCAGTGAATTGAAACTATTCATCAGGTCTGCAGAAAGCGCTGCAGTTTGTGATGGAGAAGGCGGGGTTACCTTAGAGGTGTAAAGAACAAAAAGACCAATAGCTATTATAGCTATCGCTATGAATACATCAATGCTGAAGAATTGGGCTTTCTTCATCCATGATTTGATGTTTTTTTTGTTTTTATACTCTCCCATACCAAATATACAATAAGGTATACCAATATATAAATTAACCGTAAAATATATATATCGAGTTAACCCTTTAATGCCAGCAATGGTTCTTGAAATACTAATAAGCCCAAAAGCCGCAGAAAGAAATCCTTGGGAGATGGCGTTCTTCGGATTCATATACGCATCAATAGCCCTATTCCTCTCATTATGGATATTTGAAGATAACGCTGGAATGGTAATGGTTTTCCTCACAGTCATAGCATGTCTTTATCTTATGCAGTCAACATTGCGCATGGAAGAAAAAAAGGATATCACCATTACGCAGGAATTGCCCTTGTTAAAGGAACACGGTAGGGCGCTAGCTTTTTTCATGTTTCTATTCATTGGATTTGTTATAGCATTCTCTGTATGGTACACTGTACTTCCACAGGAGACAGTTTCTAAGGCGTTCAATGTGCAGATAAAGACAATTCAGCAAGTAAACACGCTTACAAGCTCTGTTCATGGCCAGGCTATTCAAAATCAGGGACTGTTTACATTAATACTCGCAAATAACATTAAAGTGCTTTTGTTTTCAATACTTTTTGCATTCTTTTATGGTGCTGGCGCGATTTTCATACTTGCATGGAACGCATCCGTAGTTGGGGTTGCGATAGGTGAGTTCGCTCGCGGAGCCATCGGAACAGTCTCGGGTGGATTGGGTCTTGCAAATATTGCGATTTATTTCTCATCTTTATCCCTGGGTTTTTTCAGGTATATGATTCACGGCAGCCTCGAAATTCTTGCCTACTTCACTGCAGCCCTTGGTGCAGGGATAATTTCGATTGCAGTCGCACGGCATGAATTTCAGGAGGACAAATTTAAGAGAATCCTTGTTGACTCGGTTGATCTAATCGTCATATCAGTTGCCATTCTTCTGGTTGCGGCCCTTGTTGAAGTTTATATCACGCCAGTTTTTTTTAGCTGATTATTTTAATATTGCCGTGAAAACAACATAGCCAGAACAATTCGTTTTTGGCCCTACCGGAGCGGTTAGCCGCCAATAAGTTGTGTTGTAGGAGTTATCTGTTATTCTTTTCTGTAGGCTGAGATTTAACCGCGTCGGCTGGTTTGAAACTCCAGACACATTAGACATAGTGTCAAATGAATCAGAACCATTTGTTGTTACTTTTTGGCTTTCCAAAGTTAAATTGCCCACTCCACAATTAAGCGACACATTGTCATCAGGTACTGAACCATAAGCGAAAAGTTCTAGGTCAAGCAGTACGTTTCCTACATTCGATATATTTACTGGAATTAAAGTCGATACCTGCCCAGCGGAAAGATCACCATAATCGATTACGTTTGGTAGGATATCGATGGCAGTCAAAGGCTGGATATTTGTTGAAGCATTTGAATGATTGAAATCGCCGTCATAGTTCACTGAAGTCAAATTGCAATTCCATGAACCATTGTTTGCATGGTATTGAATTTCGAAGCTGCATGAATAGTTGCCAGCATTGTTGCTGCATGTTGTGTTAGTATAGTGGGAGTTGTTGTTTTCTGGGGAATACGAGAATACAGTTTCATGAAAAAGTGTTGCATTAAATGAAACTGTGTTGTTTACTGTGGCATTACACCAAGCAGTCGATGTGCTCGCAGCCGTGAGAAAAATCGGGTTTGTTGCTGCCACATTGGCAAAATTTATTGATTGAACATTAATTGTCAAATTACGAAAGGAGGTCGTACCTTTGTTTCCTGCAGTGTCAGTGCAGTTTACAGACCAGTTGTAAGTCTGGCTTGCCAATCGGAGAGTGAAATTAAGGAGTGTGTTTTTTATTATGCTCGTGTTGTTTGCAGCCATAATATCATTTAGAATCAAACTGCATAAGGATATTGAAGAACCATCGCTAACATTATAGAAAAAAGTTTGAATGCTATGTGTTACATTAAGAGTGTTGTTTAATGGCGATATCAATGTAACGTTAGGAAGCTCAATATCCTGGCTTGACAAATTGAAAACAGTGTGACTGTCAACATGCTCGAAGTTTATTCCATCAGATGAGCACCATGCCCTAACTGTTGCATTCGCTGCCCCAGTTAGATTAGTCAAAAGTGAAAAATTAACAATTGCCCACGAGTTGTATGAGATAGTTCCAAGTGCCACTAATATAGAAGAGACCGGACCGAATATTGAACCGTTGTCAGATAATGTTAAATTTGCATTGCAGCTTGTTCCCGCAATTCCTCCGATATTTGAAATGTTTGCAGTAAGGTTGAAAATTCTTGAAACATTGAAAAGCGTATTGTTTTGCGGATAAATTATTGTTACATTCATTTCACTCGGTCTCGTATTATTAAGCCAGACATCCATATTATCCATATCGCCTAAAAGTGAAAAAGTTTTGTTTCCCCACTGGGTCTGATTCCAAGCATAAACGATTATTAAGTCACCATCAGTGCCATCAATTGCTACATTGTATCTCCCCGGCCCTCCTTGTGGTCCAGTTTTTCCCCTTACAAAATCGGATGTATTAGTATCGTTAACTAAAAAATTTGTTCCAGTAATCACTTGTTTTGCACCTACAGCATTATACACTTTTCCAGCGACTCCGTGAGGAGTTGGCATCTGTGCTGTAGAGTTCACGAGCAAAATCAACATTGCAATCGCTAGCAAGATTGCTCGGCGCATTTTATTTACCTCTTAGATAATCGTGCAACACGTTCTTAAGTTGCTCTTTTGATGTGCATGCGCGAATTATTTCTGCGAGCTTTTTGTTTTCAAAAACGCCTTCAACCCAGTTCGCAAAATCATTTTTTTCTGGTGATACATGGTAAATGTAAACTCCATGGCCGACTTTATCAAGGCGCAAATAAAGCTCAGTAATGCTTGTCAGTACAGAGCCGTCTTTAAGGTAGAAGAACTGGTCAGGCCTTGCCATTTTTTGTTTGGGCAACTCTTGTTTAGATTCTTTATTTTGAGTAACAGTTTCAATTATTGGCACAAGTTTTTCTTCTTTATTCTGGATTGTTATTTCAGGTTTTTTTATGGTAATTGTTGATTTCTCGGGTTTATTTTCGAAAACTGTCACTCTCGTTTTTTCGGTTAATTGTTTTTTTAATTTTGGGAGCTTGATTTTTTTGGATATTGCTAATGTTCCGCCAATTAACACTATTAAAACAATACTAGCTATCAAACCAAGCGGCCTGATTGGAGAGGAAGCAACGAGGGCTCCGGTTATGGGAACCAGTGACTGCGTGGCTTGGTTGTAAACCAGCCGCAGGGAGCCCTCGCTGCTGCCTAACTTGAATGAGTATGATGCGCTTGATTTTTCTCCTGCTTTTACTTCGATAGTCTCACCAACTGCTCCTTCAAGAATGACTGAGAAAGAGCCTGCTCCTCCAGTTCTTGCCTCGACTACCGCACCGCTATCTTTGTTAGTGAATACGATTAGTGTTCCTTCTTCTGCTTGTTTACCGTTGGAAAGGTAAAGGATACCGTTGATTGAGAATGTTGACTTTATGGGTGCGCCCTGCACAGGCAGTTGCTGTTCGCCAGTTATAGCAAATGTTCCATCAGAAGGCGCATCAGCTTCAAAATAATATGAAGTTTCGTCTTCAGAAATTCTTGTTGCCCGGAGGTTTGCCCAGCTACCTTTAAGCTGTCTTAGAGTGATGCTAAAAACATCTATTTCGTTTTGTTCGACCCAGCCTTTGCTTACTTTGAATGCCATTGAAAATTTTCCTTTGTATGTGGACGAATTTATCGTGAAGTATTGGAAAACGTTGTCAGGCGCCGGAATTGCTGAATCGTCTAATCTCGATGCCTTAAATGAAATCGAAGTCTCAGATTCAGCAGAAACCTGTGTAACAGCCACATTCGGGTCTGCCCTTATTAGAGAGATAGTTGCCTTTATTTTTTCTTTTGATACGGGTTCAGCCTGATTTGTTAGTTTTTTTAAAACAAGTTCAACTTGCATGTTTTGGGATGAAATAGTTATATTTTTCTCGACTAAATGTGTACTGTTCCATGCCCTTAACGTTACTGCTGAATTTATTGGCAGGTCAAGAGACAATGAGAAAGCATTTGGATATGACGAGTTTCCTGTCATGTCTTGCCTTGTCGAGTCGCCGTATTTCAAAAGGACAGAAGTTCCATATGAAGCAGGTGTCCTTCCCTCTCCATAAACTAGACCTGAGATTTTTGTTCTCGAAATAGATTCCTCCGAGGAGCTAACAGCCAGGATGAATGACTGCATCGCTGTTTCGCCACTTGGATCGCCTACCAGTATTCTGACTGGAAAACTTCCTGTTTGGTTTGCTATCCATTGAACCAATCCTGAACTCTGGCTGATTGTCATTCCCGCTGGCGATTCATTAAGAGAAAAAGTGAGGAGATCACCGTCAGGGTCGTATCCATCCGGATAATATGAGTAAGATCTGCCGAATTCTATTTCTGAAATAGGGCTTGACCTTATCTGAGGGGGCATATTGCCTGTTGAAGCAACTGTTATTGTGAAAGTTTGAGTCGTGCTTCCTCCCTTCGGATCGTTTACTGAAAGTGTGACTGTGTTTTGACCAGCCTGACTATTGCTTGGCGTCCAACTTATCAAACCTGTTTGAGTGTTTATTGCCATTCCTTGGGGTGATTGCAACAAGGAGTAGAGCAAACTGTCACCGTCAGAATCAGTTGCTGTTATTTGATATTGGTACTGCGAGCCAGCGTTTGCTTGGAGATTTGGTTGGGAGGTTATTATCGGCTGGGCGTTCGATGGAACGCTAACAACGATGGTGAATGATTGCGTCGCTGTATTTATTCCATCGTTTGCTGCGACAATCAAGTTTTGTTGTCCGATGTCAGCAAGAACAGGTACCCAAGTGATAAGTCCTGTCGTCGGATCGATCGCCATGCCAAGAGGCGAGTTGAATAATGAATAAGTTATAGCTCCACTTTCAGGATCTGATGCCTCAACGTCATAATTGTACAGACTTCCGACAACCGCCTGCAGATTAGGAATGCTTGTAAACACAGGAGGCTGGTTGGTTGAGTTTCCAGATGATTGCGTGCTGAGATAGATATTTATGTCATGCATAGCTCCAAAAAGAGTGACTGTTCGCGTAGACGTGTGGTGGGCATTTTTTGCAGTCAGGATTATTGTATCTCCGTCATTCCCAGTCAAAGCCACAGAATATTTTCCTGAGTCCGGACCTCTTCCTGTTGTGCCTTCATAATAAAAATCTGAATTGGTGTTGTTAATGCTGATGTATGTTCCTGAAGGAAGTTGAGCCCCATTTTCCATTGATAGAACATACCCGTCAATTCCGTGGGGGATGGGAATGCTTTCCTGCGCCAAAGACTGATGTGCAAAAAGGATTAACACAATCATCGCCAGGAGTATCTGTTTTTTCATGGCTGGTGCACCCACGTTTGTGTTGTGTTCATCCTGAAATAGTACCCTCTCGTCGATTGCAGAGTGTAGAATTTTCTGCTGTACTGGTCTTGCGCTTCCGCCCAGCCATAATCCTCGTAGTGGTCGGTTTTTTCAAAGCGGTTTATTGATGCATTGTACCTATACATTCGCAGAAGCTCGTTCGGTGTTGATAAGGGAATTGGATTTCCTACTTGGCTTTCATTGCTAAGGTTAGTTTCCCTCAGGCTGAACCAGCCTGCAATAGACCATGGGCTGACTTCTGAGAAGCTCACATTAAAGCTCGGAACTTCGCCAACAAAGGTAAGGTTGCAGCTGAAGTTTGCGCATGCAGTCGCATTCATCTCAAACCAGTAACCAATTCCAGGAGAAAGTTGAGTTAAGTTTTCGCTTGGACCTGCAGGAATCCAGCCATAGTTTGATGTGTGGTCGGTTTTTTGGAAACTCCTATTGGTGGCATTGTAATAATATATCGAGAGTATTGTGTTTTTTGGCTTTACAGGAAGCGGATTTCCGGTAATATTTTCGAGCGTGAGATTTTTTATCGTTAGGTTCAGTGGCATGCTTATCAAATTCCAGTTTTCGTCGAGCTCGAATTGGTATTTGCCGACAGTTCTGTTGCTTATCACTTCGCTCTGTCCCACGACAGCGCTAACTCGATAATACCTAATTTTTTCATCATTCGCAAGGAGGTCAGTATAGTTGTAATTCGTTATTCCGGTAACGTTAGGCGTGGAGGAGAATAGGCTGTAATTATTTGATATGTAAATGTTGAAATAATCCGCCACAGTTGCGTTCCATGTGAGGTTGATGGTTAGCGCATCCTCATCCAACAATATCCGCAGATAATACGGCCCTCCAACGACTGTGAAGTTTCTTGTGAGGCTTGTGTTTACATTGCCCGCATCGTCGATGCAAGTTACATTCCATAAATGGATTCCAGGATTGAATGGACCGGCAGTCCTATTAACATACTGTCCTGTTGGTGAACTTATGCTGTTTAATTGAGTCGTGCTGTCAACAGTCAGGTTGCAATCTAGTGTTAAGTCGAAATAATCGGAAGCAGTCCAATTGAAAATTATTGTTGAGCCTTCTGTTGTGTTAAAGCTGCTGTTCGGCCCGTTTAATGTAATATTTGGCGGAGTTCGGTCAATTATGAAAGTGTAGTTTAATGAGGCAAAAGCTTTATTGTTGCTTGTGTCGTTGACAAGAACAGTCCAGAGGTAATTACCTTCTGACATGTTTGTTAAGTTAAAGTAATTGTAGGTGCCATTGAAAACTTTGCCAGTGCTCATGTTTATTCCAAAAACATTTCCTGCTGAGAAGTTCGCATAAAGAGTTGCATTTTTTAGTTTCAGATTGTCGGATGGAGTGTAATTGAAAGATACATTGAACAATGAAAGCGATTGGCCATTTTGCGGATAGTTCAGTGTGACACTTGGAGCCATCGTGTCTGCAGGATGCCGTTCGTATGCCAAATAAAATTGTTGAGCGGTGTTGTTGAAAGTTCCGTTACCTGGACGGAAATATGAGCTGCCCCATGTTGCCGATGAACCGTTGTAATAAACCCCACAAAGTACTCCAGTCGTTGCTGTCCTTACTGTCAGCAGGATATCGCTAGAATCGGGGCTTGGCTCGAGCTGGATATCTCCTAATAGTTCACCTGTTACGCAATCTTGCGCGATTACATCCGCAACACCAGACCAGGTTCCTGCCAAACAGTTGACCGCGCCAGTGCAAGTTCTAAATCTCGGCCTATTTGTAAAACCAACAGCACCATCGTTATAGACCAACATTCCATTTCCAGTTGTCCCGATGTATGCTACCGCACTTGGAGTTCTTCCTGCCGTGGAAGAAGAACCGTCAGCCCCAGTAGTCCCCCAAACAGTTCCATTCCATTCGCGATAATTTACATCGTTTGCTGTAGGTTCCTCTGAGTAAGTCATTAGAATTCTATTGCTTCCTCTCATAGATGCCAGCGATATTCTTTTAAGGTCGTTTCCTGCATCAGTAAGGTTTGCATGAG
>JBBSVZ010000068.1:0-18810 GCA_038046545.1 Nanobdellota archaeon | reverse complement strand
CAAAATATGGGGCGAGCGGGTCCTGCAAGGGATATACGAACGAGTTAAAGACGACAAAGTTGCGGATGGGATAGTGGACGACAACTTATTCGCCATTAAGCAAGCAGGCTACCTCGACGTGAGCATAGTCATGCCCGGTGTGGATGACAGAGAGGGGCAGATACTAGAATGGTAAAAGGAAGCACAGTGGATAGAAATATCCGGGACTTGATAAGAGAGCTTGAAAGCAAGCAAATGCAGGCATCTGATATTTTGGATCAAGCTGAACGAGGCATTGACAGCGCTAATGCTGAAAGAGAGGAGGCGTATGGATGCCTGGCATTAACTTACCTCCCAGAGCTCGACGCAGACGCAATAAGAAATTCTTTGCGGGATGTCCAGGGAAAAGTCCAGGAAATATACGCTCGAAGGCAATCGAGAAGGAAGGAACTCGATACGCTTACAGCCAATCAAAACACAGAAAGAGACGGCCTCGAAAAAAAACTTGAAGACGTTACTGCAAAGTTGAACGAGCAGTCTAATTTAAGGGCAAAAATTGTTGCGGACATACAAAAAGAGCTTTCATCAGACGCTGTTTATGTGCAGCTGAGCGGCGAGGCACAGCAGCTTGGCCAAAGAATCGAACAAGGCAAAAGAAGGGTGGAAGAGGCAGAATGGGAATCAGCTGATAAACTTCCAGCATATGAGGCCAATACTTTGTTTTCTTACCTTCTGAGAAGGCAGTTTGGAACCCAATCCTATTCACGGAATTTCATTACACGCAGGCTTGACAGTTGGGTTGCACGAATAGTCGGGTATGCAAAGCAAAAAGATAGCTACACGTTTTTAAAAGAAATGCCCGGCATGATGACTGAAGAAGTCAAAAGAACTGAACGAGAATATGAATCATTGAGAGAAAAAGGAAAAGAACTCGAAGTTAAAGTTGCCGTAGCGCACGGCCTTCCACCAGTAGAAAAGACTGGCAGTCATCTTCTTAGTGAACGGCAAGGGATACTCGAGGATATAAATACCATTGACAGGACATTAAGTGAATATGCAACAGAAAAAAAAGACGCGGAAAGCACAAAGGGGTCTTATCACAAGCAGGCAATAAATGAGTTGACAGCTTACCTGAAAGGCGAAGACATCGCAAACCTTCACCAGCTTGCCCGAAAAACACCTGGTTCGTCTGATGATGACTTGGTAACGAGAATAGAGGGTCTTGGTGAGGAAATAGAAGCAGGCAAACAAGGAGCAAAACAGGCAAGGAACGAAAGAGATGCTGTTGCTGCCCAGCTTGATGGTGTCAAAGAAATCCACCGTCGTTTCAGGGAAAAAGAATATGATTCGGACGATTCTTACTTCGATGATGGCTTTGACATTAATACACTTCTGATTGCTTATATTGCAGGCACGCTTTCACAACAAAACCTTATGAGAAGGATGGAAAGCCATCAGGACTTTGATGACTACTCTAGCAGTTACAGTTCGAGCAGCTCAGGAGGATTCTCAAGCGGTGGCGGATTTGGTGGCGGGGGCTTTTCCAGCGGCGGAGGATTTGGTGGCGGAGGATTCTCAAGCGGTAAGGGATTCTAATCTCGCAATTGTCATTGACATTCTTCCAACTATCCAGTTGGTGAAAACTTTTATATTTCGCGCCTTAAGCAGCTGACATATGAAATCAGACCTAATAGAACTGGCTTATTCAAAATCAATAGATTTGCTCCGTCGCAGTTCCCGCAAGGAAGGATTTGTTGCCTCTCCGGCTTTCACCCACTACAGCATCTGGGCGCGTGACGCGTTCATCACAAGCATCGGGGCAAATTTGTCTGGCGATGCTGCACTCATAAAGACAGCAAGAGCAACGCTTGAGACTTTTGCTAAATTACAGACGCCTTTAGGTCAGGTTCCTGATGCGTATTGGCCTGATCGCAAGTTTTGGGATTGGGGCGAAGCAGGGTGCACAGATGCAACTGCTTGGTTTATCATTGCCGCATCAAATTACTTCAAGACAACAAATGACATGCATTATTTGAAATCCATCTGGCCCAATATCAAGAAAGCATTTATTTGGCTTACCTACCAAGACAGCAATAATACGGGCTTGATTGATTCTCCTGAAGCAGGAGACTGGATGGATTCTACTCTGAATCGTTCTGGCAAGGTCTGCCACAATAATGCTTTATATTTTGCCGCAGCTGTCGGAATTAACGAGATGGCAAGGGAATTGGGCGATAATTTTTTTGCAAATGCAGAGAATATAAAGAAGAAGTTCAATATTCTTTTCTGGCCAGAAAAAAAAGAAGATTACAGCAAATTATTGGGCCATGTGAATTATCCCAAGGGCGCAGATACAAGTTTTCCACATACAACATCATTAAAGGCTTATGATGCCATTAAGAAACCGCGTAAATTCTACTTATCAAGTGTTTCTTATGGGAATTTTGTTGATAAGTGCGATGTTTTAGCGAATTCACTCGCAAATTTATTTGAAATTTCCGACATAAAGAAGTCAAAAAAAATTCTTGATTATTTTGAAGAAATAAAAATTGCAAACCCCTATCCGGTAAGATGCTGGGATTCGCCAGTAACGTCTGATGATAATACTTTTTCGCTGTTAAAATCCAATGCAGATAAATTCCAAGCTAAGCAATGGAAAAATCCTCCAGGAAATTATCATAATGGAGCTGTTTGGCCATACATTGGCGGATTTTATGCTCTAGCTTTGCTGAAAGCTGGGAAGAAAAAGCTTGCTGAAAGCGCTCTCTTGAATTTGGCTCGAGCCAATAAACTCGGGAAGAATAATGAATGGGGATTCCACGAATGGATTCATGCAACTAAAGGAACTCCTGAAGGCGCATCAGACCAGACATGGAATGCTGGAAGCTTTGCGATGGCATACCAAGTCATAATTAAGGGTAAAGCATTGCCGTGGTAATGTATGACAATGAAAATCTCACCTAAAGTATTTCTATCAAGATACAAAGTAATTCATAAGTTTGCGGTCATAAATGGCATCAGGACTCATTGGGTAGAATTCGGCAGGGGAAAGCCACTTGTAGGCCTGCACGGGATTGGAGGGGCATGGACTGACTACTGGAGCCTTTTACCTGTTCTTAAGAACAGAAAATGCTATTTTTTTGACATGCCAGGCTGCGGGAAGACAGACAAAATTGACAATTACAAAATTGAAAATTTATCTGCATGGCTCAAAGCATGCATAGGGCACCTTTCACTAATGAAATTTACTGTAGAAGCGATTTGCAGCAGCGCTCCCATAGCAATCGATTACGCATCGAAGTATCCTGAAAAAGTAGATTCTTTGATTCTTCATATGCCGGTAATTAATGGTGCGTGGGTAGATCCTATGTCAAAATTTCAGGCTTTTCTTGGTCGAGCTCTTCCAAACTTTTTGATTAAATTCCTTTTTAACCAGAGCTGGTTTTCAAAGCTGATTGTAAATACAGATGAGAAAGAAACAATAGTTGAGTCTGCTTTGCTTGATCAGGAGAATAAGCGGAAAGCTGATTTCAAAGGAATGTCCGAGCTAATTTCCGAAGTTATAAGAAGCGATTCAACAAAAAAGCTCAAAAATTTCAGAGGTAAATTGGTGGTAATCGCTCTTCAAGGTGACAAGCTTTCACCTGTTGAAAAGCTGATTGAGGTTTGTCCAAAAGAGTCAGTGAAAGTTTTTGATAACGCGCACTCCTGGAATGAGGAAGTGATTATTAAGCAGAATAAAGAAATAAAGAATTTTCTTTCCTGAAATTAGGTTTCAGCACGTTCGATTAGACTTTCTGCCTATTTAATACTTCACTGCCAAATAATCAATTTTTGCATTCGGGCGGTATTTTCTTATCACCCGGAGGTATGCATTACGGTTTCTAAAAAACTCACTTGGTTCTAAAAGTTACCACTTGGTTTCCAAAAAGTTTATATAGTTTCAATCGAAACCATATTGAATGAATAAGTTGAAAGGCATAAAACAGAAAGTTAATATCTTAGTTTATCATGATGCATATCAAAAAACTCTTGAATGGTTTTTCAATTACCCGACAAGAGAAATAAGCTTGACAGACCTTGCTTCAAACATAAGGATATCTAAATCCTCCGCCAAGAGTGTCATTGAACTGCTAGTTCAAGAAGGATTCATAAAAAAAGAAGTATTAGGGAGAGTATGGAGACTTTATTGCAATCAGGAACATCCCTACAATGTATCAAGAAAAATAGGCTTCAATTTGATCCGGATTTATGAATCTGGAATTTTGGAGGAGATTCATAACAGAATAAAGGGAATAAAAGCTGTAGTGCTATTTGGCAGCTATAGGAAAGGTGATGATACAGAAAAGAGTGATATTGATATTGCGATTGAAGTTTTGGGAGATATTGAAACAAAAATCGAGCCAATCGGCATGGTGAAACAGATGAGCTACAGGACAGATGTAACAGTGAATTTATGCATTTTCTCGCGGTCAAAAGTTGACCTTAACCTTTTTTCAAATATAGCCAATGGAATTGTTTTACAAGGATTCTTAGAGGTAAAACCATGAATGGCAGGTATAAGAGGCCTGATAATAAAAATGCATTAAGCATAGTTCACGCTTCTCAGCGAGAGATGGAGTTCACATTAACTATCAAACCAACAGAACAATCGGGAACTACCATAACGAGAAATATTTATGAATGCTTTCGAATGCTTGGCGATGCGCTTTTGGTGGCGAAAGGTGTAGACTCCCAAGATCACTTGATGCCAATAAAAGAACTTCTAAAACTTAATGTAAAGACAACAAGGCCCATAGGTCTTATAGAAAATCTTAGAATATTGAGACATAATATGAATTATTATGGATATTCACCTAAAATTGAAGAAGTTAAAGATGTAATTTCCATAACTGAAAATTGCTTTAAGCCATTATTTGAAGAGACTTTAAAGATAATAAAAAAACAACCCTGATTATTTGGGTTTTTAACCTTTTCTCGCAGCCTTTAGCGCTTTTGCCCACCAAGTCAACTGCGTAAAAAGGTTTTGCAATGTTTCCTGATATTGCTCAGTTTTTAAGTTTCCTTTATCGTCGACTTGTGTCCAGAAAAAAGGGATGTGCACACCAACTCTGATTGGTGCCATTTGCAGTTCAATTGCAATTGTCCTTAATTGCTCAACAGCTCTTGAACCGCCAGCAGACGCTCCGTGGCTCACAAAAGCGACTGGCTTGTTGTTCCATTCGGAATACACGTGGTCCATTGCATTTTTTAAAACTGCAGAAGGCCCGTGGTTATATTCAGGAGTGATGATAATGTAGGCATCTGCTTCATCTATTTTTTTAGCCCATGTCCTAACCATTTCATTTGCATAATTTCCTTCCTTCACGTACGCGGGACTTACTGGCTCATCATAAAATGGCATCGGGTAATCCCTCAAATCGAGAAGTTCAACCTGCCAGTCTTTTTTCTTTGCTTCTTCAAGAACCCATTTCGAGGTCTTGTCGCTAAACCTATTCTTTCTCGTTGTTCCCAAAATAATTTTTATTTTCAAGTTTTTCATGGTTTCACTACTTATTCTTTGTTTGTATCGGATAACCAATATTTAAGCCTTGTTACTCAACCAAACCAGAATATTCCGTAATAGGCTATCCCTGCTATTAGCGCTGATACAGGAATCGTAATTATCCAAGCCCAAAGTATTTTTCTCGCAAGCGTCCATCTTACTTTTGATGTGCGCTGAACAGAACCTGCCCCCATTATAGATCCTGCTATGACATGCGTTGTGCTGACTGGGATGCCAAAATGGGCAGTGCCAAATAGGACGAGCCCGCTTGATGTTTCTGCTGCAAATCCATGCATTGGCTTTAGTTTAGTTATTTTTGTTCCCATTGTCTTGACAATTCTCCAGCCACCAAAATAAGTTCCTGCAGCTATTGCTGCATGTGCCGAAAGAATCACCCAAATTGGCACATAAAAAGTTGAGGTCAGCCCTGCAGCGAAAAGTGTTGCTGCGATTATACCCATAGTTTTCTGTGCGTCGTTAGTGCCATGCCCTAGGCTGTAAAAACCTGCCGAGATCAGCTGTAATTTCCTGAAATATTTGTTTGCTGACCTTGATGCTTTTCTGAATCCCCACAAAATGCCTATCATTCCTATTATGCCACCGATCAAGCCTAGAATTGGTGCTAAGAATATGAAAAAAAGGACATTTTTTAACCCATCAAAGTTTATTGCCGCGATTCCAACAGCCGATATTCCCGCTCCAACAAGTCCTCCGATGAGTGCGTGGCTGCTCGAGGATGGAATGCCATAATACCATGTAATAAGATTCCAGACTATTGCCCCGATAAGTGCTGCAAAAATTACGCGCAGTGTTGCAGCATGCGGATCAATTATGCCGCTTCCAACTGCTTTTGCCACGGCGGTGCTAAATACGAACGCCCCGATAAAATTGGCGACAGCAGCAAGCAAAACAGCTGCCTGTGGTGAAAGAACTCTCGTCGATACAACAGTTGCAATTGAATTTGCAGAATCATGAAAACCATTAATGAAATCGAATGCGAGCGCGAAAACTATCAAGATAACTGCAAGAATGATAGGCTCAACCATGTTTAACTATCACGCCGTCAATTACCCGGGCAATTCTAGCGCACTTGTCTGTTGCGTTTTCCAACGCTTCTATTATTTCCTTCCGCTTAATCAGCTCAACAGCATTAGGCTCTTTGGAGAACAAATACGCAATGGCTTCAGATTTTACATCATCAGCTTTTTTCTCAAGTGAGTCAATTTTTGAATTATGATGCTGAATCTTCCCCATCTTATGCAAACCCACCACGCTGTCTTGTACTTCCACAATGCACTGGTAAAGCAGGTCGCTGAGCCGTATCATGTATTTATCAACCGATTTTATTTTGTAAATAGCCAGTCTTTTGGAAGTGTAATTCATTATGTCAATAACATCATCCAGAAGCATCGCGAGCTCGTGGACATCCTCGCTATCAAAGGGTGTTATGAATGATTTGTTCAGCTCGTTTATTATTGCATGAGCCATGTCATCTCCTTTGTTCTCAAAATGTTTAATATGTGCAATTCGTTTTTCGCGAGCAGGAGCAGAAAGCTTGTTGTAGTCATGAACAAGGTTTCTGAAAGAAACCGCAGCTTCATGCAGGTTTTTAGCCTCTGCTGAGAGCATGTCGAAGAACTTGTTTTCGCTTGGAACCATCCACCTGAAAACATTTTTCATTTGCGGTTTCTCCAGCCCAGTTATTTAAAAAAGTTATGGAAAGGGTTAGGGCCTCAATCCAATAATTTTTTAAACAAATCCCTTAGTAATCATCATATGGTTTATGAATCACTGAATACTAAGACAATCATGCTGGCATTTGAAGCTGCCAAAGGACCAGGATTAAGAGCAAGGACCAGCGAAGTTTATCAGCGATTACAAGTCGAATTATTGCCTTTCGAGCAGCAGGAAAAAATCGTTTTTGACAAGCTCTATAGGAAGGCAGATGTTCTTAACAAGAAACTAAAAAATGCCTTTGATAAATTAAAAAAAATGTCCTCTCAGAAACTGGCGGCAGGATTAAAAAAGCCTGCAAATCAGGGCATAGCTATTTTGTTAGGCCCGACCTGGAGGGAGTTTAAGGAAAAATTGGAGGATGCTGTAAAGCCATGTAATGACATTTTAGAATTGATAAATCCGTATTTGAATGATAAAAATAGAATTAACTTGGAAATATTGAAGACAAATCTGAGAAATATTTTGGCGTTAATTAACTCAGCAGCTCAGATAGATATTCCGACTCCTAATGTTTACGAATTTTATTATAAAAAAATGAATAACATATCAGGTGGAGACATAAATTCAAGGATAACCATTGTATTTTATAATTTGGCGAGAGGCTCCGAATCTATCGTAAAAATAGCTAAAGACGCATTAAAAAAATTGAATGACTACAAGAACAATCCAAGCAGTCAGAAGGCAGCAGATAACCTAAGAAAAAAAATTGCTGAAGCACTTAAACTTTCGAGGGACATGGATGTGCTAATAGAGAGCAATTACTTGCTGATTCAAGTATAAAATTTTAAAATAACTGTTCTAGGCGAATTTATTTTTCTATTGCCTTTTTCTTCTAGCCTGATTTTATACAATAATTTTTTAAATTAAACTCTCACAGATAAGACCATGGTCTATGAATGCAGCAATACTATTTTTTTGAAAGAGTTATACAAAATGATCACGCGGGGCGATAAAGTTGTTTATAGTCCAGATACTATTCACTGGCTCCAAGGTTTATCTAATGAGTGCGAACATCAGAATAAATTGTTCAGGGATATTATCACAGGTTCAGAAAGATTGATTGAAAGCATAAATGACGGCTGGAAAGTTATCAACAAAATGCCACCAGAAGAGTACAGAAAAAATCTGACAAATAGTTTTAATTTACAAAAAAACCGAGAAAATTTATCCGAGATTTGGTCCAAATTCATGGGAAAGCTTCCAAAAGCGGTTTCTGCAGGAAAGAAACTTGAGGAATATATCCAAAATAACATCGCATCAGCCGGTCGCCTTGACCTTCACATTGTCTTGGGGAATGTGAAATTGATTATGAGAGGATTGGAACGAATTATCAATTTGAGAGAAAACCTCCCGACGTCAGATATATATGAGAAATGGTACAAAACTGTGAAAAAAATGATTGGTGAAATCTTCTCAAGGATAATCAAACCATTCAAAGATGTTACTGGATCACTGCAATTACTCAAGAAAGGTGTGGTTTTATCAATCAATCGACTGGAAAACATCATAAAAAATAATAAAGGCACCAAAGATGACTTCCGCAAGACAATACAATCAGCATATAAGATTTCATCCGATATTGACTTTCATATTGAAAAATATTACATACCAATCGTAGTCTGATTATCGAGAATTTTTTAAACACGATAAAAATTCACTTTGAATGGCATTGCTTTCAGGAATAATAAAAAATAACAATCTTATCTCTGAGGCTGATTGGATAAACCACATCTCCTCTCTAAAAATATCAGAATTATTTGATAATAAACAAGCTGCAATAAAATATATCAACGAATCTTTAGAAAATGCCATCAAGAAAAGAATGCCTTCAAATCATTTCGGAATCCTGTTTTCCGGTGGAGTTGATTCCACTTTCATAGCATTCCTTTGTAAAAAGCTCGGAGGCAACTTCACTTGTTACACAGTCGGTATTGAAGGCTCGAAAGACGTTGTCGAAGCAGAAAAAGTTGCAAAGGAGCTTGATTTCAAGCAAAAATGTAAGATTTTGAATAATGAAGAGATAGAAGAATACTTCAAAAAGGTAATCAAGATACTTGGTGAAACGAATGTTGTCAATGTTGGTGTCGGCGCAACTGCTTTGGCAGCAATAGAGCTTGGGGAAAAAGATGGCGTTGATTCTTTCTTTTCAGGTCTTGGCTCAGAAGAAATATTTGCAGGCTATGAGAGGCACTCGAAAGCACAAAACATCAACGATGAGTGCTGGTCTGGGCTGAAAGGCATGTGGAAAAAAGATTTGTTAAGGGATTACGCTATCGGCAAGCACGAAAATATCGATCTGCTTGTTCCTTTTCTCGATGAAGACGTGATTAAGACTGCGATGAGAGTTCCTGGAGAATGGAAGATTTCTGGTGAGCACAAGAAAATGATACTTAGAGAAGCAGCAATAAAGACCGGCATGCCGGAATTATTTGCAATGAGGAAGAAAGTTGCTGCACAATACGGCTCTGGGATAGACAAGGTTATGGAAAGATTGGCAAAGAAGAAAAGAATTGGGAAAGCTGAGTATCTTAAGTCTTTAGCGCCGTGAAGAAATCAACACATATTATTTTCTTTGATGTTTTCGGAAGATTTCCGGATTTTTAGACGATAAGTTTAATAATATGCGTTCATATCTTATTTGCATGAAACAAAAGATGAAACCTAAGAATGAACAAGATCTTCACGATGTAATCTGGCAGCTTGAGCATAGCTTAGAAGACATTAAAGCTGGCAGAATCAGAAGAGTTCGTTAATAAGGCGCAAATAATCTACCTTATTGCCTATTACATGTTCTATTATTCTATCCTGGTCTTTTTTTCTTGAATATGAAACCAAAAGTGCCCTACTGAGTTTCTCATTAATTATATAATATAACCGATAGTTTTTGTGTCTCTTTTCTCTGAACCAGTAATACCTAAGAGGTTTGCCAACAGCTAGATTTTCTTTCAATTGGTCTTTTATTTTGTCTATCCATTCTCTCTCCTCTGGCTGAGAGCACAAATACTCGACAAAGAATGTTTTAGTCTCTAGGACTTCATTCATCTTGATAATAAGCAAGTATTCCTTAAATAGTCTTTACCAAAGAAGTCCGCAAATATTCCGGAATTGGCGAATTAATATCAGATTAATGGAAAAATTCCGGAAAAATTTTAATCCACCCTCATTAACAAACGATTCCATAACAACTTTAGAACTCTTCCAATTCATACTGCTCTTTATCCTCTTTTATAGTTCCTTCGACTTGTTTTTTTGTTTCAATTGCGACTTTCTGTCCAAGAATAACTTTCAAAGTTGAGATGTCTGCTTTTTTTACATCTCCAATCGTTTTTATATTATTATTGTGCAGCTTTCTCGCCCTCACACGACCTATTCCTTTTAAGCGAAGCAACGCTAGCAGTTCTTCTTTGACTCCATACCGTAGCCTGACTCTTGTTTTTGATATTTCTTTCAGCAGCGGCTGCATTTTTAGCATTCTTGCAAGCTCGTGTGAGGAATATAACAGCCAGTCTGCAGTTTCTAGCTTCGCCCTGATTTCTCCTGGGCGAACTGAGTATTTTTCGAGCAAATAATCCTCGTCTTTTTCTTCAGACCATTCTTCAAAGAACAATGCTGTCTTTGCAGCGTTAAGGAAGTCCTCGTAATCTTCGTCATAAATTGATGGCTCGTCGACAAGTAATTGCTTAGAAGTAATAGCCTGCTCAACCGCTTCCTGCTCCTTTGCCCTAACTCTAAGCAGCGGCCTCATCTCGAGTGTGAATGAAACGAGATGCGCGAATGAAAACAATGAAGCATTTTGTCTTGCACTTTTCAGCCCTTCAATGAGCTGGTGAGCCGTCAAAGGATCGACATAAAGCTCTGATACTCGCCTCCCTATATCAGTTGCGGATATTCGCTCTTCCTCATCTGCATTTCTGAAATCTGATGTGCCAACGAAACCCCATTCTTCGAGCAGGCCAACCATCCTGTCGATTATCTGCCCAAGCTTTTTCTCGTCTTGGAACTGATGACCCCAGAAAGTTCGCATGAAGAAGCTGTGAAGCCGTTCCCTGGAAGTCGCAACTTGAGAAGCGATCATTGAAAGGACGTAAACTCGTAGGACCGGCTCAACTGCAAGTTTTGAATATATTTCTTCAGGCTCGCCTTGGACATATTTCTCAAATATTGCTTCTGCTTCCGATTCAGTCGAAGCGATAATTATTGCCTGCCCTTCTGTGTCGTATCTTGGCCTTCCTGCTCTGCCAGCCATCTGCAAATACTCAAGCACAGGAATCCAGTTCATTCCCCTGTCGCCGAACCGCTTTAAGTCGCGGATTATTGCCCTGAATGCAGGAAGGTCTACGCCTGCAGCAAGAGTTGGCGTGCAGCAGATTATCCTAACTTTGCCGTTTCTGAAAGAATCTTCTATAAGGCTTTTTTGTTCACGAACGAGGCCGCTGTGATGAAATGCAATTCCCTTTCTGATGCATCTTGCTAGACGCTCGCATTGCTGCGTTGGCTTCTGCAATGCTTCAAGAACATCAAGTGATAATTTCTCCAGCTCTCCTGATTCGGTTTTGATTTTTCTGGCAATGTCTTCAGCAACTTTCTCTGCTGAAGGTCTCGTCCCTACAAAAAGTAATGCCTGCTTTCCCATCTTGATAGTATCAAGTGCAATGTTGATTGAAGGGTCCTGAGTGACTTCCTCTACTTTCATGATGGAAAGGATTAATAATTGCTATAATAAGTTATTCTCGTGAAGCTTATAATCCAGATTTTCGCAGCCGTCCTTGCTTTTACTGCTTTCACTTTATTCTTATCTTTCATCCTGAGAGTGATTAACGAAATTGTTTTTTGGATTGGAATGGGGCTTATTGGACTTTGCGCTTTTGTTATGATTCCTTACTTGAGAAAAAAATCTGGATTTTGAATTTTCAATAATTTTATAAATGAAACGATATAAACAAATATTAATGATTTTAGCAAGCAGGATGTTTTTGACTAAGGGGGTTGGTGTCCACAAGGACAGGCTGGCAAGCTTCGAAGCCGCCCTGAGGGACGCAGGAATAGAAAAATACAATTTGGTCTATGTTTCCAGCATTCTGCCGCCTAATTGCAAGATAGTTCCAAAAGAGGAAGGGCTAAAAGACCTCAAGGCAGGGCAGATACTTTTCGTTGTGATGGCAAGAAGCGAAACAGACGAACCCAACAGGCTTATTTCATCATCCATAGGAATTGCTATACCCAAGAACTCCGAGAACTATGGATACCTTTCTGAGCATCACTCTTATGGGGAGACTGCGAAGAAATCCGGCGAGTACGCTGAGGACCTTGCTGCAACTATGTTAGCAAGTACAATGGGCATTGAATTTGACCCTGATACCGCCTGGGAAGAAAGGGAAGAAATCTACAAAGCCTCCGGCCACATTTTCAAAACAAGTAATACCGTTCAGTCAGCCGAAGGCCACAAGGATGGCAACTGGACGACAACGATTGCTTGCGCTGTTTTGATTGAATAATTACTTCGGAAAATAGATTAATGAAATAATTTTCTTAGATAGTTTCTTATCAGAATTGCCTGTAATAACCTCTCTGCAGCCCATGGGTTTACCAAGGGTAATTTTAAGAGATATTTTAGTAAATATATCAAAAAGGGATTTATTTTTCAGACCAGCTATTCTTATCGGCACTATCGAAGCATCTTTGTGTTTACGGATGAGCCTTATTGCCCCTTTTTGTATGATTGGATTTGTTCTTCTGATTATCCGTCCTTCAGGAAAAATGAGTATTGTTTGCTTATTTTTGAGCATTTCGTAAGTCGGATTAAGCAAATCGTCTAACGAGCTTCCAAATTTTTTGATTGGGTATCCGCCTAGAGCAAAGAGTAAAGGGAATAAGTGGGGCTTGTAATATTCATTATGTGATATCATGACTCTAATCGGAAGAAAGTTGCTTACAATATTCCAGTCGAGAAGAAATAATACAAACCAATCAAACCTTGATTGATGATTTATCATAATTATTATGGGCTTATTTGGCCTGCTCCATCTTTTTGATATTTTCATGTTAGGCTTGATGACAAAGTTTAATAGGGGATGAATCAAAAAATAGGATAGTGTTTGAGTAAAAACTAATATGCGCGTAGCCTTTAATCCATCATTTCGAGTTGTTGGGCTGTGGATAGCTATCACTGTAAGCTTATTTGTTCCTGCATCGATCTTGGTTATTATCGTTACTAACAATGCTGTAATTAGCCTAATTTGCTTGCTATTTATCAGTATTGCGACCTATTATCTGACAAAAAATATATTTTTTGTAATGAATTCTGCTAAAAATGCAGAAGCCAAAATTAAGAAGGTACTCAAATCTCTTGAAATCAAATATAAATTAGATGAAGATACGTTCACCATAGGAAATAGTGATTTTAAGGTAAAGTTGACTAAAACAGGCCCTTTTACTTTAATGGTATTTCCGAAAAAATCACTTCTCGTCAAAGAAAATTATTTCAAAACAGTAATCCTTAAATACCAGCGATTTTAAGGATAATTATGGACACAATAAAAAAGAAGGTAATTATTAATGCCCCAATAGAAAAAGTATTCGCCTTTTTAGTTGACCCAAGAAAAATTCCCTTGGTGATGCCAGCCTTAATCGAAAATAAAAATATTCCAAAACTTCCATTAAAAGAAGGGTCAAAATTTAATTATGTATATCAGTTATATGGTGTAAAGCTGGAAGGAAAATGGACAGTTACAAAAATTAAGAAACCAACAGAATATTGGGCTGTAACTGATGGAGGTAGCTGGAGCGAGTGGAAATACACGCTTTCAAAAAAGGGAAAGGGAACTTTAATCAATTTTACTTTGAATTATAAGATTCCACACTCTGTCCTCACAAAAATAAAGCAAGGGATTTTAAATAAGATGAATGAGAAAGAAGCAGACCACTTCTTCCATAATCTTAAAACAGTTCTAGAAATGTGATAATAACAGTAATTGAGAAGGTTCATGACGTTAAGCAATGCCTCAGTAAAAAAGAGTTAGCCATTTATCGCCTTCTGTCGCCTGGGAGAAAAAAACAGTGGGCTCTCGGACATTGTGCATTAAAAGAATCGTATAAGAGAAATAAAAAACGATCTAAACTTAGACATGATGAAATAATAATAAAAAAAGATAGAAGAGGAGCTCCATACATCTCAAATGAGCCTTTGCTCAAGTGCTCGATAACTCATAGCGGCGATTTTGCGATAGCTGCTATCAATAAAAATTCAATAGGTATAGATCTAGAACTATTAAGAAAAAGAAGTGAACATTTCATTGATTATATTACGACACCGAAGGAAGCAAAACTTGCAGTCTATGAGGATTCTCCAATTACTACACTATGGGTAATCAAAGAGAGTGTATTAAAAGCGCTTGGAAGGGGGCTTACTATAAGTCCGAGAAATGCAGAAATAAGGTCAAGATTTAAAAGTAGTTGGAGAGTCGTGGTAAACGAGCCGCGAATAAAAGAAAAAAAATGGAAAGTTCGCACAATAAAGTTCAGAAAGTATATCATGGCTATTGCAACAAAAAATGGTGAAAAACCCGAACTCAATTGGTATAAGCCACCTCGCATATACTCTGCCCAAGAATAAAATATCAATTGAGGGGCTTAAAAGAAAAAAATTAATAACTTCTTCAGCAAAAACCTTGAAATCGTTTGGTTTCAAGAATTGCTATATTTTAGAAGATGAAAAAATAGAGGAACTTTTAATCGCTAGTGCAAAAAAAATGCTTAATGCCGAGAATAAAAAGGATATTTCTTTATTGATTAACTGCCAAGGGATAAATGCTAATGAATATCCAAAAAAAGGTCTTTCAATTTTTAAATACAAAGCCCCACAACTTGCTGAAATTCTCGGCATTAGTTCTTCATCCTCATTCACTTTAAGCGAACAGGGCTGCGGAGGATTATTATCATCCATAAACATTGGAAGAGAACATCTTGCATCTAGTAACTCAAAATCAGTGCTTATTCTTGCTGGGGATTGCTTGCCAAAAAATAATAATCGAGAAATAATGTATAATGTCATAAGTGATGCAGGGTGTGGGGTTTTATTGGAAAAAAATAGCAAAAAAAATAGAATTTTAGGATTCAAGCAACTTTCGTATCCTTATTACTGGGACACCCCTAAAAGAGAACAAGAGCTTATTGCAGCTTATTTTACATCTTCAAAACTGCTTATAGAGCAAACTTTGAAAGATCTTTCGATTAAAATTGAAGATGTTGATTGGTTTGTTCCGCATAATGTCAGCAAGCGGAGCTGGCAAATGCTCTGCTCAATAACAGGAATCCCAGAAAAAAAACTTTGGATGGGTAATATCGGGAGAGTAGGCCATACAATTTCTTGTGACCACATAATAAATATCTCTGATATGGAAAGGAAGAACGCAATAAAAAAAGGAGATATTCTCTTTCTTTTCACTTTTGGATTTGGAGCGAATTGGACGGCAATGGTGATAGAACACTAAAAAATGAAAAACATCTTTATTACTGGAGGTTCAGGCGTTTTGGGTAGTGAGGTTGTATCTAGAATACTTAAGACTGATGCAAAAATAACGCTGCTTGGACATGATAACAATATGAGTGGTGTTAAAAAAAAATCCAACAAGATTAAAATCTTCAAAGGGGACATCACAAAAGATAAATTGAATCTATCAGAATCGGAATATAAAGAGATTTGCAAAAATACAACGCACATAATACATTCTGCTTCAATAACAAGGTTTGAGCTACCATATCAAAAACTCAAGCCAGTAAACGTTGATGGGGTCAGAAATATCATAAAACTTGCTTCAAGTTGCAAAAACCTCGAAAAAATGGCACATTTCAGTACAGTGTATGTAAGTGGCAAGAGAAAAGGACTGATATTGGAAAAAGAAAGGGCGCATAATGCGGGATTTGTCAACGCATATGAAAAAACAAAATATGAGGCAGAAGGCATAATAGAAAAATTTCAAAAAAAGCTTCCCATTACAACATATAGGTTTTCAACTGTTATTGGAAATGGTAAGTCAGGCAAGGTTAACAAATTTGGTGCAATCCACTATTCATTAAGATTGCTTCAGCTAGGAATGGTGCCAGTCATTCCCGGTGACCCAAATAACAAAATCGATATTATTTCAACTGATGATGCAACAGAGGCATTCTACCTTTCATTTTTGAAGAAAAATTCAAAAAACAAAGTTTATCATATATGTGCAGGCAAGAAATCACCCTCATTAAGAGAATTTATTGGAAAAACCTATTCCCTTTTTAGAAAATATGGTACTCAAGAGGGAGGGAAACCTTCGAATCCTGCAACTTTTGCTGATTTTAAAACCTATGAACTATTTAAAAAGTCCGTGCAGGAATCAGAAAATCCGATTTTCTCAAAAATAATCGATACATTATCGTCATTTAGCTACCAGCTATATTGCCCTAAAATCTTTGATCAGAAAGATCTATTGCAAGATTCACCTGAATCACAAAAAGCAATAAGTTCCCTTGATGTATATTATGATAAAATAATAAAATACTGTATAAATTCGAATTGGAGACTCTCTCATGGAAAAAATTAAAAATGATTTATTAGCTTTTTTGGGCTCAAAAATAAAAAACAAAAAGATAAACACTGATACATATCTTTTTTCAAGCGGCCTTTTGGATTCAATGAATATATTGGATATAGTTGGTTTTATGGAAAAAAAATTGGGCAGAAAACTTGAAAGCGAAGAGATAGTCATGAAAAATTTCAGGTCAATCGATGCAATTTCGGAGGCATTTTTTAATGGTAAACCGAAAATTAGAAAGTAAGGGCTTTTTGCAAATTCAAAATTCTGCATTTCTCACTGGTGAATCCGGGCTTGTTTTTGATAAGCTATGCGACTATCTTAATAGAAAATTATCGTTAATGTTCCCAGAAATTTTGATTTCACCTCAAGTCATTGATAAAAAAACTCTTGAAATATCAGGTTATTCTGCTAACTTTCCGCAGCATATTGTTTTGACAAGCAAAGGCGGAAAAGCGCTTGCTCCGGCAAGCTGCCTACGAGTTTATGAACTCTTAAAAAATTCAAAAATCAGCAGAAATTCAGGCTATAGGACAATTAGTTACTGTTCAAGGTATGAAGGCGGAAACTTTGAGTTTCCTTTCAGGCTGATGAATTTTCATATGCTAGAAGGGGTCATTTTCATAAATAACAAAGATGCTGATGTTGTGAAAGAAAAAACAGCAAAACTTGTAAATTCAATATTCAAAGAACTTAGTTTAAACGGCCGACTATCCGTTTCAAACGATCCTTTCTTCCAAAATCCTAATGAAGGGACCAAACTAATTCAAAAACTAAAAGAAACTAAAAAGGAATTCCGCGTGAAGGTTGCAGGAAAAGATGTTGCGCTGGCTTCAATAAACAATCTGGAGGATTATTATACAAGCCGATTTAAATTGAAGTTTAATGATGACGCTCATCCATTTTCAACCTGTGTTGCTTTTGGAATTGAAAGAGTTATCGCCTCAGGCTTATTGCTCTGGAAAAAATATCCAAAAGTGCTCGGATTATGAAATTTTATAATAAGACCCGAAAGACGAAATCAATTCCTCTAAAATTATTAAAATGCGGAAAATGGCATTTGATTCCTCTTTATTTCCTGTTTTCAACTAGTTATTTGGCAAGTGAAGGAATAAAAAATGGAGGAAGCTACAAATTCGCCGACCATGTTTACAATGGTAAGCCGAAAGGAAGATTCTTAATTGGTTCAGTACTCGATTCAATTTTTCTAAATATGCCGTCTGCAAAGGCAATGAGGTTTAGATACAAAAGATCAAAACAGGAACTCAAACGCATAATTAACAATTCGAAAAAGAGAAGATTGGATGTGCTGGCAATTCCCAGTGGTCTTGGAAGGGAAATTTTTGAGGCTAATAAAGAAATCGGTAATGACCAGATAAATTATCATTTTATCGATCTTGATAAAGGGCTTATCAATAAACTGGGTGCAGATAATACAAAAAACAATTTTTTCTTCCACTCCGGTGATGCTCTTGATAAAAAAACCTATTACAAGAATTTTGACATAATTGTAAGTTTAGGAATGGTTGATTTCCTGGACGATCGAAAAACTTTACTTTTTTATAAAATCATCAAAAATAAACTTAACAAGGGAGGCTTTTTTATAAGCTCAGGAATGAGGGAACATAAATTAACTAACTACCTTCTGAAAAATTTAGGTGAGCTAAATGCAGTTTACAGATCTACAGAAACTCTTATAAAGCTCTCCAAAAGAGCAGGGTTTAGATCGGTTAAAACTTACGAAGATAAAACTGGTCTTCAGACAATGGTTATAGCAAAAAAATGAATAGCCTAAACCAAGTCCAATCCAAGCTTTTCGATTGTGCTTATGATTGGAAAAATATTGATATTTTTTTAGCAAAAAAAGACAAAAAAGTTTTAGATTTAGTCAGGGAAGCTTGCCTAATTGAAGCTTATTTTGGTGTTTATGTCGGAAAGATGATCAATCTTTTCTGGGATAATATTGACGCAACTGCAATG